>CADCGT010000002.1:140304-369979 GCA_902801125.1 uncultured Pseudomonadota bacterium | reverse complement strand
GGCGACAATTCCGGCATCTGGTACAAACGCGAACACACCCGGTGAAACCGTCGTCACATACACCGATACCGCCGGCACAATCGGCGAACGCGGGATTTTGGAACCGGGTCAAACGGTTAATCTGCAAACCGATGCGAATAAACTGGTTACGGTGGCACAGGTTGGCGCTGCTCTTCAAGAAGTAGCCAATAACCTGCCGGCAACGACGGTTACATATAAAACATGTTACGAGTCGCAAAATGGCGATTGTATTTTATGGGAATTAACCGATAAAATTGTTTTTGGTCCTCAGTGCACAACCAGTGCGGATTGTAGAAACGTTTGTCAAGAGATGGGGTTTGGTGGTTGTGGCGGAAGCTGTAACAACAATTTGTGTAACTGTTACAGCAGTTGCGCTTAAAAAAATCACCCACAAAAATAGTTTTTGCGTGGCCCGATTGGCGGATTTATCATACAACAAAAGGCGTGCAAAAAATGCACGCCGAATTTTTTATTGGCCACATTACGCCATTTTGGCGACGGCGCGTGTCAGACGAGAAACCTTGCGCGAAGCGCGTTTTTTCGGCATTGTTTTGCCGGCGGCCTTCATCATTTTGCTTTCCGCGTTGCGGACCGCGACAACCGCGGCGGCCTTGTCACCGGATGCAATGGCCTTTATCGCCTTTTTGTTTTCTGTTTTAACCGCACTGCGCCGTGCAGTGTTTACGGCATTTTTCTTTGCCGTGACCAATACTCTTTTTTTAGATGATTTGTGGTTTGCCACTTTATTTTCCTTTTATTTGTTTACGTTTTCTGGTATTTTATAGAAAACAAACACAAAATCAAGGAAAAATAACAATGTTTTATGTTTTTGGAATAATTATTTCTTATTTATTGGGTTCTGTGCCATTCGGGGTGATTGTGACGCGCCTTGCGGGGCAGGGCGATTTACGCAAGGTTGGCAGTGGTAATATCGGCGCCGCAAATGTTATGCGGGTCGGCGGATTGCGAATGGCGGGCTTGGTTTGGGTATTGGATATGGTCAAGGCCATAGCCGCCGTTTTAATCGGACAAATGATTGGTGGGGCGACATTCGCCGCCTGGTGCGGATTTGCCGCGGTTTTGGGGCACTGTTTCCCGGTATGGTTGCGGTTTCATGGTGGCAAAGGTATATCGTCCGTGTTTGGAATATTGTTGGCGATAAATCCGATTATGTTCGTTATATGTGGCATTGAATGGTTGGTGGTTGCGTTAAGTTTGGGGTATTCTTCGTTGGCGTCATTGACCGTGTTATGCGTCGCGCCAATTTTGGCTTTTACAGCATCACCCACGGTTGGTTTCGCGTTTTTGTGTACTTCGTTGATTTGCATATGGCGGCATCGGGAAAATATAGGTCGCCTGGTTGGCGGAACCGAATCGAAACTGGCGTGGCGTTGGAAAAAGTAAATTAAATCTTTGCCCTTGGTTTTTTTGCAATTTTGTGGTATAATACAGACAATATGGACGAGGGAGATTTTACAATGAAAAGATTTTTTGTTTGTTTATTCTTGGTGGTGCCGTTCGTCGCAAACGCGGACGCCATGCGTGACCCGCGTGTTGGCACATCCAGTGTGGTGAACAAATACTATGGGCCGGCACAAAATCGGGCGATGGTTATGTCGAAAAATCAATTGACCACGCCGGATATTTCTTTAAGTACGAATCGGTCGCCCAGTATCAAAGATGATGATGTCGCACCCGCATTCCCAAAAAACGAAGAAAAAGATAAACGCGAAGCGGAACGCGCGGCCTGTCTTAATAACAATATCGGAATTGGAAATACCTTTGTTTGGGCGTCGCGGTTCAGCAACACAAACAATTACGCCACCATGCAGGAAGATACCGAAAATCCGGAAAACAATGTTTGCTTTGTCAAAGTGGATTTGAAATCAAACGATTCGCGGATTTCTTTGTCGGATATTCCGTCAAAATATTTTCAATGGGGTGAAACGATTACCTGTGGTTCGTGGGTTGATGAAGAAATGTTGCGGCAACGCATATTGGATGCCAAAAAAACCGGGCGGACATTGGCAACGGTTGGTGGCGCGGTTGGTGGTGCCGCCGTTGGTGTCGGGTCAATGGAATTGTTCGGAAATAAACTGATTGGGGGCAAGGTCGAAGGACAGAAAGCGTTGGAAGGAAATGCTCTGTTGCGGTCACAATTATTGACAATGAAAAACAAAGGGGATTCACGGTATAATACTTTTATAACAAATTTGCAGAAATTAAAAGACGCCTGTGATAAATTGCAGAATAAATCGTCAAATGATAAATGCACAGAGTTTGATTTTGATATGCTGTTGAATATCTAGGTCGTTTTACATATATAATATAAAGACGCCCGCACAGGGCGTTTTTTCTTGCGATTCGGTTCTAAATAATTTTATAGTGCGGATTATGAAAGATTTGTTTGAACGTTTATTGATACTGCGGTCCGCCGGAATCGGGCCGGCGTCGTATAATGATTTGTTGCGACGATTTGAATCGCCCGGCGCGGTTGTCGAATATATGAATGTTGGTGACGATTTGCGTGATGCCGTGTTGCGGGAAATTGATTTGGCGAATCGGTTAAATGTGAAGTTTATCGGTGACGATGATGATTTATACCCGGCCGCATTGAAATTGGTTAAAAATCATCCGCCGATTTTAACGGTGCGTGGAAATTCGGATACACTGCGTCGCGAATCGGTTGCGATGGTTGGAACGCGGCACGCAACGGCGGGCGGAATGGGCTTTGTTGCTGATATGGCCTGCGCATTTGCCGAACACGGAATTGCGGTTGTGTCGGGAATGGCGATGGGGACCGACGCGGCGGCACATCGCGGCGCGTTGCGGGCGGCGGGAAATATGAATACAATTGCGGTCTTGGCCGGCGGGGTCGATTATATTTGGCCCGTTGAAAACGAAGGGCTGTATTACGAAATATTGGAACGCGGCGCAGTGGTCAGCGAAATGCCCGTCGGATTTATGCCCAAAGGAACAAATTTTGTGCAAAGAAATCGCATAATCGCCGGAATAGGAACAAAAATGATTCTGTCCGAGGCCGATTCGAATTCAGGCAGTATGAAAACCGCAGAGTTTGCCGGTGCGTATGGACGACAAATATATGCGATTCCGTCACATCCGGCGGATTCCCGCGCGGTTGGGCCAAATTCACTGATTCGGTCGGGGCGCGCGGTGTTGTGTATGGGGGTGGGGGATTTCTTTGCAAAAGAAAATTCTGAACCAAAAATGCAAAAAAAATCCGAATCGGAAAACCCCGTTTTGGATAAAATTGGTTCCGTTCCAGTGTCAGAATCTGTATTGGCAGAAATTGTCGGAAAAACAATTTCGGAAATAAAACGAGAATTAGTGATATTGGAATTGCAAGGTTTGATTCGGAAAATGGATACTGGATATGTTCGCGTTTGAAAAAAACTTTGTCTATACAGTGTATATACAAACCGCAGAAATCTGGTAAAAATCCGAATCGGTGTCAAAAAATAAATTTCAAAAATTTAATGAATATTTGGTTGTAAATGGAAATGAATCTTATAAATTATTTCCCGTAGTCAGGACATAAAGGAAAGGCATAAACATCATAAAGAAGACTGAAATAAAAATGGTTCTGATGTAAAGGGAAAGGTTAGGTTCCAAAAATAAAAAAACAAGGCGAGAGAGAGTGTAGGAAAGAAACATAAACAAACGCAAAATTTTATTGAAATGTTTGGTTTTGGTAAATTTGGGCGTTTGTATGCGGGTGGCTTTTGCACACTTTGCACCGGCAGGAAACTCTTTCGCAAGACAAAAGGAGAAACGGCATGCAGGCAGCAATCTTGAACAAACAGGTAAATCCAAGTGAAATCAAAAACGCGATTTCAGAGAGAATGGATGCGGCCTGTTTTTCTGCCTGGGTTGCGCCGTTGTCGTTCAATTTGGCGAATGGTGTCTTGGAATTGGGTGCGCCAAATCAATTTACCGCAGATTTCGTTTCAATGACATATAAAAACATTCTTGATGATGTGGCGCGCGAATATGGGGTTGTGTTGCGCGTTGTTGTTGAAAATGTGCCGGCAACCGTTAAACGCACAACCGCAAATGATAACAATGTCCAGACATATTCGGCACCGGTCGAAAAAAATATTGCGGGCGATTTTGATGCGTTTATTGCGTCCGAAGAAAATGCGTTTGTGTTGTCTGCATGCAAAAAGATGGCAATGGGTGCGGCAACATTTTCACCGCTGTTTATCTATGGGCCGGCGGGTTGTGGAAAATCGATGTTGGCGGGTGCGATAAATTCAAGTGCGCGTGGTCGTGTTATTATGATGACGGGTGCAACATTTGTTTCAGAATTTGCGCGCGCATTACAAAACCGCACGATTATCGCATTCAAAGACTATTTGCGGAATTGTGATACATTTATCTTGGACGATGTTCAGGTTTTGGCCGGTAAACGCGCGACATGTGAAGAATTTTTGCAATTGGTTGTTGATTTGCGTAATGCCGGCAAAAATATTGTTTTAACATCAAATGCGGCGCCGGGTAATTTGACCGGGTTTGACCGCCGTGTGCAGTCTTTGTTTGCGTCGGGCCTGGTTGCGGATGTGGTGGCCCCGTCACGTGCGGTTTGCGCCAAGATATTTGAACGCGCGGGTGTTGATTCGAAATTGGCAAACATGATTGCGGGGCGTGTTGCCGCCGATGGTCATGTGATTGGTGGTGTGGTAAATAAAATTCGTGCGTATCGTGAAATTATGGGCGAGGCCGTCAATGAAACAGTTGTTGAAAAATTATTGGCGGACACATTAAAGAAATCTAAATCGCCGATTGTGATGGTAAAGTCTATGTGTGAAAAATTGGGCGTATCATACGAAGCGGTTTGTGGTGCGGGGCGTGCGCGCGCATTGGTTGTGGCGCGTCAAATGATGATGTTGGTTTTGAAACGCGTGACAAATTTGTCTTTGGCGGAAATTGGTGAATATGTTGGTGGTCGTGACCATGCGACGGTTATGTATGCGTTGGCGCGTATTGAAAAAATGTTGGGAACCGATTTGGTAATGTCTGCGACGATTTCAGAAATGGTTGAAGAATATAAATAATTCGTTTGTTTTTTTCCACCGAAATATGGTAAAATGTTTTTGAAAAAAAGGTAGGGTGGAAAGGATGAAAAAATTTCTTGTGTTTTTTGTTGTAATGTTTGGTATCGCGTGCAGTGCGATGGCGGCGGGTTTTGGCATATAGATTGTTTTGTGGTAAAAAAAATCCCCGAACGGGGATTGTGATGTTTTTGTTTATCGTGACTGGATGGTGCGTTTGTATTTTGTCATCATAGCATTGCGTTCGTTTATTGTCCGGTGCAGGTCATCAAACGCAGCCGGTGACAGGTTTGTCCAATCATTATTATGAACATCAATATCATTCGTTGGGAACAGGGTCACGATTGGTTTGCCCGCCCCGTCCAGGTATTCAATAATTGTGCATGCGGTTTCGTTTCCAAATGCCGCCGCAAGGATATTATATTGTTCTATGCATTTACGAACACAACGTTCAGAAAATTCTTTAAATGTCGGTTTGGTCGCATCATTTTGATTGACGATTGGCAATATGTTGCCCATAAGTAATGTGGTCACCTTGTTGTTTTTTAACCTGGCCATATCAACAATGTAGACTTTTTTATAAGTATTTTGTTCGTTTGCCATAACACACGCCCCCTTTGTTTTTTGTTCACAAGCCCGCAGAGTATATAACAAAATAAAAAAATGTCAAGGGAGTGGTTAGTGATAGTGGCTAGTGGTTAGTTTCCACTTCGCCACTTCGTTAAAACTTCGTGGGACAAGGGTTAGTAAAAAACGCCCATTTGGGCGATTTTTTTTATTACGGCAAATTCCATAACAAACAATTTGCATCGGTTTGCTCGGCATTTTCAATCCAACGCACACACACCTTTTGCGCCTGTTTAGATTCAACCGCACCGGCGGTTATCAGTTTATCTGCATCGGTTGTTGAATCATACGTGGTTGAACCGTCATATATCGCCCGTTCGGTAAATTGTGAACCACCACCAGAAGAACTCGCACCATTGAAAACAGGGACACTTCCTACTGTGCCATTTATAGCTGCTTGTTTTGTTCGAAACGCTGATGATATATATATTGCTGGTAATAATGCGTAATTGTATTGGTTATCAGTTGCACCTAATTGGGTTTTATACCTGTTATCTAATCCGCCACCAAGGCCGAAATCGCCTCTTGCGAATAAACCAGACAAAGTTGCATCGTTGCTTATTATGCCTTTAGGGTGCAATATTAATCTTTCTTGTGTATCCCCGGCATTGTCCCCATACGTGACAACACTGTTGTTTGCGCCGAATGAACCCGCGGGAATAATGTCCTGTTTTTCTGCCAATGCGTCATTTACGGCATTTTCCGATGGTGCCTTGTCGGTGACGCCATCGGTTATAGAATCTTCCACGAAATTATCGGCCGAAACCGTGCCCAATTCCAAATTCCCCGACGAATTCACAACCAATGTTTTACCAACATTTGCGTTGTTTGTGCCGATACCCTGGGCAATATTTACTTTCAATGCATCTTGATTATCAACATATGTCTGACTGGTTATAACCTGATTTGCAATGGCATTTGTTGTAATTATTGACACGATTGCACCAAGTAAGAATGATTTTTTTATCATATTTTTCCCCTATATTCCTATATAAAAAGTGTACAATAAACCAAGGTTTTTTCTATACACCCCCAGCGGGAAAACCGAAATTTGTAACTAATTGTTTTTACGAAAAAACAAAATTTTGATTTTTTGAAAAAAAGTGTTGATTTTAAACCTTGGTTTTTTTACGCCTGGGGGGCGCAGAAATCTGCGGGTTTTGACCGCACGTTAATATTGACCATTGGCCGGGTTTATACAAATAAATCTTTGACAAACTGGGCGTGTTCGGTGATGAAACGGAAACGAAACTCTGGTTTTTTGCCCATCAATTCCGACACAATCGTGCGTGTTTTTTCGGTGTCTTCGGCACCTTCGTCCGTGCGCGGGGGCAAATCAACCCGTATAAGGCGACGTGTTTTCGGTGACATTGTCGTCTCTTTTAACTGGTTCGGCATCATTTCGCCCAAACCTTTGAATCGTGATATTTCAACCTTTTTATTTTTATATTTGCCGTTGGTCAATTCGTCCAATTCTTCGTCCGTGTCCACATAGACCGATTCGGTTCCGTGTGTCAATTTATACAACGGTGGACACGACAAATACAAATGACCCCCGTAAATCAGTTGTGGCATCATTTGATAGAAAAACGCCATCAGCAATGATGCAATATGACTTCCGTCGACATCGGCATCGGTCATAATAATTATTTTTTCATATCGCAGTTTTGCGTCGTCCCAATTCTTGGCGGTGCCCGCGCCGATAATGTCAATTAAATCGTTTAATTCGCGGTTGTTGCCAAATCGTTCGTCCGAATTTGATATAACATTTAATACCTTGCCGCGCAGGGGCATAATCGCCTGGGTCGCGCGGTCGCGTGCCTGTTTTGCGGTGCCGCCCGCCGATTCGCCTTCGACAATAAACAATTCGGTTCCGGCGACGCCGTGTTTGGAACAATCCGCCAATTTTGCCGGCATGCGAATACGTTTTGTTGGGGTTTTGCGGGCAACCTCTTTGACCTGTTTTACGCGGATGCGCGCATTGGCCAGGTTTATTATAAATTCCAACAATGCGTTCGCCGTTTTCGGGTCGGACGCCAAGAACATTTCCCACGGGTCGCGCAGCGCGTTTTCGGTGTATTTTGCAACCTCTGGATTAGATAATTTTTCCTTGGTTTGGCCCAAGAATTGTGGCGTCTTGTAAAACACCGACACAATCGCCGCAACCGAATCAAAAACATCTTCGCCGATAATGTTTGCGGCGGCCTTGTTGTTTACCTTGTCCCCGTATGCCTTAATCCCGCGGGTGATGGCGGATTTAAATCCACTTTCGTGTGTGCCGCCGTCAATCGTCGCAATTGTGTTGCAATATGATGCAAAGAATCCATCGTCCGACGCCGCACCGTTTTCATCGGTTAAAAAGGTCAACGCCCATTCTACGCGCCCCGAATCGTCCGGAAAATCAACCGCGCCGGAAAACATTTTCGGCAAAATGCGCGGTTTGTCGCGTGTCTTTTCGTCCAAGAAATCTGCCACGCCGTTCGGATAGTAAAATGTTGTATCGGCCGGAATTTCCATGTCCGCGGTCAGCAATTCCGGCGCGCAATGCCAATCTATTTTCACGCCGCGGGAAAGAAACGCCTTGGCCCGCGCCATGCGATAAATCTTGATGGGTTTGAATACCGCCGATTCGCCAAAAATTTCGTCATCGATTGTAAAGCGTATCGCCGTTCCGTGTGCGCGCGTCGCATTTCCGCGTTCAATTTTCGATGTTGCGCGACCGCGGGAAAAAGTCTGGTGCCATTCGTAACCGTCGCGTGAAATTGTCACATCCATATTGGACGAAAGGGCGTTGACAACCGCACTGCCTACGCCGTGCAGGCCACCACTGGTTTTATACACATTATTATTAAACTTGCCCCCCGAATGCAGGGTGGTCAATATAACCTCTAACGCGGATTTGCCGGGGTATTTTGGGTGTTCGTCAACCGGAATACCGCGACCGTCATCGATTATTTCTATGGTTTTGGAATCAATTAAACGCACCGTGATTTTTTTTGCGAAACCGGCGACGGCTTCGTCAATAGAATTGTCCATAATTTCAATCGGCAAATGGTGCCACGCCTTTTCATCGGTGCCACCAATATACATGCCGGGACGCAGGCGGACCGGTTCCAACCCTTCTAGAACCTGGATATCCGATGCGTCATAAGAGTGCGAATTTTGTTCAACCATAACGCCACTATTATTAGAACATTATTTCGTTTTGCGCAAGGGTAAACATAAAATTTGTTAAAAAAATGACCGTCCGGAAGATGGACGGTCAGGATGATTTTATTATGTTCGATTGCTTTAATGTTCTCTTCTTTGTGGTGGAAAGGGTACCGGTTTATCCAAAGTTGGTTCGAAAATACCAGTTTCATGTAATATACGCTTTCTGCGTTCCCAATATCCACGTTTTTCCGCCTCTCTTGCCTCTTTTAGAAAATTCTTAATATGGCCAATAAGCACCATAGAACGTAGCCAATTTTTATATTGTTCTTCGTTATCCGTTTCGCATAATGCAATAAGTTGTAATACGTTCATTTCATGCTTGGTAAGTGGGCGTTTAAGGTAAAAATTCGGTATTTGTTCAAGTGGCAAATTCCTGTATTTTTCGCTGTGTTCAGCGTTTTTTTGTAAAAATTTGTATAAACTATCCATGTTATGGTCCTTTTTGTCTTTTGTTATTATAGCACAAAATATTAAAATGTCAATACACAATAAGAATATTAGTGGGCTTGATTTTATCAAAAACCGCATTATATATTTAGGCAAGAAATAATTACGGACCGTTGAAATGAATAAAAATCCTTATGAAGTTTTGGGTGTTGCGCGCGATGCGTCGGACACCGATATTAAAAAGGCCTATCATAAATTGGTGATGAAATATCATCCGGATAAAAATCCGGGGGACAAGGCCGCCGAAGAAAAATTCAAAGAAGTAAATAACGCGTTTGATATTCTTAAAGACCCGCAAAAACGCGCGGCCTATGACCGATATGGCGATGCCGCGTTCGCCGGCGGGAACGGCGCGTCGGCGGGAATGGGGGGCAACCCGTTTGGAAATGGTGCGTTCCACTTTGATATGGGTGGTGGTGCCGGCATGGAAGATATTTTGCGCGAAGCGATGCGCGGTTTTGGTTTTGGCGGATTTGAAGGCGGGGCGCGGGGCGCGGGCGCGCGGACACGCGGACGCGATTTACTGGACGAAGTGGAAATTTCACTGCGCGATGCATATTTTGGTAAAACGCATACTGTTAAGTTTTCAAGTAATGTAAAATGTGAAAAGTGCAATGGTTTTGGAACGGCCGATGGAAAGCCTGCGCCAACATGTTCGCGATGCGGTGGCACCGGTTTTGTGAATGTGCAACGCGGGTTCTTTGCAATGCAGACACCGTGTCCGGAATGCAATGGATTGGGGCATAAAATCGATAAAAAATGCCCTGATTGCGATGGGGCGGGCGTTGTCCATAAAAATAGAACAATTGAGGTTAAAATTCCCGCCGGGATTGAAGACGGTGCGCGATTGCGCCTGGCCGGCCAGGGCGAGGCCGGTATAAACGGTGGCGCGGCCGGTGATTTCTATTTGGATGTGCGGGTGCGTGACGATGCGCGATTTGCCCGTGACGGCGCAAATTTAATAATGCATGTTGATTTGCCGTTCACGACACTGGCGTTGGGCGGTGAAATCGAAGTCGAAACGATTGACGACAAAAAATTGTCGGTCAAGGTGCCAAGTGGAACCCAGGTTGGTGAAAAACTGCGCGTACGTGGGCATGGTATGCCGACGGGGCGTGCATCATCGTTTGGTGATTTGTACATAGAAATTGGAATTGTGATTCCAACAAAATTGACCGATAAACAAAAGAAAATTTTGGAAGAATTTCGTGATACTAAATCCACCAAAAAGGGATGGTTTTAATTTTGTCTGTGCGCCGGTTTCCGCCGTATAGGTAATTTTATCGTAAAAAAATAACCCGCGTCACGCGGGTTATTTTTATCAGTTTTTTTATTTGCGTTTCTTGTTCAATTTTTGAACAAAGTCGCGTGTGTATGTGACCGCCGAAACAATGGATGCCGCCAATGCAAACCAAAGGGCGAAAATTCCAATGTTTGGTAATGCATAAATCGCATACAATATAAACTTGCCATTTGATGCCGCGCCAACCGATGCACCCAATGCAAACAATGCCAAGAATGCAATAATTGAAATCATTTGCATGGCGGCCTTGATTTTGCCAAACGAAAACCGTGTGCGCGCATGTGCAGGTTCCATTTTCTGGGTGCCCATAAATTCGCGCAGGCCACTAACATATAAATCACGCGAAATCATAAGTATGATTGGAATCACAATAAACCAAACCGGCATCATAATGCATAACAATACGAACGCATTGATGACCAAGAATTTGTCGGCAACACTGTCCAACACCGTGCCGATATTCGTGCATACATCATATTTTCGGGCAAGGTATCCGTCCAGAAAATCACTTATTGCAGCCAATGTGAACAGAATAAGCGTTGTCATGTACATGCCCGACATCAATGTGCCAATAATTGCAAACGACGCAAAAATGCGAAACGCCGACAGAAAGTTTACGAAAAATTTCATTTTATATTCCTTTGGTTAAAATATGTTTACGTCATTATATCATATTTTAATGAAAATGGTTGTATATTTTTTTTGCCGCCGATTTGCCCAAACCCGGTACCCGCAACAACGCATCCATGTTTGCGTCCATGATATTGCGTACCGAACCAAAATGATTTAATAACATTTTTTTGCGGACCGCACCGATGCCTTCGATTTCATCAAGGCATGAACCGGTCATAGATTTTGCGCGCGTTGTGCGGTGGTATGTTATGACGAAACGGTGCGCTTCGTCGCGAACGCGACGCAACATTAAAAACAATTGTGAATCTTTGGCCATTGTTCTGTCTTCGGTGCCATCGGGCATTATAAAGTGTTCGTCGCCGTTGCGAACTTCGCCCTTGGTTACGCCAAGGATTGGAATGTTCGGTGCCGTTTCGTGCGCGATGTTCCATTGGGCGCGGCCACCGTCGACAATTATTAAATCAAGTTCCGGACTGTTTTTAACGGCGCGGTCGACAAATTCCGCCATCATGGCAATGTCGTTTCCAGCACGTGCGTGGTCATGTAATTTGAAATGCCGATAGCCCGTTTTTATAAAACCATTGTGACCAAATGTTATCATTGCGCCAACCGGATTTGTTCCAAACAGGTGCGAATTATCAAATACACCCGCATATGTGATTTTTTTGCCAATCCATTTTTCCATTTCTGTGATTGTTTCATTCCATTTTTCATCATCGTTAGAATTTGGTGTATACGTGGGATTCCGCCGTATACCGCGAATTGATGTTTTGGTCAATTCGGATATTTTATCACGAATAATCGCCGCGTTTTCAAAATCCATTTGGTCGGATAATTTTTTCATTTGTTCGGATAATTCGGCAACTATGGGTTCGCTGTCGCCGGTCAATATGCGACGCGCCAATTTTACATTTTCGGTATAGTCCGGTACGGGCATGGTGCATGGGCCACTGCATCGGCCGATTTGATACAAAAGGCATGGGCGCGAACGGTTGTTCATAAATGTGTCTGTGCAGGTGCGAATGCGACACACCTTTTGTATCATTTTTATTGTTTCGTTTAATGCATACACCGACGGATATGGGCCGTATACGTCGCGCCGTTGGGAAATTTTTCCACGAAATTTTAATAGACGTGGATATTCATGATTCGTCAATGCCAACATAGGGTACATTTTCCCATCGGTCAACATTATGTTGTATTTTGGTTTTTCCGTCTTGATAAGTTTCTGTTCCAATAACAGTGCGTCCGATTCGGTCGCAACCGTTTCCCATTCAACGCGCGTGACCAATGTGCGCATAACCTGTTTATGCAATTCCAATTTTGATATATCAATATATTGACGCAGGCGATTGGCCAAATTCTTGGCCTTGCCCACATAGAGCAGTGTGCCATCGGCACCATACATACGATATACCCCCGGCGAGCCAGGCGCATTTTCAATTAAATCGCGGAATTGAATATTCATAATTGTTATGATAGAATAAATATAACCAAATATCAAACAAAGGAATGAAAAATGAAATATGAATCTGGACGGTCTATGATTGAAATGTTGGGCGTATTGGCCATTATGGGTATTATTACCGTTGGGGCAATCGGCATGATTTCAACCGCAATGCGAACACAAAAGCGAAATACTGTAAATGAAGAAGTTTTGCAAATTGTGACGGGGGTGCGCCAATTACTGGGCGAATATGATGATTTTTCAAATATAAATAACGCCACAATATTTGGTGCAATTGGTATGTCGGACAGAAATACATACGGCGGAACATACGAATTGGCCGTTGACCCGACAAATAATCGGCAATTTATTGTGACTATTACCGGGTTGTCCGATTCGGATTGCGAATACTTTGTGACCAAGGCATGGTCCGATTCGGTTGGGTACTTGGCGTCGGATGGAAAACAAAGTGGCGCATCGGGAAATTGCAATTCGGGTAATGGAAAAAATGTTGTTAAAATAACCTATGGCGAATAATCTGTATGGCAGAAATGATAACGGTTTCATCGGTTGAAGACGGAACCCGGTTGTTGCGATGGTTTTTGCGACATTTTCCGTCTATGCCACAACGCGAATTTTATCGGCTTTGTCGTGGTGGGCAAATTCGCGTAAATTCACGCCGTTGTCATGGGCGCGAGGTTTTGCGTGCGGGCGACGCGATTCGCGTGCCACCGACGATTGCAGAATATGCCAAGGCACCCAAGAAAACAGAATCAGGGGAACATTTTTCTTTGTCTGATTTGGAACAATTGCGTCGGGCAATAATTCATAATGATGATGATATTGTTGTGTTTAATAAACCGGCGGGTTTGGCGGTCCAGGGTGGAACCGGTATAAGAAAATCTGTGGATAAAATGGCGGCGGCGTTGTTTCCGTATGCCAATGTTTCGTTGGTGCATAGACTTGATATGGAAACCAGTGGTTTATTGGTCGTCGCAAAAACACAAAATGCCGCCCAGGTTTTATCGCACGAATTTCAAACAAAAAATGCACACAAAGAATACCTTGCGCTGTTGAACGGCGATGTGGCGGAATCGCGTGGGGTAATTGATAATTACCTGTTAAAGGGGCGGGTGTTTGATACGCCGATGCGTGAAAATGGAACGGGCGCACGGCCACATCATGCAATAACTGAATACCGCGTGTTGGCACGGGCGTCGGGTATGTTGACATGGATGCTGTTTTTGCCGAAAACGGGGCGCACCCATCAATTGCGTATGCACAGTGCGTTTTCATTAAAGGCACCGATTGTTGGTGATGATTTATACGGCGGTAAAAATAATATGGATGCGACCTTGCATTCGGTGTTGACAACCAAGAATCTGTTTTTATTCGCATATAAAATAACATTTAAACATCCGTCAACCGGGCGTATGGTGACATTTCGCGCGCCGATTCCAGAATTTATGAAACCGGTGATAAATCTGTTAGAATTGCCGTTGCCATAGGGGTGAAAAATGACACGAAAAGAAAAATTTTTTGTTATTGCGCGCATAGTGTTTATATTCTTTGTGGTATTGGGAATCGCCGTTGTTGTTGCCTTGTCCAAGATGGATATGAACAGTCTGCGAACAAACCTTATTGGTGTATTGCGTTCGTCAACCGGAATGCCAATTGAAATTACGGGCGATGTGTCATGGAAATTATCTTTGCGGCCACGTGTGACGATGCGCGGTGTTGTTGTGCCAAATGTGGCGGGTGCAAAACATAAAAATATGATAGAGGCCGAAACCGTAGATGTTGGGTTGGATTTAATATCTTTGTTTTCAAATCGTCCAACAATTCAAAGAATTTTTGCGCATGATGTGCGTGTGTTTGTTGATAAAAATTCCAATGGAAAATATAATTTGTTTAACAATGATTCCGAAAAAGATAAAAACGCCTATACGGCGGATTCTGCCGTACAGGACGAAAATGTGCAGCCCGAATATCCGTTTGTTGACCCTGGTTTTGGAATGTTGAATATCAACAATTTGGTAATGAATATAGATGGTCAAAAATACAGTGTTCCGCGGTTGAGTTTTCGTGCCGGAAAATTTGATACGAAACGCGAATATACCGGTTGGGTAAAACTTGATGAAACATTGATACCGTTTGTCGTTTATTTTGATAGGTATAATTCTGAACGAAAAATTTACCCGGTCCAGGTTGCGTTTTCTTCGGATGGTGATACTTTGGTTGCCGATGTCGCACTAGAAGGAACCAGTAAAATTCCAATCGATTTTATTATCAAAGGCAGTATCCCAGATATCAGGCCAATCGGAAAATTTTTGGGATTAAATTTTCCAAAAATGCCGGAAATAAATGTAAACCTGGCCGGTGGGTTGGGGCATGATAAATTGACTTTGCATAAATCGTCTGTTTCCGTCAGGGGCAGTCAGATAGTACTTTCGGGTTCAATGGATTGGTCGAAAAAAATTACAGATATAAATGTGAATCTGTCGTCAAAAAAAATAAACCTTTTGGAATTGTTCCCGGAAATATACAAGGGCAAAAAGTGGCCGGCAAAATATGAACCGAATGTATTTAAAGATATGCCGTTGTTTGGTGATTACCTTTATGGCAAAAAGATTGCATTGAATGTCGATTTAGGGCGTTTGACGGTTTATCGAAATTTATCTTTGGATAATTTGCACGTTGCGGCGCGTGTGCGTGATAACACGGTGCGTATAGATGCAAATACGGTTTTTGCCGGTGGTAATATAAATGCCGCAATTGATGGAACAATAGAAAAATCGGGGAAAATGAACCTTGAAATGGGGGGCGTCGGGCGCGGAATTGTTGTTGGTAAAATAATGGAACAAATAAATATAAAAGATTTTATTTCTGAATTGCCGCTTGATTTTGAAACATATGTGCGTGCGACCGGTGCCAATATGTCCGAAGTTATGAAAACCGTAACCGGGCCGGTGCGTGTGTATTCGTCGGGTGCGGGGTATGCGCATTCTGATTTGGTGACATATATGTATGGGGCCGATTTTTTAACAAGCCTGCGTCACAGTATTCATGATATGTTCAGTTCGAAAAAGAAATATGACCAGATGAGAATAAATTGCGCAACGGTAAATTTGAAACTGCGCGATGGGTTGGCGGAAACGCGCAACGGGGTCGCGATTGAAACGAATGCGATAAATATCATGTTGGACGGCAGTCTTGATTTAGGACGCGAAAAAATGAATTTGTCTTTGACGACAATTCCGGTGCGTGGAATTAAATTGTCGCTTTCCGGCCAGGTTGTGAACACCATAGTCATATCGGGAAATTTGGCGGAACCAGATATAGGCGTAAGTGGCGCCGCCATTGCAGGCAAAGCGCTTTCGGCGACGGGACTGGGGCTGTTGTTGGCCCCGCTTACGGGCGGAATTGGATTGGTCGCGGGGGCGGGGGTTGGATTGTTGGCCGGTGATTTATTGGAAAACTGGCTTGCGGATGATCATCCGTGTAAAACCGCATTGAACAAAGGCGCGCCATCAAAGCGCGATGACCCGGAATGGATGGATATGCCGGTTCTGGATTTGGCAAATGGGGTTATAAGCCCAGAATCGGGCGCAGAAAATAAATAAATGTTTTTTGGTCGCTTTTACCCTTGCACCGAATCGGCATTTTTTGATAAAATCACCCAAGAGAGAATGTAGGAAAAGTTTTTTTAAAGATAAACAGGAGCGTAAAAATGGAATTTTCTGTGTTTCGTCAGGTTTTAATCCGGGCGTTGGGGCATATGCAGTCTATTGTTGAAAAGCGGGCTACTTTGCCGATTTTGATGAATGTGAAATTGGATGTGTCGGATGATTTGGTCCTGTCTGCGACGAATGTAGATTTGGAATTGGTTGAACATGTTGCCGCCGATGTGACATTGGGTGGCAAAATTACTGTGCCGGTGCAAATGCTGTATGATATTGTGCGCAAATTGCCGGATGATGCCGAAATATCGTTCAAACAATCGGGCGATTCGTTGGTCGTGTCAAGTGGCCGCGCAGTATTTCATTTGCCGACATTGCCGGCGGAAAATTTTCCGGCCATGGCGGGCAGCAATCTTACCACAAAGTTTCAAATGACAACCGGTGATTTGGCGCATCTTATCAATCAAACAAAGTTCGCAATTCCGACGGACGATGTGCGCTATCATTTGGGCGGAATTTATTTCCATATTTCAAATGATGATGGTTCGGCCAAATTGACCGCGGTTGCGACCGATGCCCAGCGTATGGCCCTGTGTGCGATGGCGGCACCGGCGGGGTCGGCGGAAATGCCGTCTGTGATTTTGCCGCGTCGTGTGATTGGCGAATTGTCTAAATTACTGGAAGACGCGACCGTTGATGATGTCAATGTCGAATTGTCGGATACCAAGGCACGCTTTACGATTGGGGCGGCAATTTTGACCAGTAAATTGGTCGATGCCCAATATCCGAACTATCGCGTCGTTATCCCCAAGGGTAATGACAAGATTGCCATTATGGACCGCAAACAATTCTTGAACGCGGTTGATTTAGTTTCGGTGGCCAGTATCGATAAAACAAAATCTGTTCAGTTGACATTTTCTATGAACAAATTGGTTGTGAACGCGTCCAGCCCAGATGCCGGAACCGCAACCCAAGAATTAGATATCGAATATAATGGCGACGCATCATTCAGTGTGACATTTAATGTTAAATTCTTGCTTGATGTCGCAGGCCAGGTCGAAGGTGAAAAATTCCAGATGGAAATGCAAGACCCACTTTCGCCGACGATTATCAAATCAACCAACAAAGACACCGATGCATTATTTATTTTAATGCCAATGCGGATGTAGGTGTTAGTGGCTAGTGTAAGTTCCCACTTCGCACGCCGTGCTTCGTGGGACAAGGGTTAGTGAATGGTGAACCCCGCGGATTCTGCGGGGTTCACGCGTAAAAAAACCAAGGTTTAAAATCAACACTTTTTTTCAAAAAATCAAAATTTTTTTATTATGTAAAAACAATGTGTTATAAATTTCGTTTTTTCCGCTGAGGGTGTATAGAAAAAACCTTGGTTTATTGTACACTTTTTTACATAGGAATATAGGGGAAAAATATGATAAAAAAATCATTCTTACTTGGTGCAATCGCGTCTGTTATCGCGATAAATTCAGTCTTTGCGGACACAATCGTCACATCAAAAAAATATGTCGATGACCGCGATGCATTAAAACAAGACAAGATTACCGCCGGCACAACTGGAAATGTTGTTTTGTATAACGGTACGCAAAACGGTCAAACACAATTTAGTGAACGCGCAATTTATGATGGTTCAAACGATTACGATGAAACAACCGACGCAAACAAACTGATTACCGCCGGTGCGGTGAACACGATGGCACCGGAATTGCCGACCGGAAACTCCGGATATGCTGTATTGTATGATGGAAATGGTAATGTTGGTGGTGAGACCCCAATAGATTATTGGGGCAGTGCATGGTTTGATGGTGAAGGCGGTGCAATGACTGGCGGAACTGGTACAAATATGCATGATGAAGAATTGCTGACAGCCAGGGCCTTAAGAGTAAATTTAACAAATGATTTATTAGATTACACAAATTATCCTGATGGCGCAATTCCAACCAGAATAGCAGTTGCAGAATACGCACAACCCAAAAAGACCTGTGCCGGATGGGCGGATGGAACAACAACGCCGGATGCAACCCACACCAATGCGAATTGTGTTCTGTGGAATTTGCCGTAATAATAAAAATCGCCGGTTGGCGATTTTTATTTTATCTGTAAAATTGTAATGCCTATGGACAAACCGCGATTTGTTCCAAAACGTTTTGGACATCGTCATTTATGGATACCGTGACGGAACGGTTCAGGCCGTCTGTATAGGTCCAATAGAATTTAGATGCCGCAAAATCCGGACTTGCGTTCCATGCGTCAACAAACGGTGCCAACATCGCCGTGAACCATTGCCGACCGCGGCACAGACACCCATTGCGAACATCCGCCACAACCGCCGCCGTTGCGGTTTCTGGATATTTTTCGTCTAATTCGGTGTCATTCATCATTAAACAGCGATTCCCAATGTTATAGAAATTCGCATCATCCGACATAAATTTGTAAATCAAACCATCCGATGCGCCGGCGTTTTTCAATGAATATTTCATACCTTCGATACAGCACGCGCGTGCAGATTTCATCAGCATTTTATAACGTTCCACCAATGGCGCCGCCGCGGGTGAATTCGCATCCAATTCGCCGTTGCAATTTGCAGACGACAACAATTCGTACATTTTGTCGTCACGGATTTTCGGACTGCGTGGTGACACGGTTTCGCGAATAATCGGTTTGCGCCGCCAAATATTGCATTCGGTTTCGGTTTCAAACGGGCAACCGTCGCCACCAAAGGTTGCACGAACCGTCGCGGACATATCCTGGGCCACATATTTCGGGTCGGGTGCAAACGCGGCCGGTGTGTCACACGGTGCCGGGGCGTCTGCGATTTCTGTTGTTGGCGCGTCAATCCATAAATTTTCGCTTGGTTTGTTTGGCGACAACAATTCTTCGATGCGGGCGCGGGTTTCCGCGGCGTCGGTCATGGTGTCGTTATACAATTCAACCAATTCTGTGTCGTCCGATTCGCGCAGATAAAGTTCCGGCAGGTCGGACAGCATCCAATCACGAAAATCTTTCTTTTTGTAATTCGATATAGAATCGTCCCAAAGCGGAACGCCGTTTTTCCAACTGACGGTTTTGGGATATGCGCGCGGTGTGTATTTCCCGTTTGTTCCGTCCCACAGGGGCGCACGGTCGTCAATCGGCACAGGCTTGATAGACAGCAATTTAACATTCCGCATCGGCGTCATGTTCGATGGCGCATCAACCACAACTTCGTCGGTCACCGTTTCATATTCCACAATCGGTTCGTCCGGCGCGTCATAGTCAAACCATGAATATTCACGGTTCACAGATTCAACAACCGGTTCGGGTTCATAGCAATCATCGCCCGTACATTCGGACGCGACCGCGGCCGCCATGCTGCACATGCAAATCATAGACGACAAAAATAAAATCTTGCTTTTCATACTTTGAATTATATCACAAATCGGGTGCGAAAAAAAGAATAAAAAACTTGCGTTTTTGGAATGTTTTTTATAACCTGGGTCTGTTATAAATAAAACCAAGAGGATTTAATATGGCATCTGTGACAGCAAATGATATGCGGGTCGGTTGGGTGATTTCCCACAACGGACATCGTTATACCGTGACATCTATTACCAAGGTTAAACCGGGCAAGGGCGGCGCGTTTGTTCAGGCCGACCTGCGCGATATTGATTCGGGAAACAAGGGCGGTGACCGTTGGCGCGCCGAAGACAAGGTTGAAAAACTGATGGTCGAAGACCGCGATTGTCAATACCTGTATTCCGATGGAACCGATGCGTATTTTATGAATCTGTCCGATTATGAACAATTTACTATGCCGATGGATTCACTGGGCGAACAGGTTAAATTCTTGGCACCCGATATGACGGTTAAAACAAACTTTGTCGAAGGTCAACCGGTTTCTATGACTTTGCCAAAGACCGTTGTCGCGACAATCGTTGAAACCGAACCGGCGTTAAAGGGTCAAACCGCAACCGGCAGTGGCGGCAAACCCGCAATTTTGGATAACGGCGTGCGTGTCCAGGTTCCGGTTTTCGTTGAACAGGGCGAAAAGATTGTCGTAAATACGGAAACACTGGAATATGTAGAAAGAGCAAAATAGTGGTTAGTGTTAGTGGTTAGTGCGGGCGCAATCGCGCCCGTTTTCATATTGTCTACTAACCACTGACCACTCTGTTTGCCGAATTCATTATATTTACTATTTCGCCGACGGTATTGTCGTATACGGCGGTTTTTGCGGCGTCCAGGTATTCGCGCGGATTGAAAACATCGGGTTGGGTGCTAAACATTTCGCGGATTGCCGCCGTAAAGGCCATGCGATTATCACTGTCCACATTTATTTTGCATACATTCATTTTTGCCGCGCGTTTCAATTGGTCAATCGGTATTCCGCGTGCGCCCGGCATTTTGCCGCCGTTTTGATTTATTATGTCAACCAATACGCGTGGAATACACGACGCCCCATGCAGGACGATTGGAAATCCGGGCAATTTTACTTCCAATTCCGCCAAAATATCAAATCGCAGGCTTTCATTGTCGTTCTTGCGTTTATATGCGCCGTGCGATGTGCCGATTGCAACCGCCAAAGAATCTGTGCCGGTGCGTGATACAAATTCCACCGCGTCCGATGGGCGCGTAAATATTTCGGCATCGGAATTTGTGTTTTCATCTTCGAACCCGGCAAGGGTTCCCAATTCGGCCTCGACCGCGGCGTTGCGTGCGTGCGCATATTCTACGACGCGGCGGGCCAGGTTGATGTTTTCTTGGAATGGCATGGCGCTTGCGTCTATCATGACACTGGAAAATCCCAAATCTATGGCGTGCGCACAGGATTCAAAACTGTGCCCATGGTCCAGGTGCAGCGCAATTTGCTCATGTGGTTTAATGTTTGCGCCGCGCACCATAGACATAAGCATTTCGTCGCCCATGTATCTTAATGCCGATTCGGATACCGCCATGATAATGGGACTGTGCGTGTCGCGCGCCGCCATCAAAATCGCAGAAAAAGTTTCCATGTTATAGAAATTAAACGCCCCAATCGCATAGCCATTCGCATATGCGTCCGCGAACATATCGTGTGTGTTTGCCAATCCAAAATCGGTGTATTTTGCCATTTCCATATCCCCATTGGGATGATTATACCATATTTTGATGAATTGCGCACAAAATAATTGACACTGGGGGCATTTATGCAAAAATACAATTGAACGAATCGGGGGGCGCGATAGAGATTTAACCATAAGGAAAAACAGATGAAAAAAATGTTGGCGTTGGTTGCGATAATGACTGTCGCGGGTTGCACATATTATGATTATTACAAGGGCGGCGTTCGCTATACCCAAGATGGCGACGATTGCATATATTATTCTGATGAATATGCGCGTCATTATTCGGCGAATATTGATGGTATAGATGGCAATAACCGCATCGTGTATAAAAACACAAAATGCGCGGATTTGTTTGCGCGCGATAACGCGGGTCGCACCGCACGGGCCGACCGCAAGGTTATTGTTCCGGCAATGGTTGAAACCGCGCCGGTGGCCCGGGATTGTGGTTGCTGTCGCGTGGAACCGGTGTCCCGCCGTTTCTATACGATAACCGGGAAATAAATGGTTAGTGTAAGTGGTTAATAAAAACGGCGCAATGCGCCGTTTTTGAATATCCGACAAGTAAATTTGGAATTATAAATAAAATTTCAGAAACTACTAACCACTAACACCCGTCGCGGCACGCCGCGCCGCGGTCGTGACGGACTAACCACTAACACTTGAAATCGATATAATTTTATGATAAAATACCACAGACAAAGGAGATTTAATATGAAGAAAATTTCGAATTATTTTTTAATGGCGTCTGTGTTCGTTATGGCAAATGTGCCGGCGTTCGCGGATGACGGTGTGTGTAAACTTATTACCGGGTTAAAGCCAATTATCAACACATTGCGCACATTGGCGTTTATTGGTGCCGCGTTCGTTTTGATGAACTGGGCATGGGGGTATATCAAAGGCGGTAAGGCCGAAATGAAAGATATTGAGGACAAGGGTATTGGTATGCTGGTTGGATTCTTCCTGCTGTTTGCGGTCGGAATTATTTTACAATTCGTTGGCTCTGGCAGTGGTGCCGAATTCTTTGGTTGCGATATTGCTTTCCTTGGTGTGGCGAAATAACAACCACGAAAAAAATAAAAAGGCGTCGAATGACGCCTTTCTTTTTTTATGATTTTATTTTTACCGCACATGGTCGTTAAGGTGGGCACGCGCAAATTCAAATTCGCAATTCTTGTGCCATTGTTCAACTTCGTCCACCGATATGCGTGAAAAGTTATTTTCGGGGTTGCCGAATTTTTTCTGCATATCTTTGCGTGCCGCAATCATTGCGTTATACGCCATACCGCGCAACGCGCCATATTCATACGTGTGGGCCGTGAAATCCCATTGGTCAACAATGTTTTCAAGTGCGTTTTCGTATGTCGCCAACAAATTCGTGTTCATAAAATCGGCCAAAGGTTTGCCGGCGGGTAATTTATATTCTTGTTGAATATCGGCCGCGCCCAGGTTCCCAAACAGCCATTTAATCATTTCGCGGTTTAATTCGGCATAGTGTGTGTTTTGTGCATGCAATTTGTGCATAATGCCGTTTAATTGTTTTTGATATTTTTTAACCGCGTTGCGCAAATCTATACGCATGGTTTGTTTGGCCTTTTTGTATATTGTGACCATGCCCGCATTTTGTGGTGCCAAACAATATTCTTGGTGAAAGACGGTTGGTGCCGATTTGCCAATTTCTTTGAATAACGCCCATGTGGCAAAACGGGTCAATTCTGCATTAAAATCTTTGTCGTCCAAAACGCGAAAGTGGCGTGCCGCCATTTGTGACATGCGTTCGGGGTTGCGCGATTTTAATTTTGCCGGCGTATATTCCCGCACAATGTTGTCCAGTGTAATAGTACTTTTATACGGTGCGGTGTTTATTCCGTCCACGGTTTGAAATAAATCAGATAATTTCCAAAATTCTGTGGTTGATTCGGCGACCGGTTCGTGTGGGACCAATTCCGGCCACAAAGACAAATTATTATATGTGCGCGCAGTGTTGCGTCCGCGGCCCAAAATTTCGAACGCGTTTTGGTATTCGGTTGGGACCATGATGTTTTCCATGTTTCTTCCTTTTGGTTTATTGTTTGTTGTTGTCTTCGTTATTCGTCAATGAAAACAGGACGGACGAAATCAATGACTGGTACGGGACGTGTTGCGCCGCCGCCATTTCTTTAAGGCGGTCCAGTATCGGTTTTGGTATGCGCATGTTTATGACCGTGTCCGATTTATGAAATGCACGATACGCCGCGTATTCCCGCAACAGCGATTCTATGTTCATAACAAAAAGTTGTTGCATCACATTTGGCATTTTTATCCTTTATATACGATGTTCAACACATACCCCAATACAACCGTCTTTACAAGTCACTATACCATTGTATTTACATTTGTCAATACATTTGTATAAACCCCAGTATTTACGGGTGTGTGGGCGGGTGTATAGCGGCCTGTGTGGGCCGGAAATTGTGGAAAAATTTGTGATACAAAAATTTTTGTTGTGTGTCTTTTGCGATGGTGATTTTGGGGTGGGGCGGTGATATTTTCGTGATTTGTGGGCTTGCACTTTATGTGCGTATGTTCTATGATGCGAATCGGTAAAAGGAAAGGATTTTACATGTTGAAAAGATTTTTATATGTGGCGGCGACCGTGTTTGCGTTTTGCGTGCCGGTGGCGCGTGCCGAATTAAAGGTTGATATTGTTGCGGGTGGGGCGGAACCGATTTCAATCGCGGTCCAGAAGTTCGAGGTTGCCGGTGGTGCGTCCGCCACCGATGCGGCGACGATACGCGGTGTGGTTGAGGCCGACCTTAAACGCACCGGTTTGTTTCATATTGTGAATCATGATGCGTTTCCGGAATTTGCCAAGATGGACGCGATGCCGGCGTTCAAATCTTGGGCGGCCATCAAAGCGGCGGTGTTGGTGCAATCGAAATTGACCAAATTGGCGGACGGCAAATATCAATTGGATTTCTATGTTTGGGATGTCGCCGGTCGCGAACAGATCGAGGCGCAATCTTTGGCTGCGTCGAAAAAATCTGTGCGGCGTTTGGGGCACATTATGGCGGACGCGATTTATGAAAGATTAACGGGCGAGGTCGGGTATTTTGACACCCAGATTGTGTTTATCGCCGAAACCGGTCCGGTTGATAACCGCACCAAACGCATGGCGATTATGGACCAAGACGGGCATGGCATGCGGTATTTGTCGGACACCAAGACATTTGTTATGTCGCCGCATTTTTCGCCGAATATGCAATCGATAGTGTTTTTGTCTTACTATAACGATGACCCGATGGTGTGGATTTTGGATTTGAACACGGGGGCCCAGCGTAGGCTTGGGCAATTTGGTGGCATGAACTTTGCGCCGCGGTTTTCGCCGGACGGGTCGCATGTGGCGTTGTCTTTGGTCAAGGACGGAATTACGCACATATATGAATATGATATAGAAAATAATTCCCTTAAACAATTGACGACGGGCAATTCGATTAACACCAGTCCCAGTTATTCACCGGACGGCCGCAAGATTGCGTTTAATTCAGACCGCAGTGGTTCGCAACAGATTCATGTATTGGACCTGGACACGGGGGCGGTGGAACGCATCACATACGGGGCGGGGCGGTATGCGACGCCGGCGTGGTCGCCCGACGGGCAATTTATCGCCTTTACGAAAATGGCGGACGATACATTCTATGTCGGCGTTATGTCGCCAAGTGGCAAAAACGAAAAGATTTTGGCGGGCGGTTGGTTTATGGAGGCTCCGTCCTGGGCGCCGGGTTCGCGTCGCGTGGTTTATTATGAAACCGAACGCACCGACGACAACATAGAACGGGTAAGCCATATTCGCAGTGTCGATATCACCGGGCAAAATATTTATGACATAGATTTGCCGGACGGCGTAAATGGATTAGAACCAACCTGGTCACCACGGTTGCCGTAATGCGACGGGTATTGATTGCGATTTTTGGAATAATGTTGACCGGGACCACGGTGGCGGTGCCGGCGCGTGTTGGGCATATTATTGATGGTGATACTTTTTCCGCGGTTGTAAAATTGGACGGCGATATCGAGATTTCTGTTCGTGTGCGTGTTTTGGGCATAGACACACCGGAAATTCACGGGGCGTGTGAATACGAACGGAAAATGGCGGCCGCCGCGCGTGAAAAATTGGCGGAAATGATACCGCCCGGCACGACGGTTGAATTGACGAATGTTCGTGATGATAAATACCTTGGGCGGATTGACGCAAATGTGGCGGACGGGCGTGGCGATATTGGGGCGCGTATGATTCGCGCGGGCCTTGCGCGGAAATACCGCGGCGGCAAACGTGCCGGTTGGTGTAAATAGGTGGTTATAAATATTCGTATACCAATTTGCCGTTTTTGGCGTAACACACGGGAATTTTGGCCTTTCGGGCCGCAGCCCGAGCCTTGCGGACGCCGCGGTCCGCACACTTTTGTATTTTTTTAGATAATTCAATAGATTTTTTTGTCATTTTTTCCCTGGGTACATTTTATTATAGATTTGCGAATCCAATATTTCAAGTTTTTTGGAATCATGCTGGGCAACCAATTGAAATTTTGTTCCGCCATTATAGTATAATTTCCAATTTGGGATTATGTGTGTTAATTCCCAAAAATTTTCAATACTGCGTGTATATCTGCGAATAACGTCCTGTTTTGGTACATTATGTCCACCCAGTTGGGTGCGCATTTTTATTCTGGCCAAGTTTTGTTCTACTGATTCCAGAAACACATAAACAAGAACGATATCATATTTTAACTGTTTTGCTTGTTTAATGGCTTGCATATGATATTTACCAGAAACCGTGCTTTCCAGAACAAATGATTGTCCAGATTTTAATATGTCGTTCAATTGATTTATTATTATTTTTCCAGATTGTATACCAACTTTATCATTTATTGCGGCGGCGATTTCGTCAGCATTCAGAAAAATTGCGTTTTCATCAGTAATTAACTCTTTGGCCAGTGTGGTTTTGCCACTGCCATTGGGTCCAGCGATGATATACATAGTTTTTTTCATAGCGTGTATATTGTATCAAAAATTCACAAAAAAATCAAATTTTGTTAGTGGTTAGGGCGGATTGACGCAAATGTGGCGGACGGGCGTGGCGATGTTGGGGCGCGTATGATTCGCGCGGGATTGGGCCGCCCGTACCACGGCGGGAAACGTGCCGGTTGGTGTAAATAGGGGTGTTAGTGGTTAGTCTGCAAAAAGATCGGTATAATCTTTATAGTACCATTTTTGACCGTAAGAATTATTGCCGATTTTTACTAAAATTCCCATTTCTACAAATCTTTCTATTGCGGCATAGCTTGATTTTTTTGTTTTTCCCGTCCATTTGATAACATCGGTTATGCCGACAATTGGCATAGAATAAAGTTTATTCAGTAAATTTATAGATGTCTGAGATACAGATTTGCTTAATAATGCTATCTTGGCCGTATCGCGTTCGCGCAATTTTGTTATTTTATCGCAAGTGTCAAATGCAGAATTTGCCGTATCGATTATTCCGTCCAAGAAAAATTCTAACCAATTGAATACTTCGCCATTGTGGTATGAATTTAATTTTTCATAGTATATTTTTTGGTACTTTTTGAAATATGATGATAAGTAAAGTATGGGCATATCCAACAGACGTTTATACCATAAAAACATTGTTATCAAAAGTCGTCCTGTTCGTCCATTTCCATCGTTAAACGGATGGATTGTCTCAAATTGTGCGTGTAACAGCCCCGCTTTGATTAACGGCAGGAAATCGTCATCTGTGTGTATAAATTTTTCAAAATCATTAAGTGCTTTCATTATTTCTGTTGCTGGTGGTGGGACAAAAGTCGCATTGTCTGGTCGTGTGCCCCCAATCCAATTTTGACTTGTTCTAAATTGTCCCGGGTATGGATTTTGTGTACTACGTGCATTCATCATCAATTTGTTATGCAATTCGCGTATAAATTTTAATGACAGCGGCAGGGTTTTGGTTCTTTCCAGACCATAGTTTAATGCCTTGATATAATGAAATATATCATCCACATCATTTGGTAAAGAACCGCGCGGTTCCATATTTTCCCGTTCGATGACATCCATCATTGTGGCCTGGGTGCCTTCCAGTTGACTGGAACTTGCAGCATCTTTTTTTATAAACATCAAGAGAAAGGTATCTTTATCAGGTAATAACATTGTGATACCGTCCAGTTTACCCAATAATCTTACGGCTTCGGTGTGCTTTGCGACAATGTTTCCCGGCATATTTTTTATTTTTGGCGGGAATGCACTTGGTACGAAAGCCTTGAAGCCTTGCGGTTGAAGAATAAAATGTCCCATTTCTATTTTGTTCGGCATAACAAATTCCTTTATTATGCCTAATTCTGGCATCTAAAAGTATATTTTTCAAGAAAAAAGTATCCTTTGATGGTTAAAAGTTTACTTTTTTGAAAAAAAATACACTTTTGTTTATAAAAGTTTACTTTTTTAATTTTTTGTGGAAAAAACACCCACGGGGATGCGGGGGGGGTAAGGACACAAGCGGTTTTTATAATCTTGCGATTATGTAATGTGTAAAATTCCAGAGATTTTTTTATTTTTCTAAATAATTAAATACAAGAAAAATTGTCATGGCGGTTCTGAAACAAGTTCAGAATGACAATCGCCGCAATGACAAACATAATTAAATACAAGAAAAATTGTCATGGCGGATTTAGTCCGCCATAGGGCTTTGCAGTTGTGACGCGGGTTTCAGAATAAATTCGAATAATCCGTCACAATTTCATAGACCCTGTTGCGGCCTGCGCCGCAATGACAATTCTTTGGGAGTGGATTATCAGGCGCAATAATTAAATTTTGTAAAATAATATGAACTATCTGGGTGAAAAAAACACCCACGGGGATGCGTGGGTGTTTAAGGACACAAGCATTTTTTTTAGATTACGGATTTGCCGGTTCGGTGGTTTGTTTTTTTAACATGCTTTTATCGTTGCCCCATAACCAAAAGTTCATTCCATAGCTTGGGTTAAATGAATAAAGACCGTGTTTAGTGTCTATTGAGTGGTTGGGATTGTGTTTTTTGCATTCGGTGTTGATTTTGTCCAGTAATTGAAATTTTGGGTGATGGTTTTTGGCGTTTTTATTATTTTCTATATCTGATTGTGCAAAATCAAATGAAAGGGTGCCTGTTGTATTTTTTTTCCAATCTGTGTAGTCGCCGTAACTATTATATGAAAATGCTGCCAATCCTGCAAATATGTCCGTAATTTGTATTAGTCTGGAATTCTTTGAATCTAGTTCGTCACCATACTGTATATTATATTCATTTGCCAATTTTATTAGTGATTGTGTATATATTTTTTTTGAATTTGCCGCGGTGTTAACTATATTTGTTATTTCCGCATAATCTTTACCCCTATCATGATCTGGATAATATAACCAATTTATATCTGGTGAATACTTGCGTAAAACGGCCAATAATAAATGATAGTGCATATACTTTTGGTCTTTGGGATATGTACGGTTATTCCAAATCAGTGCATCTATTCGTAAATCGCCTGAACCGATTGCAGGGAATATAAAATCATTGCATAATTGCAATACATCATTTTTTGTGTCTTGATTTAGTTTTTGAAATTTATATTCCCCGGGTTTATTGAGAATTGATTCAATTTGTTTTTGGTGTGATTTGAAAAATTTCACGCTGCCGGACATGGCGCAAACAGAACTGTATTGTTTTTCAGGGTTATTCACACACGATTCATCTGTAAATATAAAATGTTTATTAGTCATAAAAATTTTCTCCTTTGTTTATTGGAACAAAGGTAGCAAAAAATGATATTGTTGACAATAAAAATATTTATAAATAATTTATTTTTTGCATAAAAAAGAGCTACGGAGGTAGCTCTTTTAAGGACACAAGCTTTTGTATAAAGGTTACTATTAGTCACCTTGTTGTGCGATACGTTTCCAAACTGGGGCACCGTTGCTATCGGTAACCAATGCGCATGGATGTGTTGCATCGCAAGCATTTTCACCAGTTGTTGGCATAGCTGGGATGTCCGCAGCTGGCAAGCTGTCGATATAGCCCGCGATAGCAGCAGATGTCGCGGCATTTGTACTTGTAGCATCAAATGTTGAATCTACTGTCGGTTTGTTCGCGATAAAGCCGGCTGTGCCAGAAGCAGCGTTCCAATCAGGTGCCACGATAGCGATTGAGCCATTGGTATTTTGGTTAGCACCGAAAGTACCTGCATCAATACCATTTTGTGTGACAGTCAATGTACCGGTACCGACGTTGCTACCATCTTGGATTTGATTAGTAACATAAGATGCGATAGCAGCGGACGTTGCGGCGTTGTTGCTTGTTGCATCAAATGTCGAATCTACTGTCGGTTTATTGGCGATATAGCCTGCTGCGTCAGATGCCGCATTCCAGTCTGCACCCGCGATAGCAAGTGTTGAACCAGAAGATTGGTTGGTGGAGAACGAACCAATGTCTGCCCCATTTTGTGTAACAGAAATTGTGCTGTTGTTAACAGTACCCCCAACTTCTGTGATTTTTGCTTGAACTGCGCTCATAGATGGGTATTGTGTGGTGCTGTTTTTATTAGCTTCTGTAAATTCCGTTTGAATATTTTCTATTGTTTGGAATTTGTTATCAACGTATGATTTTGATGTAACGGTGTTATCGGCCGCCATGGCGTTTGCCGCGAAAATCATCGCCGCAAAACCTACAAAGACCAATCCTTTTACTTTTACTTTCATTGTTGTTCCTTTTTTTTGTTTGTTTGTTGTTTGTTTGTTTTTTTCGCTTTCGCTTTCGCTACAGCGAGATTTTTGTTTGTTGTGCAATGGGTATCACAATAATTGTTTGTTACTATCCATTACCGGTTTTTTGAAAAACCATATTTCCTTGGCCAAGAAAATGTTTTTCAAAACTGTTTTTTTTGCTCCCTTTTTTTTATTTACCGTCCGGGACAACCCTAGGGTTCGTCCGGTGTCGATGGTGTCGATGGTGTTGACACTTCGTCGTCCGCCGTGATAATCCGGAACAATTGCGGATTGTGCGTGCCCGGTTGAACCGCAACAACGTAATCACCACTTGCCAATTCGGCCTGGTGCGCAATCCACCAATCTTCCCAGAATTGGACACCGCTTAATTGTGTCGTTATATCATCCGCCAATTTGCTGCGCTCTACGGCCTTGGCATCTATGTCCGCCGTCGATACAGTATCTTTGTGTGCCAACGCCCCAAGGTTGTCCAAATCGTCCGTCGTCGCAAATTCTACATCCGACGGAACAACCGTGCCGTCCGCACCAACAACCAGTGTTTTGTTCGCGTTGTCGACCCCTTGGTTTTTATCAAGTTTGGTATCAAGGTCCGCCGTCGTCACCTGGCCATCGGTTATGTTCTGGATTTGTTGGTCAATTTCCGTTTTCGAATAGTAATTATCAGATGGCGCAACCATACCGTCTTCGCCAACCGCCAAAACACGGCCCGCGTTGTCGGTGCCTTGGTTTTTATCAACCTTTTTGTCCAATTCCGCCAACATTTCTGTGCGCAGGTTCGTAATGCTTTGATTTATCGTTTCATCGATGCCGTCAAAGTCCAATTTTTCACTTATCGCGTCCCATGTAATTAATGTCTGCCATTCTGTGTCGCCAACATACCGCCAGAGCAGGCCATCGTCGTTGGTGCCCATTTCAACCTCGCGCCCGTCGGTGCCGTCGGTGATTTCCAAATCTTCACGAATCCGTTCAACATCCAGTAACAATTCGTTGCCCTGGATCGTGATATATGTCGAATCAACCAATGCGTCCTGTTTGTCATTGTCAAGACGGCCAACCGTTGTTTCTAGTTGCTCAATCCGGTCCGTCAAATCCGAACCCGCACCGCCCGATGAACTTATGGATTTTGGCGCACCAATGTATTTGCCAATAGACAGACGCGGTGTCGATGCCACGCGGCCAACCGTCGCACCACCCGTCGATACAGAACCGCCCGTCGCCGGTGCCGCCGTCGTAGACGCCACACCATTTATCGCAGAACCGGTCGTCGATACCGTCGCCGTCGGACGAATGTAACCGCCCGTCGCACGCAATGACCCCGCACGCGATGACGCCGTCGCGTTCGCCGCAGACGCCGCCGATTCGTATGTGCCGGTGCCGCCAATGCTGCGTACCGCAGGGGCCGCAGACGCCGTCGCCGCCGCCGCAACGCACAATATCGACAATAATGATGTTTTTATTCCCTCTCTCATCTCACTTTCCCTATGTAAGGTATTATATCACAATTTTGGTCGTTTCCAAAATCCTTTTTACATTTTTTTTATTTTTTTTTAGAACTCGTACCGCAGACCCAATGACAACGAATTGTCAATTACAAATCCAACCTTGGTTTGCAATGCCGTTAGGCCGTTGTAGCGTGCTGTACCTTCGGGTGTGACGGTGCGTGTCCATTTTGGTCCCGTAAATCCGGCCAGGCGATAACGGAAATCAAGCGCAACCGATTCGGACAGGTTATACGAATAACCCGCCATCAATGCACCCATAAATGATAACTTGGTTTCAGATGCAGAATCTTTTTCAAAATATTCCCAATCAAGTGTGCCACGTGGAAACGCCATGCCAACACCCGCACCCAAGTAAATCCCAGATTCAAAATCATAATACGCATTCGCCGTGATATACGGTGTCTGTAATTTAAATGTGAACCCGTTGTCGGAATCGCTGAACTGTGTCATATAACCAAATTCAACATCGCCACGCCAATTCGGGGTGAAACGATAGCCCGCAAAAATGTTCCCGCCAAAAACCGGTTCAAATGTATAATCGTCATGATCCGCGCTTGCATCGACAATTGCGCCCGATGGGGTTGCATGATATTTGTTCTTCCATGACATTAAATGCAGACCAACGCGGCCACCAACATACCAATTGCCATCGCGCACACGACGCGCCGGCGCAACACTTAACGGTGCCGGTTCAGAATATTCTGGATATTCAACAACCGTGCCATCGGAATCCAAAACCGTTGTCGTGTATTGCGTGTCGTCATACATCGTCGACGGGTCGCCCGCAGTGATGTGAATAACACGAACCTTTTTAGGCTTGCACCCGCCGTTGCATGTTTCCGCCGCCATCGACGTGCCAACCGTGGCAAGAACCGCAATTAAACTGACCATAAATTTTTTCATAACTTTTTCTCCATTTCTTTGACACCAGTATATCATAAAAAATGCCTATCTCAAAATGCAAAATTAAAAAAATTAGTGTTAGTGGTTAGTGGTTAGTGTTAGTGGTTAGTGGGGAAATGGGGCTTGACCCGAAAAATTTTTTTTACTATGGTTTGTTGCATGGAAGATAACACAATCATTTCTTTTGCAAATGTCGGCGCGCGCTATGACGAAGACGATGATATACTGACCGATGTGTCGTTTAATATTGGCGCCGGGGCGTTCTATTTCTTGTCGGGCGCGTCGGGCGCGGGGAAAACAACGCTGTTGCGGTTGATATATCGACTGCACAGGCCATGCCGCGGAATTATCAAGGTCTTTGGTAAACAGACAAATAATATGTCGCACGACGATGTCACAGAAATGCGCCATAAAATGGCAATTGTGTTCCAGGAATATTCGTTGCTGTCCCATATGTCGGTGTTCGATAATGTGGCGTTGCCGTTGCGCGTGCGTGGGGTCGACGAATCGAAAGTGAAAAAATTGGTCACAAAAACCCTTGAATGGGTGGGCCTTGCAAAGTTCGCGGATTCTAACCCGTTGTCGTTAAGCGGCGGGCAACAACAACGCGTGTCGGTCGCGCGCGCAATTATTGTCCAGCCTGCAATTATGCTGGCGGACGAACCGACGGGAAACCTGGACGACGAAAACGCGTCGCGTTTGATGGAACTTTTTATACAAATGAATAAAATGTTCGGAACAACAATTATTCTGGCAACGCATAATTCGGGATTGATGGAAAAATATAAATTCCCGGTGATGCATGTCGAAAATCATCATGTGAACTTTGTCGGCGCGCGGCGCGCAACCGCCACACCGCGAACCACAGAGGCCAAAAAACCAACAATCAAAGACGATGGCGCCGGCTACTTTGCCGCGTTGTCGAAACAATTTAGCGATATCGGAAATAAATAGTATGAAACGACCAATTGTTTTTTCTCTGTTTCGGGACCAGTCCGTGTTTATGACCGCGGTGATGGGGCTTATGACGTTCTTGGCCGTGGTGGCGTTGGGAATCGCGATGGCTATTGGTGGCGGCGTCGTGCGGTGGAATCGGCAATGGAATAATTTCGCAACAATTCAGGCCGCCGGTGATGATGCCGCACGCGCCGTGCAAAAAAAACTTGATGAAAATAAAGACAAAATCGAATCGGTTCGCGTCGTGTCAAACGATGAAATGGTCGATATGATGCGGCCCTGGATTTCGGGCGCGGGACGCGGGGCGTTGGAAAAATACTTGCCGAAAATGTTCGAGGTTGAATTCAAAGACCAAGAAGCAGTCGCGGCGGTGCGTGAAACGATTCGTGATGGCGCACGGTTTATCACACACAGTGATGCACTGCGACCGTCGGTGAATGCGGGATGGAAAATGATTGCTATCCTTGGGTTTTTGGCGGCCCTAATGATTGGGGCAATCGGAATGTGCGTTTCGTTCGTCGCGCGAAATACGGCGTTGCTGCACCGGCGCGAATTGGAAATTTTGAACCAGGTCGGTGCAAGCGATTCGTTCGTCGTCCGACAAATGCAGATGGTTATTACAAAAATCTGTGTCGTGGCGTGCGGGGGTGGATTCTTGGCCGCGTTGCCGGTATTGGGCGCCGTCATCGGTGTCGCGCATTCGGCACGCGTGGGTTTGATGGCTATGCTTGGTATCGGTGCCGTGGGGTGGGGCGTGTTGATTATGATGCCAATATTGATTGTTATCTTTGCAATCGTTATAACAAAAAAGACAACATTGAAAATTTTAAATTGTGAGCAATGAAAATTCTGCGACCGTCGTTTTTATTGTTGGGTTTGTTCGTGCTGGGCGGGGTTGCGTTCAAATTGACCGCGCCAAACGATTGCGAATTTATTATGGAAAATGACAGTATTTTCGTCTTGACCGGGGATTATCGGCGCGTGCCTTTTGCGTTGAAACAGATGGAAAAATACCCCGATTCAGATTTATATATAATTGGGGCGCCGGATGCCGCGGGGTACCCAAATACAGACCGGGCAATTATCGAATCGGAATCTAAATCGACATATCAAAACGCCGTGGCGATTCGGAAAATTGTTGGGCGGTCGGGCCTTGACCGAATCGTTGTGATAACAACCGAAGATCATGTTCGGCGCGCAAAATACCTTATTCAATCGGAATTGCCCGATGTTAAGATTGTTGCGTGTCCGGTGACGTTGTCCGAAATGCCGCCGGCGCGCCGATTGGAACGTTGGGGAATAGAATATGTAAAATATATTGTCACAATGTTCGGAATCAAAGAAGGACCACATTACTTGTAATACATTAAGGGGATGAAATGTTAAGAACGATTATATTTAAAATTGTATTGGGAATTTATTTTGCACTTTGGGCGCCGTTGTTGTTGGTGGGATTGGTGTCAAAAAAATTAAATACCAGGTTTGTCTTGGCCGATGCGCGTGGCGTGTTGACCCTTGCGCGGATTATATGTGGAATAAGATATACGTTGCATTATCCCAAAACCGAAGAAAACGGTGTGCCGATGGCGCCAAATGAAAATGTGCGTGTTGATGGCAAGGCGATAATTGCCGCGAAACACATGTCTATGATGGAGGTTGCGATTTTGGCGAACAATGTTCAAAATCCGTTCTTTATTATAAAGCGTGAATTGTTGTGGATTCCAATTTATGGTTGGGCGTTTTGGCGAATGGGGCTGCAACCGGTGAACCGGGCGCGTGGGGCGACGAATATGAAAAAACTTGCACATGCGGTTGCAAAGAAAATTATGAACGGGCAAACACTGATTATTTTTCCCGAAGGCACACGTGTAAAACCGGGGCATCGTGCGGCATTAAAACGCGGATTGTTGTTTTTGGCGCATGAATTAAAGTTGCCGATTATGCCGGTTGGAACGGATACGGGCCTTTATTGGCCAAAGCGTGGACGAATGAGTCCCGGTGTCGCGAATGTATATTTTGAACCGATTTTGCCATCAAGTGCGTCATTGGCCGAAATAGGCGAAGCGATAAACCGCCACAGTGCGTAAAGAGTGATAGTGGTTAGTCCGTCACGACCGCGGCGTGGCGTGCCGCGACGGGTGTTAGTGGTTAGTGATAGTGGTTAGTGCAACCCGCGGATTTCCGCGGGTTTTTGCGTGCGATGGGTGTATAAAAAAACCAAGGTTTAAAATCAACACTTTTTTTCAAAAAATCAAAATTTTTTTATTGCGTAAAAACAATTGGTTACAAATTTCGGTTTTTCCGCCGGGGGCGTATAGAAAAAACCTTGGTTTTTTTACGCTTTGTGCATAGGGAAAAGTGGAGAAAATATGAAAAAGTTTTTATTTGTTTTGATGGGTGTGTTTGCGGTTGCGGGCGCGTTTGCCGCCGGCGAAAATATTCCGACAAGTAAAGGTTATGTGGATGCCGCGGTTGCAACCAAACAAGATAAAATTTCGGCAAACGACGGCGCGACACAGGTTTTAACCAACACCGGCACGGCGGGCGAATACGGCACCAAGGGGATTTATGACGCAAATGGCGAATACACGGCGCAACAAAACGCCCTGATTGATGCCGTCACAATGAACACCGCTGTTCAAAACGCTATAGATAGTGAGTTTCAGTGTGTAGAATATGACGCCCACGGCGAATGTTTGTTGATGGATGTGTTCGGTACGCCCACACAGCAAATTTTACCCACCGGATACACCGCATTGGAATATATCGAAAGCACGGGGACACAATGGATTGATACTGAGATTATCGGAAATCAAGATACCAAGGTAGATATAACTTTTCGCGCAACTGGCAGAACATCAGATTTTATGATTTTTGGTGATAGAGTTAGCGCATCTTCAAATGCAATTGGTATATGGGCGCGTAGCGGTTCTCTTGGTTCAGCTTTTAGAATTGGTTTTGGTTCTTCTGGGGGATATACTGGTGCAAATGCGACAACACAAAAATATCATGTAAATTTATCAAAGCGTGGGGCTTATTTAAATGGTTCTTTTGTTTGGAATCCAAATGTACAAAATAATTTTAATACTCCGTCGTCGCTTAAATTATTTGCACTGGTACATCAAAACGGCGGTAACCTGGCCCAAAGTGCGCTACAAGTATTTAATTTTGCATTATATAGTGGCGCAACTTTGATTCGTAATTTTATCCCCGCCCGCCGTAATTCTGATGGTGTGTTGGGAATGTATGATACGGTCACAAATACATTCTTTACAAATTCTGGCACGGGCGAATTTATTGGCGGGCCGGTGGTGAACCTGTATTTACCAAGTGGAAATTAAAGGCAAAACATCAATATTATTCCCAATCCGGCGATGATTATTGCCAATGCGGTAAGGGGCCAAAAGAATTTTTTGACTATCGCGTTTGCGCGGTCTTGAAACCGCCAGAGCAAGTATCCAACAATCGCGAAACGGCCCGTGCGGAATATCGCTGACAGTCCCAGAAACAGCACCGCTGGAAAGCCCATAAATCCCGCGCACATCGCCATCAATTTATATGGTATTGGGGTGACGGCCGTTAAAAAGATTATAAACACGCCGTGTTTGATAAATAAACTTTGTGCGATTTCAAATTTTTCCATGCTTGCAAAATTTTCAATAAGCCATACCCCAACCGAATCGAACAGCCACAATCCAATGCAATACGCGATTATGCCACCAACAATCGACCCAAATGTCGCCGCCATTACGACCGGAACCGCGCGTTTTTTGTTCGCAATAATTGGTGGGGTCATAAAGACTTCGGGTGGAATAAATAAAAATATCGATTCACAGACCGTCATTAAAAATACAATCCATGTATATGTCTTGGTTTCGGCACGTGATAACAAGTATTCAGACAATTTCATAAAATTTTTCCTTGATTGTGTTGGAATATATTATACATTGAGATTGTAAATAAAACAATGGAAACATAAAATGCCAAAAATCAAATCTGATTCGAATCGTAATGAACGCATCGCGGCCAAGGTCCAGACCATTGTTGCAGAAATTATTCGCAACAATTATGCCGATGACCCAATTTTATCGGGTGTGTCGATTGTTGGGTCGGTTGCGCGTGGCGGTCTGCAATTTGTGCGGTTGTTCTTTCATTGCCATACCGATGACATAGATACCGTGCAACGCCGATTGGATATTGAAACGCGGACGATTCGTTTTCAAATGGGCCAGAAATTAGACCAAAAATATGTTCCACAAATAAGATTTACATACGATGATACACTGGAACGCGCAGAAAAAATGGATGCGCTGTTAAGCAATTTGAAATAGTAAATTGTTGAATTTTTGCCTTGCTAAACACGATATACGAGTGTATCATTGCCGCAGATAAGTGGTTAATGAATGGGTAAGGAATGAATCAAAAAAATATTAGAAATTTTTCAATTGTTGCGCATATTGATCATGGGAAATCAACGCTTTCGGATCGGTTGATTGAATACACCGGTGGTTTGGAATCGCGTGAAATGAAGGCCCAGGTTTTGGATTCTATGGATATCGAACGCGAACGCGGAATTACGATTAAGGCCCAGACGGTGCGTTTGAACTATCGCGCCAAAGATGGCCAGGTTTATCAACTGAATTTAATGGACACGCCGGGACATGTCGATTTTTCATACGAAGTGTCACGATCATTGGCCGCGTGCGAAGGCGCGTTGGTCTTGGTTGATGCAACCCAGGGTGTCCAGGCACAAACACTGGCGAATGCGTACCTGGCGTTGGATAACGATTTGGAAATGTTGCCGGTTTTGAACAAGATTGATTTGCCGTCAAGTGATGTTGATGCCACGCGCGCACAAATTTCAGATGTTATTGGGCTGGATGCAAATGATGCGTTGGCGGTGTCCGGAAAAACCGGTGCCGGTGTGCCGGAATTATTGGAAGAAATTGTTCATAAATTGCCCGCACCACATGGCGATGAAAATGCGCCGACACGCGCACTTTTGGTTGATTCGTGGTATGATTCATATTTGGGCGTGGTTGTGTTGGTGCGCGTTGTCGATGGCACATTGCGACGGGGCCAGAAAATAAAATTCTTGGCAACGGGCGCAGAATACACAGTAGAAAAAATCGGATATTTTACGCCAAAAATGGTTGATACTGATTCACTTGCCACCGGGGAAATTGGGTTTATTATTACGGGAATGAAGACGATTCATGATTGCCGTGTCGGTGATACGATTGCCGATTCGCGCGCAACGGTTGATGCATTGCCGGGATTTAAACCATCGGTGCCGGTGGTGTTTTCTTCGTTCTTTCCGGTGGAATCGGATGATTACCCGAACCTGCGTGAAAGTGCGGAAAAATTGGCATTGAATGATGCGTCTTTTGTATTCACAACCGAAAAATCGTCCGCGTTGGGGTTTGGTTTAAGGTGCGGATTTTTGGGTTTGCTGCATATGGAAATTATAAGTGAACGATTGGCGCGCGAATTTAATTTGGCGTTGATAAACACGGTGCCAAGCGTTCTGTACAAGGTGCATTTGCGCAATGGCGAAATTGTTGATTTGGAAAATCCCGCCGATATGCCTGACATTACAAAAATCGAATCTATCGAAGAACCATGGGTGCGTGCAACAATTATGATGCCCGATAAATATATGGGCGGAATTATGCAACTGTGTGCCGACCGACGCGGGGTCCAAGAAAATATTTCCTATGTCGGAAATCGCGCGGTTTTGGTGTACCAATTGCCGTTGGCGGAAATAGTGTTCGATTTCTATGACCGGGTAAAATCTATATCGTCGGGATACGCATCGTTCGACTATGTTGTCCAGGATTACAGACCGTCCGATTTGGTCAAGGTTTCAATCCTGGTCAACGAAGAAAATGTTGAACCGCTGTCGTTTATGTGCCACAGGGGGGGCGCCGAAAAACGCGGACGCGCGATTGTGGAAAAATTAAAAGACCTTATACCGCGGCACCAATTTAAAATACCACTCCAGGCCGCAATCGGTGGAAAAATTATCGCGCGTGAAACAATTGCCGCATATCGCAAGGACGTGACCGCAAAATGCTATGGTGGTGACATCACGCGTAAAAGAAAACTTTTGGAGAAGCAGAAAGAGGGGAAAAAGCGTATGCGGACATTCGGTAATGTAGAAATACCGCAATCCGCGTTCATTAACGCACTGAAAGTGTAAAACCAAAGGAATGAAAAATGAATAAATTGATGGAATATCGGGATATTTCAAAAGACCTGCGCCAAAAAAAGGCCGAGATGCGGGCGGCGCGTGCCAAGATAACCAGTTATAACAAAGAATATTTTTTGGACAAACCTGAAGATTTTGAAATTTTTGCCTGTATAAATAAATTCGAACGGGTTTATGGTATATGTATGGATCCAAATGCGTATGAAGCTGGTGAATTTACAAAATTCTGTCCGTTATTTGGTCCCGAATTGTGCGCAGACAGAAAATGTCCAAAGTATCCGGAAAATATGGACTATATTGTTGCACGTGAAAGATATGATATGGCGGTGGCGCGTCGTCGTCAATTTATACGAGAATTGTTTAATAAAAAATCAAAATAGTAAAAAGGACACAAGATGACAAAATTAGAAGAATATCGTTTGTTGAATCAAAATGTACGTAATGCGCGTCGGGCGTTAAATCGCGCCATTGCGGAAATTTCGCTTTGGTGTGATGGATATAATCTTGACGGGGCGAATTCCACGATGTGTATAAATCGTTTTGATGGCGTTAGGGCGAAAAGTTTGAGTGCGGATCTTTTAGATGATAATGGGCTGGTTAAGTTTTGTGATAAATTTGATTGCCATAAATTGTGCCAAAATAATAATTGCGAATATGAAGAATTAAATTGGGATGCCGTTGCGGCACAATTCGCGTACGATGATGCGCGTGCGGCACGTCGCGCATTTGTACGTAATGTGTTGCGTATTAAAAAACTTACCAAATAAAAAGGTAAAAACATGAGTATGTTTGTTAAAAAAAATCCATGGCAAATATTAAAAGAAGAACAAAAAACTGTTAATCGTGCGCGCCAAGATTATCGTGATTGTGTTAATGATTTTCGGTGCCTAGAACCAAAAAATAATGTAAATGACGAAGTGGTCATAGATAATGAGGGGACTGCACATATTGTAATTGTACAGGATGTGGCTATGCCAATGACATGTGTAATCTTTCACAAAGATAAGAAATGTGAAGAAGAGTTATGTCAACATAAAAAATGGAATACAAAAATCGTTAAATCGTATGTGATGCTAAAAAATGCAAGATATGAACGCAATTTGGCGATTTGGAATTTATTCGGATTAAAAGAACGTGTGATTGATATAAGGGCATATCACAAATTAAAGCGTGAAAGAGACGCAAAAAGCAAAGAAGTTTTTAGTTTGTTTTTTGAATATGCGGTTGCCGAAGGGGCCACGGAAGTACAAATGCGGGAAAAATACGAAAGTGCCTTGCAAGATTATGACGCATTGGTCACAAAATGTAAGGTGGCACGTAGCAAGGCATTTGGACGCGGTAAATAATAAAACACGGTAAAAACAGTCGGGGCATTTGTTTTGCCCACACACCAGAAAGTAAAGGGAGAATTTGCCATGTCGCACCAATTCTTTTTTAATCCATATATTTTGGACAACCTGGCGTTGCCATCGCGTGGTTTTGATGTGGTTCAAGATGTTTCTGAACCCCGCCTGCGTATGTATATAACAAGTCGCGGTGTCAAAACATTCTTTGTGCGCAAACGCATCAAGGGCCGTGATCGTCGCGTTATTATTGGTAAATATCCCGATATGGATATCGAAGATGCGCGCAGTGCCGTCGCCAATGTTTTGGCCGACGCAATGAAAAAAACACCGGTAAAGCGTAAAAAAATCTTGTTCCGTGATTTTGTGCAAATGTATTTGAAAAATCGTGTGCATCGAACGGTTGGAACATACGATAAATTGGTGCGGTCTATTGACCGGCATTTGAAATCTCTGTTTGACAAGAATGTGTCGGATATCACGGTAGATGATATAAAAAATACCATCGAAACAATTGATGGCGCCGCCATTGCCGAACGCATGTATGAATTGTTGGCAAGTGTATTTAGATATGCCATTGATACAGGCTATGTCAAAAATAATCCCGTGACGGGTGTTGCAAAGCCAACACAAAATCGGCGGGTGCGACCACTTACAAAATACGGTCTGCGGCGGTTGGTTGATGCAATCAAAGATTACAGCGACCCAACCGTGCGTGCGGCGTTTTTAATGTTGGTCTATGGTTTCGCACCCAAGACACGTGTGTTTTCAATGCAATGGGAAGATTTGGATTTTAACCGATATACATGGGGTGATATGCCGTTGTCAGATATGGCGATTGTTGTTTTGCGCGATTTGCCCCAGGATGGTTATTGGGTGTTTCCGGGGCGCGGACATGGACATTTGACTGATCCGCGGTTGGCGTGGGCACGCGTTGTGGAAAATGCCGGGATACCGAATCTGACCATGGACGATGTTTATAAATTCATGATGCGACGATTAAACTGGGCCGGGGACCGCGAAGATTTACGGAATAATATGAATGATTTATTGGATGAACTGGTAAACATAGAATAGACCCCATTTGTTATTATTTGTTATAATTTCTTGACACGCGGGGTCGAAAGTGATAGTTTTTATGCATAAACGTCATTTAGGGTATGACAGAAAGTTTAACAAAAACAAAGGATATAAAATGTCAACTTTTGAAAAAGTAAAAGAAATCGTAGTCGCCAAATTGGGCGTTGATGAAGCCAAAGTCACAGAAAAGGCGGCTTTCGTGAACGATTTGGGTGCGGATTCTTTGGATGTCGTCGAATTCGTTATGGAAGTGGAAAAAGAATTTGAAATCACAATCCCAGATGAAGAAGCGGCAAAATTGGTCACCGTGGGTGATGCGGTTAAATACATCGATGCACACGTCAAAGGCGCTGCATCAAAGGCCGCAAAATAATAAAAAGTTTGTGAAATATCCACGTCACGCGATTTATTTGCGTGACGCTTTTTTTTCTGTATTTTTTGCAGAAAACATATTATTATTGTGACACAAGTTTAACTTTATAAAGGATTTAAATCATGAAAAGAGTTGTTGTCACGGGTATGGGAATTGTGTCACCGGTTGGTTGCGGTGTGGAATACGCGTGGGAAAATATTATTGCGGGCCGATCGGGCGTGCGCAGAATAGAAGAATTTGAAGCGTCTGATTTGGCGTGCCAAATCGCGGGCGTGCCGGTGCGTGGAACCGAACCCGGTATGTATAATCCAGACACCGTTGTTGAACCGCGCGAACAACGCAAAATGGATAAATGTATATTGTATGGCGTTGTTGCCGCGGACGAGGCGATACGCGATGCGGGCCTTGATACATACACCGGCGACAAAGACCGGGTCGGCGTTTCGGTCGGCAGTGGTATCGGCGGATTGAACACAATTTATGAAAACTGTATTGAATTGGCGAACAATGGCCCACGACATATAAGTCCGTTCTTTATTCCAAAGTGCATTATCAATATGGCGGCGGGACATATATCCATTAAATATGGCCTGCGTGGGCCGAATGTTGCGATGGTGACCGCGTGTGCCACCGGTGCGCACAGTATCGGTGAAGGTGTGCGTTTGATTCAACATGGTGATGCCGATATTATGGTCTGTGGCGGGTGCGAAGGCGCGGTTGGTAAAATCGGCGTGGCGGGATTTTCGGCGATGAAGGCATTAAGCACGCGCAACGATGACCCGACGCACGCATCGCGTCCATGGGACCGTGACCGTGACGGATTTATTATGTCCGAAGGTGCGGGTATTTTGGTTTTGGAAGAATATGAACACGCGGTTGCGCGTGGCGCAAAAATTTATGCCGAAGTTGCGGGATATGGCCTGTCGGGTGATGCGTATCACATTACCGCCCCGGCAACGGGCGGTGAAGGTGGCGCGCGCGCGATGGCGGCGGCACTGCGCGACGCGGGGTTAAAACCGGCGGATGTTGACTATATCAATGCGCACGGGACATCAACGGGATTGGGCGATATTGGCGAATTGTTGGCGGTTAAGAATATGTTCGCCGGCACAAATGCATGTATGTCTTCGACAAAGTCTATGACGGGACACTTGTTGGGTGCCGCCGGCGCGGTCGAGGCAATATTCTGTATCCAGGCGATTCGTAATGGAATTGTTCCGCCGACAATCAATTTGCAAAATCCGGTTGAAGAAGTTGGCGATTTCGATTTGGTTCCAAATGTTGCGAAAAAACGTCAGGTCAATGTCGCACTGTCCAATTCGTTTGGATTCGGCGGCACAAATGCATCACTGGTTATGAAGAAAGTTGATTAGTGGATAGTGTTAGTGGTTAGTGAACCCCGCGGAATCCGCGGGGTTTATGCGTAAAAAAACCAAGGTTTAAAATCAACACTTTTTTTCAAAAAATCAAAATTTTGTTTTTTCGTAAAAACAAAGGGTTAGCAATTTTGCAAAAATTAAAATTCAAAGCGTAAAAAAACCTTGGTTTATTGTACACTTTTTAGCAAGGAAAATCAGAGAGAAAAAGGACAAGTACAATGAGCAAAAAGTTATTATTTGCCATGGTTATAACGGCGGTTGCGGGCAACACGTACGCCGAAACAACAACGCAAACCGTCACCACACAAAACTATGTAGATACCCGGGTCGAAACAAAACAAGATAAAATCGCCGGTCATCCAACAACGCGGTTCTACCCAAGTTCTGTTATCACCGACACAACCACCGATGGGGTAATCCAAAAACGTGTATTCTTGTCGACGGGGGCCAATGGTATGGCTGGAGAAAACCGAACATGGGGGCTTAAATTAGCCATTGGCAAATTAACCGAAGAGGGCGGTGCATTGATGACAGTTTTAGAACCACGTGGTTTTACAACGGATGATGTAAGCAAAGGGGTAATTTCCGCAGGAATTATTGATTATGCATTTGGAAGAATCGACGAAGAAATTGAACTAAGGCAGAAAAACAAGGTATGTGTGCGGTATATCGAAAATGCCGAAGAAACCAGTGAAAATTGCCTGTTGTGGGAATTACCGGATTAAAAAAAACGCCCGAATGGGGCGGTTTTTTCTAATCACTAACACTCGCCCACTATTTTTCGTCTTCTTTACCCAGGCCGATTGCGCTTTTCGCGCTGTCCAATGTGCGGATAAGGGCGCGGCGAATCTTGCCCGATATGGTCATTGGTAAACTGTCAACGAATTCAATAACACGCGGGTATTTATATGCCGCGGTGCGGTTGCGGACGTGGTCCTGTAATTGCCGGATCAAGACATCTGTTCCTTGGAAATATTTATTCAAGACAATTGTTGCCTTGACCGCCATGCCGCGTGATGGGTCGGGAATGCCGGTGACGGCAACTTCGCGTACGGCGGGATGTTCCAATAATACAGATTCAACCTCAAATGGACTTATACGATAACCAGACGATTTAATCAAATCATCATTGCGGCCCACGAACCAGAAATAACCGTCCGCATCGCGATACGCGACATCGCCCGTGTGATAGTACCCGTCGCGAAACGCCAAATTGGTCAATTTTTCGTTTTTATGATATCCCTGGAACAGGCCGACCGGGCGACCGTTTTCCAATGATATGCAAATTTCGCCAACACGGCCATCCGCGACCGGGCGACCGTCTTCGTCCAATAATTTTATGTCCCAACCGGCGGCGGGCATGCCCATGCTGCCGGGTTTGGGTTCAATCCATTCGTTCGTAAATAATTGGACGCATGTTTCGGTTTGACCGAATCCTTCGTGTAATTTAATTCCGGTCATGGCAAGAAAACGTTCGTAAACCTCTGGATTTAATGCCTCGCCGGCGACATCGGCCTTGACCAATTTCGTCAGGTCATATTTTGACGCGTCGGCGTGAATCAGCATTTTATAAACCGTCGGTGGCGCACAGAACGATGTCACACCGTATTCTGACATTGCGTGCCACAAATCGTGCGCGGTAAAGATTCCCGCGACATCAAATATAAATACCGTGGCACCCGCCAACCATTGGCCGTACATTTTGCCCCATGAACATTTTGCCCATCCCGATTCAGACAGTGTGAAATGAATATCGCCGTCGCGCAATCTTTGCCAAAATACCGCGGTGTTTATGTGCCCCAATGGATATGTGTAATTGTGGGCAACCATTTTTGGCATGTCGGTCGTGCCAGATGTAAAGTAAATAACCATCGTGTCGGAATTTTCGTTGGGCACGCGTTCAAATGTGTCCGGCATAGTGTTTATCGAATCGGCAACTTCATCATTTGTTATGAATAAAACATTCGAATCGCCAATTGCGTTTTTAATCTCGGTCACAACATGGCCGTCGTCAAAGGCGATGATTGCACGGGCGTCGGCTGTATCGATTCGGTATTTTATGTCTTCGGCCTTTAACTGATTCGTTGATGGGATCGGAATTACGCCGGTTTTGTGCATCGCCATCATTAAAACCCAATATTCCCAACGCCGGCGCAAGAACAATAATACGGTATCGCCACGTTTAAGGCCGCGCGACGTCAAATAATTTGCAACCGCATTTGACATCCGCGACAGGTCGGAAAAAGAAAACCGTTTGCAATTTCCCGAATCGTCAACCCAGATAATTGCCGGCTTTTCCGGGGTTTCGCGTGCGATTTCATCAACAACATCGTATGCGAAATTAAAGTGTTCCGGGACGATTGGGCGGGCATTTTCAATATAATCTTTGTAATCTTCGAAATGCGTCTTGGATAAAAAACGTGTCGCAAACATATAGTATTCCTTTGATTAAATTTCCATAAATGATGCAATATTTCTGGGAAAAAACAAGCAAAAAGTGGTTAGTGTTAGTTGTTAGTGTTTAGTAAAAGGTGGCAAGATAGGGAAAAAATAAAAAAAGTTAAAAAAAAGTTGCAAATGAATATTTGTGCTCTATAATCGAACCGTTCCTTCAAAGAACGTTTGTTTGTTGTGTATGTTCGGAGTATAGCTCAGCCTGGTAGAGCGCTACGTTCGGGACGTAGAGGTCGTAGGTTCGAATCCTGTTACTCCGACCATAAATTTAAATCACCCCCTATCCCTCGGGGGTGATTTTAATTTATGTGATTCAAATTTATATGATTATGTAATCATAATTTGCAAATTGGTTTTTATCTGGCATAATGTTTTTCGCTATGCGGAAACGAACGAAAAAGATTTTTGCGCGCTATTTAATATTGATTGCAATTGCGATGGCGGGTGTGATTTACTATGCGTTGGGCGTGCGGTCGCCGATTCGCGAATCGGTTATGTTTAATATAAATTCTGGCGATACGGTGACAAGTGTCGCGCGCCGATTGGATTCCCAAAAAATCGTATTTTCCGATATGGCATTCAAAATGGCCATTCGTATGCGGGGCGGACGCGTGCAAAGTGGTGAATATGAAATTCCACGGGGGGCGTCGGTTTGGAAAATTGCCGGTATGTTTCAACGCGGAAAAATCGCAACAATAAAAATTGTTATTCCCGAAGGTTTGACAATCCTGCAAATCAAAGATTTATTGCGCGGGGCGTCGCAATTGGACGGCGATGTAGATTGTGATGATGGACGCGCCGTATGTGATTTGGCCGATGGTGATATTTTCCCCGATACATATCATGTGGCGCGTGGAACATCGCGGTTGGCGGTTCTGGAATTGGCACGTAAAAAAATGGAGGGGATAAAAAATAATTGGATTCGTACGCGTCGCACGCCACCGGCACCGCTGCGTGGATGGGACGATGTAATAATATTGGCGTCCATCGTGCAAAGGGAAACGCCGCGCGCATCGGAAATGCCCGTGGTGGCAAGTGTGTATTTGAATCGCCTGCGTCGTGGAATGCGATTACAGGCGGACCCGACGGTTGTCTATGCGTTGACCGATGGGTATGGTGATATGCGGGGTGCGCCATTGTTGCGTGGACATTTGAAAATAGACAGTGCGTATAATACATATCGCAATAATGGCCTGCCGCCGGCGCCAATTGCAAATGTTGGTCGTGCGGCGATTCGTGCCGTGATGAATCCCGCCGATACAAAATATCTGTATTTCGTTGCAGACGGGCGGGGCGGTCATAAATTTTCATCTGATTACGAATCGCATATGAAAAATCATGCCGACTGGCGCGAGATAAAAAAATTAAACAATCCAGATTTGTAATTTGTTATTCATTAAAAACTTTAATAATTTAATTTTATAAATTTTTAATAAAAAACGCGGAAATGCCGCGCCTTGTGCGGTGTGGTAATGTTCCGAATCGCAACGGCCGGGATTATAGCACAATTTTTTCATGTTCGCAAAAATCTTTTTTCTTGAAATTGTATTTTTCAAATAGGAAAATATTGACAACTAGATGGAGAGAAGTTCTAGTTTTTCATAAACAAACAAGGAAAGGATAAATAATGAAAAAAATTGCTTTAACATCTTTATTGGCGGTTTTCGCGGCGGCGGGTGCACATGCGGCAAACGCGATTGACGGTAATCCGTTGTATATGCCACGTGCCGGTCATTTTTACAGTGTGACAGATTTGTATTCTCATTCTGAAAAATCTGAAAATTGGACGTTGGGTGAAGAATTTGGTTTTGGTGTTTCTGATTTCTTGGCGGTTGATTTAAGAACCAGTGCATCAGAATTAGAATCTTTTGATGGTGCATCTTGGAATGATTTGTCATTAGGCTTGACAATGCGCGTATTTGATCGTGGCGCATGGAAGGCCGATGTTTATGGTCGTTATGGCGTGATACCGGTTTGGGGCGATCATGAACCGTTCTGGGATGAAGATTATTCAAACTATATGTGGACAATGGGATTGCGCGCCGGATATATGACATCAGGATGGACGGTTGCGGGTCATGTTGACTTTAACTATGGTAACACCGAATCTTTCAACTGGGGTGATGAATATCCGTTGAATCATATGTGGCGTGCGGGTGTTGATGCTCAATTGGTGTTGACTAACAATTGGAATTTGGTCGCTGGCGTTGAATATACCGGTTTTGCCGATGAAGAAGCAAAAGATGATGGTTCTTGGACCGGTACGTTTGGTGTGAATTACAACATTGATGCAACAAAGTTTGTTGGCTTGTATATCAATGGTGCGATGCATCATGCCACAGGCGATTGGGAATTGGATGACGGTGTTGGTTATGGTGTTAAATTCGGTATCGAATTCTAAAACAAAAACGCCCGAAAGGGCGTTTTTTTAGTGGTTAGTGGCTAGTGGTCTCTGGAATAAATTCACAATTGCAAAATTATTCCAGATTCTACTAACCACTAACACTAACCACTAACCACTTTTTGTTATTCTTGGTTATTATTTTTTGCTTGAATTTATTCCCATTTGTGGGTTAAAATGTGCTCAACTAGGTTGTACTAGTTCATGAACTTAAACAAACAACGAAAGGATAAATAATGAAAAAAATTGCTTTGACATCTTTGTTGGCTGTCTTTGCGGCGGCCGGCGCGAATGCGGCGAACACAATGGATGGTAATCCGTTGTATATGCCACAAAAGGGTCATTTTTACAGTGAAACATCTTTGTCTTCGGATACAAAAAATGTTGATGAAGTGTCTTTGGGTGAAACATTTGGTTTTGGTATTACTGACCGTTTGGCGATTTCGTTGAACACATCGGCGTCCGAAGCAAATTGGTTTGATGGTAAAACAAAAACAACGACTGTTGTAGATGATGGTGTGGCGGGGCAAACAGCCGCGACAGAAGTGACGGAAGAACTTGGTAATGGTAATGCATGGAACGAATTGGGCGCAGATTTGACATGGCGCGTTATCAATGATTCTGCATGGAAATTGGATATCATGGGTGGATTTGAAATGATGCCGGTTTGGGGCGATCATGCAAAATTCATGGATAAAGAAACAACAACATATATGTGGACTGCGGGTGTTCGTGGTGGTTATGTAACCGAAGATTGGACATTGGCGGCACATGCTAATTTTATCTATGCTAACAGTGAAGCGTTCAACTGGGGTGATGATGATCCAATGTGGGCGAATCACATCTTGAACTTGGGTGTTGCCGGTCATTGGACAATGAGTGATACATGGAGTGCAGTTGCATCTGCTGACTATTTCAAAGTTATGGATCATTACAATGAAGTTGAAACCAAAGGTTTCTGGGAATTGTCTTTGGGTCTGAATATGAACATTGACGATACAAAATATGTTGGTGCATATTTGACCAAAGAAATCGCACGTGAAGTCGCCGGTGGCCTGGATGTTGATGATGTCAACGGTTATGGTTTCGGTTTGAAATTCGGTATCGATTTCTAATATCGTAATATGATACAAGGACGGGTCGATTGACCCGTTCTTTTTTTGTGGACAAAGTCCTAAGATGTTGTTAGAATTGCATCAACTAGATTATATTTTCTAGGTATAAAACAAAAATGAAAGGATAAAATAATGAAAAAAATTGCTTTGACTTCTGTGTTGGCCGTCTTGGCGGCTACCGGTGCAAACGCGGCAAATGTTATTGACGGTAATCCGTTATACATGCCACAAAAAGGTCACTTTGTTAGTGAAACGGTCGTGGGATCTCATTCCCAGAATGATCAAGATTGGTCTTTGGGTGAACGTTTTGGATGGGGGATCACAGATAGATTGACCGTTGGTTTAACAACGTCTGTGACAGAACATGCGTTCTTTGAAAACTTTTCGTGGAATGAAGTTGCGTTGGATGCGGCGTATCGTTTGATTGACGATTGCGCGTGGAAACTTGATGTGTTGGCTGGTTTTGAAGTGACCCCAATGCGCGCGTTCCATAATTCTATGTTCGAAAAAGATATGACAACATATTCTTGGATGGCTGGTGTCCGCGGTGGTTATGTGACCGAAGATTGGACATTGATGGCACATGCGAATTTCATTTATACTAATTCCGGTATGTTCAATTGGGCATATGATGATGAATATAATCAAAATCATAATTTGAATTTGGGTGTTGCCGGTCATTGGACGTTCAGTGATCGTTGGAGCGCGATTGCATCTGCGGATTACTATAAGACCCTGGACAGCTATTTTGACGCAAATAATCATGGGTTATGGGAATTGGCCGCTGGTTTGAACTTTAACTTTGATGCAACCAAGTATTTGGGTGTTTATATCAGCAAAGATATCGAACACAACGATGGTGGTTGGGAATCCCAAGATGGTATCGGTTTCGGTGTTAAATTTGGGGTTGATTTCTAAAATTGACAATCAAAATAAAAACGCCACCCGTTTGGGTGGTGTTTCTTTATGTTAAATTTCTGCGATTTTTATCAAATTTTTTGCGAAAATTCCTTGACAATTGGCGGTGTCGGGGTTATAGTAAGGGCGCTTTCCGTGTAATCAAGGAAAGTGAAAAGCACAAAAAACGCCGTAAATCTGGCAGATTTATAATTGCGGGTCGCCGTTAAAATAAGTCTGATACGGTGCTTTGTGTAGAAAAAGGACATAAGGAAAAAACAAAGAGATTTTGAATGCCAACAGTGAACCAACTGATTCGGAAACCACGTAAGAAAGTCGTCGTGAAATCTACGGCGCCTGATATGATGGAAAATCCGCAAAAGCGTGGTGTTTGCACGCGTGTGTACACAACCACACCTAAAAAACCTAACTCTGCGCAACGTAAGGTTGCCCGTGTTAAATTGGCCAATGGTCGCGAAGTGACCGCGTATATTCCGGGTGAAGGTCATAACCTGCAAGAACATAGCGTAGTCATGATTCGTGGCGGCCGTGTAAAGGACTTGCCCGGTGTTAAATATCACATCATTCGTGGTGTGTTGGATACCAAGGGCGTAGAAAGCAGAAAACAAGGTCGTTCTTTGTATGGTGCAAAGAAAGCAAAATAATTAAGAACATGTGGGCGTGTCCCATGTGAGTAATCCGGACATCCGGGTGAAGAAACAAAAAGGTATAAAGTATGTCAAGACGTAAAGCCGCAACAAAACGTGAAATTTTACCAGATTCGAAATATAACAATCTGGTTGTTGCAAAGTTTATAAATAATGTTATGTGGGATGGCAAGAAAGAAGTTGCCGAAAATATAGTTTATGGTGCAATGGAAAAATTAAAATCTGTTGCCAAAGATGGTGATGAATTGGCATGCTTTCTGGAAGCGTTGGATGCGTTGAAACCGTCCGTTGAAGTCAAAGGACGTCGTGTTGGTGGTGCAACATACCAAGTTCCGGTCGAAGTTCGTGCCGATCGTCAACAGACGCTTGCGATTCGTTGGGCGATTATGTTCGCGCGTAAACGTGGTGAACGCAGCATGACCGACCGCGTGTTTGGTGAATTGCGCGATGCGTTGAATGGAACCGGTGGCGTGTTCAAAAAGAAAATTGATACTCATAAAATGGCAGAAGCGAATAAAGCGTTTGCTCATTTCCGTTGGTAATATAAAGAAAGATAAAGGAAAAGAAAAATGTCTGTTGGAAAAACCGCACCTTTACACATGTACCGTAACATCGGCATTATGGCGCACATTGATGCCGGTAAAACGACAACATCTGAACGTATTTTGTTCTATACCGGTAAAACATACAAAATTGGTGAAGTGCACGATGGTGCCGCCACTATGGACTGGATGGAACAAGAACAAGAACGTGGTATTACAATCACATCTGCGGCAACGACATGCTTTTGGCGTGACCATCGTATCAATTTGATTGATACCCCGGGACACGTGGACTTTACAATGGAAGTGGAACGTTCTTTGCGTGTTTTGGACGGTGCGGTCGCGGTTTTCGAATCGGTGTCCGGTGTTCAACCGCAAACCGAAACTGTCTGGCGCCAGGCCGATAGATACAATGTTCCGCGTATTTGCTTTATCAATAAAATGGACCGTGTTGGTGGAAATTTCTTCCGTTGTGTTGATATGATTCGTGAACGCTTGGGCGCAAATCCGGTTGTTTTGAATTTCCCAATTGGGGCCGAAGCGGACTTTAAGGGCGTTGTCGATGTTTTGGAAATGAAGGGCTTGATTTGGGAAGATGAAACGGGTTCCCATCCGATTACAATCGAAATTCCCGAAGAATTGAAAGCAAAAGCCGAAGAATTGCACAATAAATTGATTGAAGAAGTTGTGACACTGGATGATGCAATTATGGAAGAATACATGGAAGGCAAAATCCCAGACCACGACACAGTCAAGAAATTGTTGCGCAAGGGCGTAATTGCACAAAACTTTGTTCCGGTTTTATGTGGTACCGCATTTAAAAATAAGGGTGTTCAACCGTTGTTGGATGCGATTGTTGATTACTTGCCATCACCGTTGGATGTTCCGGCGATTAAAGGGACCAAGATGGACAAGGAAACCGTTATCGAACGTCACCCGGATCCAAAAGAACCGTTTAGCGCGCTGGCGTTCAAGGTTGCAAATGACCCGTTCGTTGGAAATTTGATGTTTATTCGTATTTATTCGGGTAAATTGACATCGGGTTCATATATCTATAATTCGAATCGCGATAAACGCGAACGCGTTGGTCGTATGTTGTTGATGCATTCTAATCAACGTGAAGAAATTAAAGAAGCCTCGGCCGGTGATATTATTACATTGGTTGGTATGAAAGAAACGATTACAGGCGACACGCTGTGCGATGAAAATAATCCAATTATTTTGGAAAACATCCATGTCCCAGAACCGGTTATTTCTATTGCGGTTGAGCCAAAAACCAAGGCGGACATTGAAAAGATGTCTTTGGGCCTGCAGGCGTTGGCCAAAGAAGATCCGTCTTTCCGTGTGTCGGTTGACGAAGAATCGGGCCAGACCATTTTGGCGGGTGTCGGTGAATTGCATTTGGAAATTTTGGTCGATCGTTTGCTGCGCGAATTCAAGGTTGATGTGAATGTTGGCGAACCGCGTATTGCGTATCGTGAAACATTCCGCAAACCGGTCACCGAAGAATATACACATAAAAAACAATCTGGTGGTTCGGGTCAGTATGCCCAGGTTAAAATTGAATTTGAACCGTTGGAACCGGGCAAGGGTTATGAATTTGAAAACAAGATTGTCGGTGGTGCGATTCCAAAAGAATACATCCCGGGTGTAGAAAAAGGTTTAAAGATAGCACAACAGACGGGTGTTCTGATTGGCTATCCAACTGTGGATTTCAAGGCAACATTGGTTGATGGTAAATATCATGAAGTCGATTCTAATGTGTTGTGCTTTGAAATTGCGGCGCGCGCCTGTTTCCGCGAAGCGATGAAAAAGGCGTCGCCAAAATTGTTGGAACCGATTATGAAACTTTCGGTGACCACACCGGAAGAATATGTCGGTGACATTATCGGCGATTTGAACAGTCGTCGTGGACAAATCAACGGTATCGAAACCCAGTTTGGTAACCAGGTGATTTCGGCGTATGTCCCGTTGGCCAATTTGTTCGGATATGTCAAAACACTGCGTTCTTTGTCCCAGGGTCGTGCAAATCCGTATATGGAATTGTCGCACTATGATGAAGTTCCGCAAAATGTCGCAGATGAGGTTATCAAAAAGCTGACAAAATAAAAAAAGATTGCGATTTCTGATTTTGGGTGTAATATCCAATTTCAGGAATCAGACAAAAACGTTAAATTAACAAACCAGAGCCCAAGGAGAAAACCATGGCAAAAGAAAAGTATGTAAGAACCAAGCCGCATGTCAATATCGGTACAATTGGTCACGTTGACCACGGTAAAACGACATTGACCGCCGCAATCGTTCATTACTATGGTGTTGGTGCCGACGCCCAGAAAGGTGTTGACCAAATCGATAATGCACCAGAAGAAAAGGCACGTGGTATAACAATTAATACCGCGCACGTTGAATATGAAACTGCGAATCGTCACTATGCGCACGTTGACTGCCCGGGACACGCGGACTATGTTAAAAACATGATTACCGGTGCGGCCCAGATGGACGGTGCGATTTTGGTGGTTGCGGCAACCGATGGTCCGATGCCCCAGACACGCGAACACATCTTGTTGGCACGTCAGGTTGGTATTCCAAAAATCGTTGTTTATTTGAACAAATGTGATTTGGCGAATGACCCAGAATTGTTGGAATTGGTTGAAATGGAAATTCGCGAATTGTTGTCTGCAAATGACTTTGATGGTGAAAATGTGCCAATTATTCGTGGTTCTGCGATTTCCGCATTGGAAGAAAAGAACGATGGTTTTGGTAAAGAATCTATCGATGCGTTGTTAAAGGCGTGCGATGAATACATCCCGATGCCGGAACGTCCGATTGATAAACCGTTCTTGATGCCAATCGAAGACGTGTTCAGCATCACTGGTCGTGGAACCGTTGTGACGGGTCGTGTCGAAGCCGGTGTTATCAAAGTCGGTGACGAATGCGAAATCGTTGGTTTGCGTCCGACACAGAAAACAACAGTTACCGGTGTTGAAATGTTCCGCAAATTGTTGGATCAAGGTGAAGCCGGTGATAACGTTGGTTTGTTGTTGCGTGGAACCAAGAAAGAAGAAGTTGAACGTGGTCAAATTATCTGCAAACCGGGTTCTATTACCCCGCACACAGATTTCGAAGCAGAAGTCTATATTTTGACCAAAGAAGAAGGTGGACGTCATACAGCGTTCTTTAGCAACTATCGTCCTCAGTTCTTCTTTAGCACGACCGACGTAACAGGTACTATCACTTTGCCGGCGGATAAAGAAATGGTCTTGCCGGGCGATAACGTTCGTATCACGGTTGCATTGATTGCACCTATTGCTATGGACGAAGGCCGTCGCTTTGCTATCCGTGAAGGCGGACGCACAGTCGGCGCAGGTGTCGTATCGAAAATTATCAAATAACAAACACGTTTGTTGGTCGCCCGCGGGAAACCGTTGGGCGGCCAACAAGTGTGATACAAATGACAAATAAGGGAAACAAGCAAAATGGTACCAGCATCAAAAATTCGCATCAAATTGACGGCCTTTGACCACAGAATTTTGGTGGAATCAGTAGAGGAGATTGTCAAAACTGCAAAGCGCACCGGCGCAGATGTCGTTGGGCCTGTTCGCTTGCCGACATTGATTCAGAAATTTACAGTCAACCGTTCGCCGCACGTCGATAAAAAATCGCGTGAGCAATTTGAAATCCGCAACCATAAAGCGGTCGTAGATATTGTAAACCCAACCCCTCAGACAGTTGATGCACTGATGAAGTTGGATTTGGCATCGGGTGTTGATGTAAAGATTAAATTGTAAAATAATTGTTAGCGTTAGTTTATCGGGCGATATTCTAACCTCTGACATAAAAAAAGGCAAAAAGAAATGAAACGTAGCGGATTGATTACAACAAAAATGGGAATGACACGTCTGTATGACGATGCGGGTGTGGCGCATGCGGTGACGGTTTTGTCCGTCGGTGATTGCGCTGTTATCGGAAATCGGACGATGGATAAAAATGGTTATGTGGCAAATGTCCTTGGTATTCGTGAGGCCAAGGCGAAACATGTTGCAAAACCCCAGGCCATTGCGGCAGAAAAGGCAGGCGTAAAGCCATATCGTAAAATTGTGGAATTTCGCGTGTCTGATGACTGTGTTATTCCGGTTGGGACATCGCTTTCGGCGTCTCATTTCGTGGCCGGACAATTTGTTGATGTTCAAGCGACAAGCAAGGGTAAAGGATTCCAGGGTGCGATGAAACGTCACAACTTTGGTGGTAAAGAAGCAACCCATGGCGTGTTAAAAGCGCATCGTTCATTGGGTGGTACGGGTATGCGTGAATGGCCGGGTCGTGTTTTAAAAGGTAAAAAGATGTCCGGTCAAATGGGTAATGAAACCGTAACGGTTCAAAACTTGAAAGTGTTCGGCGTGGACGCGGCGGAAAACCTGGTCTTTGTAGAAGGCGCGGTTCCGGGATGTAATGGAACATTTGTTCTTATTACAGACGCGATTAAGAAAGAACACCAAGATTTGCCCGTTCCGACGGCAACCAAAGAATCAACAGAAACCAAATCTGAATCTGTTGCAGAATAGGTTTTGAAAAATTTAAGGTGAAACACTATGCAAGTAAATGTTATAAATTTTGATGGCAAAGCGGTCGGCAAGATTGATTTGCAAGATTCTATTTTTGGTTTGGATGCCCGTGCGGATATTCTGCATCGTGTTGTGACATGGCAACGTGCAAAATCACGCGCCGGTACACATGCGGTGAAAACTGTATCTGATGTCGCAGGCAGTGGCAAAAAGGCATTCAAACAAAAGAAAACCGGTAACGCACGTCAAGGTGAACGTTATAATGTTCATATGCGTGGCGGTGGTGTCGTTCATGGACCGGTTGTTCGTGACCACAGCATTGATTTGCCAAAGAAGATTCGTGCACTGGGCCTTAAAATGGCATTGTCGTCCAAATTGAAAGAAGACAGTTTGATTGTGGTCGATTCTGAAAAATTGTCTGCGGCAAAGACAGGTGCATTCGCAAAGCAATTGAAAAAATTGAATATTGCGTCTGCGTTGTTTGTTGGCGGCGATACATTGGATGAAAATTTCAAGAAATCTGCGGCGAATATCGTGAATGTCGATGTTTTGCCGACAATCGGTTTGAATGTGTTGGATATCTTGAAACACGAAAAATTGGTTTTGACGGCGGATGCGGTCAAGGCAATAGAAGCACGTCTGGCGGCGTAATGTCAGTCGGTTAAAACAAAAGGTTACAGATATGGCAGAAAAAAAAGTTAGTTCGGACAAAAAACCAGTTGTAACAGCCGGGGTTTATGATGTGCTGCGCCGTCCAATCGTTTCAGAAAAGGCGGTAAAGTTATCAGAGGCAAATTCGGTTGCGTTCGAAGTTGATGCGCGGGCGACCAAAGAAGATGTTGCACGCGCAGTTCAGGCAATATATAATGTGAAACCGACCAAGGTCAACATTGTTGTTGTCAAAGGTAAAGTCAAACAATTCCGCGGTCGTGGCACCGGAACACAGCGCACAGTTAAAAAAGCCTATGTTTCTTTGCCGGCGGATGCAAAATTGGATTTGGCGACAAATATATAATAACAACGGCCCGCGGCAGAGAATCCAAAATTTATGGACGTTAGTGTCGGGGCGAAAAAAGGATAGAAGAAATGGCATTGAAAAATTATAAACCTGTTACCGCCGGAACGCGTGGTTTGGTTTTGATTGATCACACAGAATTGCACCGTGGCGCGCCAGAAAAGGCGTTGACGGTTGGTTTAAAATCCAAGGGTGGTCGTAATAATTTCGGTCATGTGACCGTCCCACACCAAGGTGGTGGACATAAACGCAAATATCGTTTGATTGATTTCAAACGCAAAAAGTTTGATATGCCGGCAACGGTTGTTCGTTTGGAATACGACCCGAACCGGACCGCATTTATCGCGTTGATTGAATACAAAGACGGTATGCGTTCTTATATTTTGGCACCGCGTGATTTAAAGGCCGGGGATATTGTTATCTCGGGCGCGCGCCAAGATATTAAACCGGGTAACGCGATGCCATTAAAGAATATGCCGATTGGTACAATTGTTCATAATGTAGAGTTGAAACCAGGCGCCGGCGGCCAATTGGCACGCAGTGCGGGTTGTTATGCACAATTGATGGGTAAAGACGGTGTTTATGCCCAGATTAAAATGAACAGTGGCGAATTGCGCAAGGTTCATTCTGATTGCTTTGCGACGGTTGGCGCGGTTTCTAACCAAGACCAACGCAATGTCAATTTGGGCAAGGCCGGTCGTGCGCGTTGGTTGGGCGTTCGTCCATCCGTACGTGGTATGGCCCAGAACCCGGTCGATCACCCGATGGGTGGTGGTAACGGTCATTCCAAGGGACATGAACCGGTGTCACGCACAGGTATTCCGGCCAAGGGATATCGTACCCGCAGAAATAAACGTACAGCCAAGATGATTATTCGTAGCAGACATTTGGCAAAGAAAAAATAAAATAGGTTAGGAGTTATAAATGTCTCGTTCAGTTTGGAAAGGTCCATATGTTCATCCTTCTATCTTGAAAAAGGTGGCGGTGGCAAACGAAAAAAATGATCATAAGCCAATTAAAACTTGGTCCAGGGGCAGCACTATTGTTCCGCCAATGGTTGGTTTGACGTTCGAAGTTCACAATGGTAATAAATTTATCCCGGTGTCAATCGTGGAAGATATGGTTGGACATAAACTGGGTGAATTTGCACCAACACGTACTTTCAAAGGCCATGCGGCGAATAAGAAAGCGGCGGCAGGTAAATAACCAAAAGGTGTAGATTATGACAAGATATGGAATTAAAGATAATCAAGTCCGTGCGTTCAACAAAATGATACGCATAAGCCACCAGAAATTAAACCTGGTCTGTGATATGATTCGCGGATTGCCGGTTGACCGTGCGGTTGATGTATTAAAGTTTTCTAAGAAACGCGTTTCTGGTGAAGTTTTGAAAACTTTGCTGTCGGCGATTGCAAATGCAGAACACAACAAAAATTTGGCGGTGGACACTTTGTTCGTCAAAGAAATTTGGTGTGGCAAGGCATTGACAATGAAACGCATTATGCCGGGACCACGCGGCAGTGCGCGTCCGATTTTGAAACCGTTCTCGAATTTGACAATTGTGTTGGAATCGGGTGCGGCACCAAAAAAAGAAACGACAAAAAAGAAAACAACAAAAGAAGCAAAAAAATAAAAGAACCGCGTGCGGTGGTATGGGGTGACCCGGAATAAAACCATATGGTTTCAAGAACACGGCGCGCAAACAGTAAGGAAAAAAAATGGGACAGAAAGTATCGCCAATTGCACAGCGTTTGTCTATCAACAAAGTTCCAGATTCCCGTTGGATTGTTGATAAAAAGCACTATGCAGAATGCTTGGCAGAAGATAATACGATTCGTAAATTTATCGAAAAGAAACTGAAAAAGGCCGGTGTCGCGAAAATCGTTATTGACCGTATCGCCAAAAAAGTCGTCGTCACGGTTCATACATCGCGTCCGGGTATGATTATCGGTAAAAACGGTGCAGATATCGAGGCACTGCGTAATGACATCAAAAAATTGGTTAAAAATGACCAGGTTGTTGTCAATATTTATGAAGTTCGTCGTCCAGATTTGAATGCACAGTTGGTTGCCCAGGGTATCGCGCAACAAATCGAAGGTCGTGTATCGTATAAACGTGCAATGAAAAAGGCGATTCAAAATGCACAAAAGGCCGGCGCCCAGGGTGTCAAGGTTATGTGCAGTGGGCGACTGAATGGTGCGGAAATCGCGCGCAGCGAACAAATTCGTGAAGGACGCATTCCTTTGCATACATTGCGTGCAGATATTGACTATGCCGCGGTCCAGGCCAAAACCACATACGGTGTTGTTGGGGTCAAGGTTTGGATTTATACCGGTGACGTCGTGAACAAAGAAAAGTTGGCGTCGGAAATGGCACGTCCCACGGAATACGCCGGCACAAGCGACAAAAGAACAAAATAATTCAATAAAGTTGAGGTTTGTATCATGTTAATGCCAAATAAGACAAAATTTCGCAAACAGCACAAAGGCCGCATCCATGGCGTTGCCAAGGGTGGCAGTGAATTAGCGTTCGGTTCGTTTGGGCTTAAGGCTATGTCGCCTGAACGTATAACTGCGCGCCAGATTGAGGCCGCACGTCGTGCAATTACGCGTCGTATGAGACGTATGGGGAAACTCTGGATTCGCGTATTTCCGGATGTTCCGGTCACCGCAAAACCGGCCCAGGTTCGTATGGGTAAAGGTAAAGGTGCCGTTGAATACTGGATTTGCCGTGTGAAACCGGGCCGTATAATCTTTGAATTGGACGGTGTTAAACCGGATGTCGCCATGGAGGCTTTTGCCTTGGCGGCCGCCAAGTTGCCGGTCAAAACAAAAGTCGTTGAACGTAAAGTGAACTAATTTGAAAGGTGACAGATATGGCAGAAAAGAAAACAGAATCTTTGAAAAGAGAAGAATTGCAAAGCAAATTGGTTGATTTGAAAAAAAATCAAATGAATCAACGCTTTCAACACGCGGCGGGCCAATTGCCGAAAACACATGTTTTGCGTAAGACCCGTCGTGAAATTGCACGCGTGAAAACAAAACTGAACGCGGCGGAATAAATTTGCTGATTTTGGTTGCGATTTCCAAAAAATTGGTTATCATATACCAGGTTGGCCCAAAGTAAACAAGAAAAAGTATATAAGGAATAAGGTTATGCCAAGACGTATACTGCAAGGAACAGTTAGAAGTACAGCAAATGACAAAACGGTTGTCGTCGAAGTCGAACGTCGTTTTCGTCACCCGCTGTATGGAAAATTTGTTAAGCAGAACAAAAAGTACAAGGCGCACGATGAAGACAACAAATATAAAGTTGGCGATATTGTTGCGATTGAAGAACATCGTCCGATTTCCAAAACCAAATCTTGGGTTGTCAAGGGATTGGTTGGGGTATCGAAAGACAACGATGTGGAAGTAGTAGACTAAAATCAACCCAGGGGCTTTTGAGGGGGCGTTTGTCTTCGTGACAGGTGTCTCAGTCGGGTCCCATAACAAAGCGTTGGGGAATTGCCCCAATCGCAGGACGAGGATAAGGTTATGATTCAAAATGAAACAGTTATGACGGTTGCAGATAACAGTGGTGCACGCAAAGCAATGTGCATCAAGGTTTTGGGTGGTTCACACCGCCGCTATGCCACCGTTGGTGATAAAATAGTTGTTGCCATCAAAGAAGCGATTCCGCGTGGTAAAGTTCAAAAAGGAACGGTGCAACGCGCGATTATCGTTCGGACAAAATTCCCAATCAAACGTCCGGATGGTTCGATAATTCGCTTTGATGACAATGCGGTCGTTCTTATAAACAAGAACAATTTCGAACCGATTGGAACGCGTATCTTTGGGCCGATTGCCCGTGAAGTGCGTCGTAAATATGACGTTCAAAAAATTGTGTCTTTGGCACCGGAAGTATTATAACAAAAGGCGTGTAAAATGAAAATTAAAAAAGGCGATGAAGTCGTAGTTATTTCGGGAAAATACAAAGGCGTCAAAGGTGCAGTACTGGAAGCGCGCCCATCAGAATCGCGGGTTGTTGTCGCGGGTGTCAATCGTCATAAATGGCATGTGAAACCAACCCAAGACCAACCGGGTCACATCGTTGATCGCGAGGCCCCGATTCATGTTTCTAATGTTGCGTTGGTTGACCCAAAAACCAAAAAACCGACACGCGTTGGATACAAATTGGAAAAAGGCAAAAAGGTTCGTGTTGCCAAGAAATCTGGCACGGAATTATAAGAGAACATCCCGCTGTTACGGGAAATAAAAGGAAAAAGAAATGCAAAGCAGATTGCGCGAAATTTATGAAAAAGAAATTGTTCCTGAATTGGTCAAAGAATTCGGGTACAAAAATATGTTGGCGGTGCCAAAATTGTCAAAAATCGTTTTGAATATGGGTGTTGGCGAAGCCGTTGCCGATAAAAAGAAATTGGATGCGGCGGTTGTTGATTTGATGGCGATTGCCGCCCAAAAGCCGATTGTGACACATGCGAAAAAATCTATCGCGACATATCGTCTGCGTGAAGGCCAGGCGATTGGAACCAAGGTGACACTGCGTGGTAAACGCATGTATGATTTCTTGGACAAACTGATTACGGTTGCATTGCCGCGTGTCAAAGACTTTCGTGGTTTGTCAAAATCTAAATTCGATGGTCGTGGAAACTATGCCTTTGGTATCAAAGAACATTTGATATTCCCGGAAATTTCCATTGACAAAATTGATTCTATTCGCGGTATGGATATTGTTATTGCCACAACCGCAAAGACAGATGATGAAGCGCGTGCATTGCTGACCAAAATCGGCCTGCCGTTGGTATTGAAATAATAAAAGGGACAAAAATGGCTAAATTGGCGTTGATAAATAAACAAGAAAGACGTAAAAAATTGGTTGCAAAGTATGCAAAAAAGCGTGCCGCAATCAAAGAAAAAATGTCTGTGAACGCAACACCGGAAGAACGCAAAGAGGCGATGCTTAAATTGGCAAAGTTGCCGCGCAATTCTAATCCGACGCGTTTGCACAATCGTTGTTCGGTGACGGGGCGTGCGCGTGGTTATTCACGTATGTTCGGCCTTTGCCGTCAACAGGTTCGGACCCAGGCATCCGAAGGTAAATTGCCGGGCGTTCGGAAATCAAGTTGGTAAACAATTAAAAAAAATCCGGTTGTGGACAATGCAATCGGTCAATATAGGAGTAAAAGATGTCATTATCACACCCGATTGGGGATATGGTTGCCCGCATTCGTAACGGTCAAAACGCGGGTAAAGAAACGATTACTTTGCCATACAGCAAACTGCGTGCGGCGGTTCTGACTGTGTTAAAAGAAGAAGGCTTTATCGAAGATTTTCGTAAGGAAGAAATTGACGAACATCGTTCTAATTTGGTCGTCACATTGAAATATGTTGGCGGAAATGGCGCGATTCAGGAAATTTCTGTGGTGTCAAAACCGGGGCGTCGTGTATATTCCGGCAGTGCCAAAATGCCCAGAGTGTTAAATGGATTGGGTATCGCGATTGTGTCAACGCCGCATGGTGTTATGACAGATCACAAGGCGCGTCTGATGAATGTCGGCGGTGAAGTGTTGTGCAAGGTTATATAAGATAAAAGGATGCAATTATGTCTCGTGCAGGAAAATATCCAGTTAAATTGACAGACGGTGTGGTTGCGACATTGGCCGAAAACAAATTGGTCATCAAGGGACCAAAGGGCGAATTGTCTGTGCCGATGGATACCAAGAATTCCGCTTTGGTTGATGTCAAGGTCGAAGGTGCGGTTGTTTCGGTTTCACCGAAAAATGCCGATGATAAAGATTCGCGCGCAATGTGGGGAACAATGACCCGTAATATTCGCAATGCCGCCGAAGGTGTGACACATGGCTTTTCCAAGGCTATGTATATGAAGGGTGTTGGGTATAAAGCATCGGTAAGTGGTAAAAAGTTTACTTTGGTTGTAGGCTTTTCGCATGATGTTGTTATGGAAATCCCGGATGGTTTGACCGTGACAATGGGTGATACCCCGACAGAATTTACCATCAGTGGTATTGATAAATGTGCGGTCGGTTTGTTCGCGGATAAGATTCACAAAATTCGCAAGGCAGACCCATATAAAGCCAAAGGTATCTTCTATAAGGGCGAAAAAGTTCGTCGCAAAGAAGGTAAAAAGAAATAATCAATAAATTTCCGCTGTTACGGGAATTGGAAAAAAGGAAAAAAAATGTTGAAACATTTGTCTACAGAGTCAAGACGTAAATTGGTGACGCGTGTCGCGTTAAAGAAAAAGAACCCGGGCAAAATCCGCCTGTCGGTGTTCCGCAGTGGCCGTCATATTGAAATCCAGGCCATCGATGATGTCAAAGGGCGCACAATCTGTGCTGCATCGTCCAAGGAAAAAGGATTCAAAGGTAAAGGTTGGAATGTTGCCGGTGCCGAATTGGTTGGCAAAGCGTTTGCAGAACGCGTTGTCGCGGCGAAAATTGCAGATAATTGCTATTTCGATCGCGGTTCATACCGTTACCATGGTCGCGTCAAGGCACTGTGCGAAGCGATTCGCGCGGGTGGCGTTCGGATATAAAACAACATTATAAGAATTACGGAGAATATAATGGCACGTTTTGATGATAAAAAATTACAGACAGATAATTTGGTAGATAAATTGGTTTCTGTCAACCGCGTTTCGAAAACGGTGAAGGGCGGTAAAAATATGTCTTTCTCGGCATTGGTCGTCGTTGGCGACAAGGCCGGCAAGGTTGGTTTTGGTAAAGGTAAAGCGTTGGAAGTTCAATCTGCTGTGCAAAAGGCAACCAAGGCCGCCAAGGCGAAAATGATTCGCGTTCCGTTGAAAGAAGGTCGCACATTGCATCACGATGTTGCGGTGAAATATGGCGCAAGTAAATTGGTTCTGCGCAGTGCGGTTCCCGGTACCGGTATCATTGCGGGTGGGGCGTTGCGTGCGGTGTTTGACTGCCTTGGGGTGCAAGATGTCGTTGTGAAATCCCAGGGTGCAAATAACCCGAACAATATGATTCGCGCGGTGTTCTTGGCGTTTTCCAAAATGAATTCGCCGAAAACGGTTGCGGCGCGTCGTGGTAAAACGGTTGCAGAAATTATCGCCGGCCGTGATGGTAAAAAGGTCGAAGAAGCGACAGCGGAAGACAAATAATAAAAGGTGATTGTTATGGCAAAAAAATTGGTTGTAAAACAAATCAAAAGCGTTATCGGTCGTCCGGAATCACAACGTCGCGTTTTGGCCGCGTTGGGTTTGGGCCGTATTGGAAAATCAAATGAATTGGATGATAATGCGTCCATTCGTGGTATGATTGCCAAAGTAAATCATTTGATTTGCGTTGTTGAAAAATAATTTTAATAAACCGAGTATGCGGATACTTGTCCGCATGCGCAAACGAACTATATAGTTCATAGGAGTAAAAGAAATGAAATTAAATGCATTGATGGATAATTTTGGCGCACGCGCGGGTGTTAAACGCGTTGGTCGTGGTATGGCGTCGGGATATGGTAAAACCGCCGGTCGTGGTACCAAGGGGCAAAAGGCGCGCGCGGGTTCACGTAAACAGGCAACTTTCCAGGGTGGTCAGATGCCGATTTTGCGTCGTTTCCCGAAATATGGTTTTACAAATCCGTTCGCGAAACGTTATGCAACAATCAATTTGGGCGATATTGAAAAATTCATCGCGTCCGGTAAAATCGATGCCAAAAAAGAAATCACTTTGGATTCTTTGATGGATGCGAAAATTTTGAATCGCGCGATGTCTGGCCTTAAAATCTTGGCCAAGGGCGAAATCAAAACTGCGGTGAATATCGTTGCAGACAAATGGTCCAAGGCGGCAGAGGCGGCAATCGTCAAAGTTGGTGGCACTATCAAGAACAAATAATTCACGGGATTAAAAACAAGAGAGATTAACGCATGAAGTTCATATCAAAATATTTTAGTAAACTGTCTGATTTGCAGAAACGTATTTTGTTCACACTGGGTGCGTTAATCATCTATCGTGTGGGTTCGTTCATTCCGTTGCCGGGCGTAAATGCGTCGGCGGTTCTGCACCTGTTCACCGGGGAAGGCAGTGGTATGATGGGAATGTTCGATATGTTCACCGGCGGGTCGTTGTCGCGTATGTCGGTGTTGGCGTTGAATATTTTCCCGTACATTTCCGCATCTATCGTTTTGCAATTGTTGACCGCAACAAGCAAATCTTTGAATGATTTGCGCAAAGAAGGCGAATCGGGTCGTATTAAAATCAACCAATATACACGCTATCTTGCGGTGGTGTTGGCGATTGTTCAAGGTTGGGCCGTGGTGCGCGGGTTGGAAATGATGGCACCGGTCAATGGCATGCGCGCCGTTGTAAATCCGGGCTTTTCGTTTGAATTGTCGGCGATTATTGCGTTGGTTGGTGGAACGGTATTTGTTATGTGGTTGGCGGAACAGATTACCGCACGTGGCATAGGCCAGGGTGCATCGTTGCTTATCTTTGCGGGTATTATCGCCCAGATTCCAGAAGGTGTCGCGAAAATCGTATCGTTGGGGTCGGTGGGCCAGATGTCACCGGCGATGATTGCGTTGGTGTTGGCGTTTGTGGTTGGTATTGTCGCGTTGATTGCGTTCTTTGAATTGGCACAACGCCGTGTCCAGATTCTCTATCCGCGCCAGGTTATGGCGAACGGCGTCGTGAATACGAATGCGTCTTATTTGCCGATTAAGGTAAATATGTCGGGCGTTATGGGGCCGGTGTTTGCGTCATCTATTATGATGTTGCCGGCGTTTATTCAACGCTTTGCCCAGAGTGAAAATTTGATTGTTCAAAATGTTATGGCGTTCTTTACATACGGCGCGTGGTCGTACATTATATTGTACACGATTTTGATTGCGTTTTTTGCGTATTTCCAAACGGCGGTCGTGTTCAATTCCGAAGAAACCAGTAATAATTTGCGCAACGCTGGCGGGTACATTCCGGGTGTGCGTCCGGGTGAACAGACGGTGACGTTCTTGGATTCTATGGTGTCACGGGTCACGGCGATTGGTGTTCTGTATCTGATTGTGGTTTGTGTTTTGCCAATTATATTGAATACGCATTTTGGTATGCCGTTGATGATTGGCGGGACCAGTGTTTTAATCGTTGCGGGTGTTGTTTTGGATACCATGAACCAGGTTCAATCCTATCTGGTGGCGAAACAATATCATGGCGTTATGGGCGCCACCGCAAAGAAAGGGCGTTTCCGCAACTAAGTACAGTTTGCGTGAAACAAAGTTTGACTTTTGCGATAATTTATATAAAATTATTCGTCAAAAGTGGTCGTTTGGGTGGCATGCCATTCGGGCGAAAAGGGCGGGGCAAATGCCCCAAAGATAAAAATAAAAAGGAAAAGTAAAAATGGCACGTATAGCAGGTGTAAACATTCCGACAGAAAAACGTATCGAAGCCGCGCTGCAATATATTCACGGCATCGGTCCGGCCAAGGCCGCACAAATCTGTAAGGATTTGAAATTGCGTGACGGTCTGCGCGCGAAAGATTTGACTGACGAGGATGTTGTTAAAATTTCGAACTATATCGAACAAAATTTCAAAGTGGAAGGTGATGTCCGCCGTGAAGTTGCAATGAATATCAAACGTTTGCAAGATTTGAAAACATATCGCGGTATTCGTCATCGTAACCGTTTGCCGGTTCGCGGTCAACGCACACAAACCAATGCGCGTACACGTAAAGGTAAACGCGTTGTGGTCGCGGGGTCTGCGGTCAAGGGTAAATAATCCCGTTGGGTAGAGATTAACACGATAGTTAATTGAAGACATCTAATAAAAGGAAAAAATAAAAATGGCAATAAATAAAAAGAAAGTTGTTAAAAAAGTATCACATGGCATCGCACATATCGTTGCCACGAACAATAATACACGTATCACAATTACGGACCAATCTGGGGCTGTGTTGACATGGGCGACCGCGGGTGCAAATAATTTCAAAGGTGCCAAGAAATCGACACCGTATGCCGCGACGGTTGTTGCAGACGCCGTTGGCAAAAAGGTCGCCGAAATGGGTATGAAAACGGTTGATGTCCTTATGCGTGGTATCGGCCAGGGTCGTGAATCCGCCGTTCGTGGTTTGGCGAATGCCGGCCTGGTGGTGCAGAGCATTACCGACACGACACGCATCCCACATAATGGGTGCCGTCCAAAGAAAGTTCGTCGTGTGTAAGATTCAAAAACGCCCGTTTGGGCGTTTTTTTTAATTGCAGGTGTTCCAAATTTGTGGTATAATCATGTCAAACAATATATAAACAAGGAGTTTCAATATGGCACAATCGTTGCAAGATTTTAGAGCAGGGACTTTGAAAACATTAAGAGAAATGATTACCGATGAAAGAAATAATATAAAAAGGAATGCTGGCGAATATCGTTCAACTGTATCTGTTTGCCGTGGTGATGAAGTAATTTTTTATGTTGAAAGACAGAAAATGAAAAGTGTTCTTACTGGTGCCCCCGCCCCAGATAGATATACGGTATATATAGATGGCCAGGGGGTGGAATTTGCATACGGCGACGCAGAAAAACTTTATACTGAAATAGAACGCGAGAATATGAATCGTTTTGCGCAAGACAGAAGGCAAGAACAGGACGCCAAAACAACCCAGGAACAAAATAAAGTGACAAATTTTCTTGCACAGTTTCAAAGATAAAAAACGCCCGTTTGGGCGTTTTTTAGTGGATAGTGTAAGTGGATAGTGGTTAGTGCGGGGCAAACGCCCCGTTTTTTTGCTGTGCCCGATGCCGCCGGGATGACGGGTATTTGGAACAGGTTCGCAATTATGAATTTGTTCCAGATTTTACTAACCACCAACCACCAATAAAAAAATTTGTCAAAATGCTTGACAACGGTTTTTTGTGTCCTATAATTCTTGACGAATAACCAAAAGGGTCAAAAATGAAAAAAACAATTTTGTCTGGTTTGTTTGCTGCGATGGTTTGCGTTTCGGCGAATGCGTCCGATGGCGGTCTGTATGCAGAAACAGAAACATATACCAACCGTGTTCGCTATAACACAAATACAGTGGAATATGCGGCGCCGGTTGCACAACGCGTTGCGCCCGTGGCGACATGTAATTCTTGCGCCAGTCCTGTTCGCGTTAAAACACACACCGAAGTCATTGATCATTACCAGGTTTATCGCCCGGTGACGGTTTATGAACCGGCCGGCACATATGCCGAACGTCGTGTTGTTCGCAATACTTGCAATCGTTGCAACTATTAAAAAAAACGCCCGTTTGGGCGTTTTTTTAGTGGCCAGTGTAAGTGGATAGTGGTTAGTAAAATCTGGAATAATTTCGTAATTATGAATTTATTCCAGAACACTAACCACTAACACCCGTCGCGGCACGCCGCGCCGCGGTCGTGACGGACTAACCACTAACACTAATTTTTTTCTTTTATTCATTCATCTTTTGTGATACAATTACACACCAGAAGAGAGATGAGGGTTTCGTTAAAATTCTTGTGTGCGATGGTGTGTGCCGCGTTTGTTGCGCCGGCGGTGGCGAATGTTGCCACAACGGCGGGGTCTAATTTGACGGCGTATAATGGCACCGGTGCAACGAATAATAATCAGTGGAATAATTTAATGAACGGTCGTGGCGGAATGTCGGCGACCACGGCGGATGCAAATTTTGGGAACTGTAACGCGGTGATTTTGCGTTGCGCGTCGCCAAAGTGCAGTGGTGGTGGTTGTTATGACATGGATGTTGCGCGTCCGATTGTTGCGGGATGTGTGAATGCCAATAACGCATGTAAAAAACATGGCGATGCATTGATTGACTATATCACGGCCCAGGTTGTGGCGCAATCGAACGCAAAACAGCAAGAGCAGGCAAACGCCGTTGCCATTGCCCAGGCCCAGGCAGAAGCCCAGGCCGCCGCCACCGCACAGAGCAATGCGCAAATGCAGGCTATGCAGGCCCAGATGCAACAGATGCAAGAACAGATGGCGGAATCTATGAACGCGATGCAGGCGCAAATGGTGGCGCAAAGTGAATCGCAAAATGCCCAGATTCAAAATGCACTGGCGGAACAACGCGAAAGTATGGCGGCATCCGCGCCAATGGCAAATTCTACCGGCGACACCGGCGCAGTGATTGCGGGGCTGGAAGGCCTGGGGGTGGCGGAACAATTGGCGGCGAAAAACGGAATCAGTGCCGATATTTTGGTGCGTGAACAAATGGGCGGCAAAATCGAAACCGCAATCGAAGACGCCATGACGGCGATGAAAGATTTGAAAGAAAAATTGGATGCGGTGTTGGAATACGCGGGGTGTGATTCTTCGGCGACGAATTGCACGGGGCCAAAGCGCGTGAAAAAGTTTAAAGATTTGGCAAATGAATTCTTTGATCCGTATGAAAACGTGGTGGAAAACGTCTATGATGCGTTGATTTTGGCAATGACATTGGGTATAGATGTGAACGATGTTATTATGTTGCTTTCTGAATCTTGTAACATTTGGGGCAAGTATATATGCGGTGCGTGCGCGCCAACGGATCCGGGGTGTGTATGTAATGATACCAAAAATAAGGAAGGCTGTTATTACCGTGTCAAGACGGACCCCAAGACCGGAAATGTTTCGAAAAATCAACCGCATTGTCGTTTGGTGGATACGTTGACGGAAAAAGATACGGTTTGGCGCGAATGGATTGACGCGAATACCGGTATGACTGGTTCGACCCAGGTTGCCTGTGCGTCCGATGTGATTATGAATGCGCCACTGTTTCGCAATATGAAGAAAAAAGCGACGATGAGTATAGAAGGCTTGCGTGATTTGGTTGCACAAGATTCGCGTGCGTGTCGCGGCAAGATGGATGGCGGCAATTTTGTGCTAACACCAAATAATGACCCGGCGGATGCATGTTGGTTAAATCATTGTGCGGTTAAACAAGATTCCGAATTGTATGAAGTTTTGCGTAATGCGGTTGATACACGTAAATTGCCAGAAAAGAAATCAAGTGTTGGTTCAAATGTGAAAAATGTTTTGTGTTATACGAATGAGAGAAGTTTGCCAGAAGTCGAGTTGACAGAGGTAAGTTATAGTAGGTTAGCTTCTGTTCCATGGGATATTGGTATGGCTGGGTGTTCTGTTTACACTGTATCGTATTTATGCGATGGTGACGATTTTTGTGAGTGGAAAAATGGGAAATGCGAATCTGTTAGTTTTGACACTCTTAAAGCAAGAAATTCAGTCTCTCAGTTGGAGAATTGTGATACGAAATATACATCAAAAGGGAAAAAAGTGTGTGAAGATAATGGTTGCTATTGGTTTGTAAGTTATTGTACAGAAATGCCATCAATGTAACCAAGAATTGTAAGATGTAATAATGAAAACAAAGATGAAAATTTTTAATGTTATCTTTTGCGCGGTACTGTGTTTGGTGCCGGTGGTGGGGCGCGCGGATGTGGACGACAGTGATTGTGTTATGTATAATCCGGCGTTTGCATTGTGTTCTACACATTCACATAATGCGGGTATTGTGGATGAAAAAACTAATTTACCGATAAATCCAACTGCGGGTGAAAACACATCATATATGAACGAAGTAATCGCATTAAAGGCGACCGTTATCGCACAGCAATTAAAAGAACAATATGACCAACTGAACGCCGTGGTTAAACGTTTCAAAACCCAACTTGAAAAGGCCGTCTTGACCAGTAAAATTGAAGTCCTTACTGGAAACGCCGCATCTGGCAATTCCGGCGGCGGTGCATCCGGTTCGTATAACAACAATGGATTGGCGAATGCCGAAGATTGCTATGCGGTAAGTCAAGAAAACGCCTATGATTGTGTGGCACGGAATTTATCTAAAATTTCATCCGCCGCAGAAAAAGATATAACCAATGCCAGAAAACAGTTAGATAATGATTTGGCGATTATGAAAGGCTATGATATGTGTGGAACGAACGCCAATTGTTTGGAGGCGGTTTGCAGTAAATCCAGGGTAAGTAGTATGAATAAAACGGACATACAGTCGTGTGTCAAAAATTTGCAATTAAAAATTAGGGGCGCAAAATCGGATTTTGATAGACAGAATGCCCAGGCGCGGTGGGGTCGATATTAAGTTTTTTCTTAATATTTAATACCAAAAGAATTGTCATCCCGGATTTAGTCCGGGATAGGGCGAGACAGTTATGATGTATTATTCAAAATAATTCTGAAATATTCGTCACAGGTTTATAGGCCCTGTTGCGGCCTGCGCCGCAATGACAATTCTTGTTGAATTTAATTTTGTAGAAAATAACAATCGTTGTTTTATATCAGGTGTTTTTCCATTGCGAAGTCCCCTTCTTGTCAATAAGGGGATTATGCTTGACTTTTGATAAAAAACGCTATAAAATGCGCGGGCACATAAGGATTTTATGTGCGGCCGATTGGCGAAAATGATAAACTAAGCCTAAAAGGAAACAAAATGATTGAAAAAAATTGGATGACTTTAATCAAGCCAAAAAAATTAAATATTATTCCTGATGAACATAATCCAAATATGGCAACACTGGTCGCGGAACCGCTGGAAAAGGGTTTCGGTCTGACATTGGGGACCGCGTTGCGTCGCGTGTTGTTGTCGTCACTCCAGGGATGTGCGCCGTTGTATGTCAAAATTGATGGCGTTCAACACGAATTTTCAAGTATCCAGGGCGTTCACGAAGATGTCGCGGATATCTTGTTAAACCTGAAGGGTGTGTTTTTCAAGGCAAACAGCGAAGGTCAACACAAGGCAAGCCTGCATGTGACCGGACCGGCCGTCGTTCGCGCGGGAATGATTGAAACATCCAGTGCAATAGAGATTATGAATCCAGATGCAGAAATCTGCAACCTGGACAAGGGCGCACAATTCGATATGGAAATCACATTGGGAACGGGCCGTGGATATGTTCCGGCGACCGCACATGCCGATGGTTTGCCATTGGGCGTGATTCCGGTTGATTCAATTTTCTCGCCGATTTTGAATGTGGCGTCGAATGTTTCGGAAACGCGTGTTGGTCAATCAACCGACTTTGATAAATTGGAATTGACCGTCAAAACAAACGGTGCCGTTTCGCCCGAAGATGCTATCGCATTCGCGGCGCGTATCTTGACCGACCAATTGACCGTGTTTATCAACTTTGAAGACCCGGCACAAATAAGTGCGCCGGCCGAAGAAGAAACCGCCAAAGACGCATTGCAATTCGATCCGAAATTGTTGAAACGCGTCGATGAATTGGAATTGTCGGTTCGTGCAAATAATTGCCTGAAAAACGACAAAATCAACTGGTTGGGCGAATTGGTTCAAAAGACCGAGGCCGATATGTTAAAGACCCCGAACTTTGGACGCAAATCGTTGAACGAAATCAAAATCCAACTGGAAGCAATGGGCCTTGGCCTTGGGATGGAAGTTCCGGGTTGGCCACCAGAAAATATTGCAGAGTTGGCCAAGAAATACGAAGACCCATACAAATAAAATTGTGATAACGCGCCCATTGTTGGGTTTGCCGGTTCTTATGTAGGGCTACTACACCGCGAACCGTCAAACCCTTCCAATTGACGCGTTCTGACAATTTTCTTGTGCGCCACCGCAAGGAATTGTCAAAATCATTTTTTTGCGCGTATGCAAGGAGTTTGAAAAACGCGTGTTGCTGGGGCGGACCCGGGGCACGAAAAACTGGTGAAATCCCACCCCGATTGGGGCAGGGCGGAAACAAAATAAAGGAGTAACCGATGAGACACCAGAAATCAGGTCGCACTTTTAATCGCGACACAAATGCACGCAAGGCTTTGTTTATCGGCCTGGCGAAAAACCTTATTGAAAAAGAACAAATCAAAACAACTTTGCCAAAGGCCAAAGATTTACGCAGTGTCGTAGAAAAATTGGTTACCCGTGCCAAGGTTGACACCGTTGCAAATCGTCGCTTGGTTGCGTCTGAATTGGGCAACGCAAGTGCGGCGACCGTGAAAAAATTGTTCACCGTTTTGGGACCGCGCTATGCCAAACGTCCGGGTGGATATACCCGCGTATTAAAGGCCGGTTTCCGTTATGGTGATGCGGCGCCAATGGCGATAATTGAATTTATTGACCGCGACGAAAACGCGAAAAAGGTTGTAAAACCGACGGTTGCGGCGGCGAATGCCAAAGATGCGGCGGCGACCGATGCGGAATCTAAACCGGCGGCCAAGGCACCAAAGGCAGAAAAAGCACCGGCGACGAAAAAAGCGACGGCCAAAGAACCGGCGGCAAAGAAAGCCACAGCGGCAAAAAAGACCGTTGCGGTGAAACGTCGTGCCACAGGAAAGTAAGTGTTAGTGGTTAGTCCGTCACGACCGCGGCGCGGCGTGCCGCGACGGGTGTAAGTGGTTAGTGCGGGCGCGTGATGCGCCCGTTTTTTTGTTTTTTGTTCTTGGTAAAGATGCTTTTTTGTGATAAAATACAGGGGATAATGGTAGGGGAGTCTTTCCACATGAAAAAGATTTTTATTATATTGGCATTTTTAATTACTGGATTCGGCGCCGACGCGGCACCGGCACGCACGGCGGGCGCGGCACGTGCGGCACGCAGTGCAACGACGCAACGAACGGCGACACCACGGACACCGATGGCGACACCAAACAAGACGCCAGAAACGGCGTCGTCAACACGCAATACGCAAACGATAGTTTCACGGGCGGCCGCGGGGCGGTCGGCGGCAACGCCGGTTGTGTCGCGCAGTGCGAAACAGAGTGTGATCAGCACCGGAACCAAGGTCACGGCGGCCGCGCAAAATACGGTTGTTGATGAAAAATGCTGGAACGGGTTTATGGGATGTATGGATTCGTTCTGTATGTTGGATAATGCGAATGGTGGCCGTTGTATTTGCAGTGATAAAAACGCCGAATACGATTCTATTTTGGCGGAAATTCAATCGCTGGACGAACAGTCTTATCAAATGGCAACCGTCGGCGTCGAACGCATAGAAATGGGTGATGACGCAAACGCCGTTATGAAAAAGACCCAAGAAATTACAAAAAGTATCGAAAAAGATTCCGCGCAATCTAAACGGAAAACTTTGGATTTGTCGGCATGGGACGTGAACGAGATTGATTTTGATGCCGAAGTTGAAGATATATTCTCGCTGTCTTCTGATGGAACAGGAATTGCAAACAAGACGGGTGATGCGCTGTATCGGGCGGCGGCAAAATTGTGCAATGCACAAATCCCAGAATGCAAATCGCAATCGACCATGATGGAATTGATGTATAAACAACGCGTGCGTTCCGATTGCACCGCGTATGAAAACAGCCTGCGCCAGCAACGCACCCAAAGTGCGCAAAAATTGGCGACGGCACAAAGCGCAATGCGCGAAGCGGCGTTGGAACAATATCGAAACGCGAATAAATACGACCTTGGGCAATGCACGGTGCAATTCAAGCAATGTATGCAGACGACCGGCGGTTGCGGTGACGATTTTTCAGGATGTGTGGAATATTCTGTGCGTCAAGATTTGGTCAATGGTGGTACAGATAGAAACGAAAAAACAATAAAGGGAACATCGTCCAAAATTAAATTGTCCAAGGCAACCTATGATGTGTTAGAGGCCAAAAAAGAACTCTGTATGTCCGTTACGCAGCAATGCGTCAATGTCCGGGACCAGGTTTGGGATACATTTTTGCGCGAGGTTGCACCCCAGGTAAAATCTGCGGAATTGATGGTGGAATCGAATATGCGTTCGTCGTGTATTTCAAATATTTCCACCTGTTTCCAAAAGGCGTGTAAAGATAATATGGACCCGAATGACCCCGACGGTTCGTACGATATGTGTTTGACGAATCCCGATGCGTTAGAGGGTGCATGCAAGGTTGAAATCGACCCGTGCAAAAAATCTGTTCCGAACATTATGACATATGTGACGGCACGATTGGCGTCTATGCGTGTTGATTCGTGCACGCGCGAATTCAAAGAATGTTTGACATCCGAAGACCGCTGTGGCGCGGATTATACCCAGTGCGTTGGCCTGGATACCGATACAATTGTTGAAATGTGCCCACGCGATAAATTGGTTGGATGCTATAATTCCAAAAAACCGGATGCAGACGTATATGATGAATTGGCGGAAATCGCCACCGGCATATTCCTGAATATCGATAATAATATGCTTTCAACATGCCAGAAAGCGTTAGACACCGCAATGTTGCGCGTCTGTGGCAGTACCACCGAATGTAACGATTTAATTGTGGACAATGACCTTGGGGCTAGAAGTTTGGAATACAAGGTTTGTGCCTTCGAATCAGACAAAGGTATTGACCTCAATCAATGTATGGTCAATATTGATATGATAACAGATGACGACTTAGGACGAAATCAGATTGACGCACAAGGCAATGATGCAAATGTAAAAATCACTGTTACTAAACAGACTAAGAAAAATATTGCAGCGATTATAGACGGGCTCATTTACTGGGATAGAGTAAATATTGGTGACGATGGAAATATAGATACAAGTGATTATTTTTCAAACTTGGAAGAAAATTACAACAATAATGGTGCCAGCGAACAAAATACAGGCGGCAGCATGAGCGGCCTGCGTACAGGCAGCCACAGCAGCCGCGTGGCAAATATCACATCAGAACAAGAAAAACGTGTGGTCAGTGAATTAAATGCATTACAAACAAGCATACAAAATGCAATAAAAGCAATCGAATCCGACCAAACAGTGGCCTATTGCAAGGATGGGCGCGAATTTCAAGGATATAAAAGAACATTAGGTGCAAAAGGCAACGATAAAGCACGTTTTCCACAGTTAACCGACCAAGTTAGAAAGATTATTACGGCATCGGCATTATCACAGTTCAAAGAAAACTATTATGCAAAATATGACGAATTAAATGAAAAAAGATCAAAAGACTACTCCACAATAGCTCAGCGTGTTGCAGAAATCAGAGGCGCGAATAATGATGATATTCGTCGTGACCTTGCACGGCAATCGTGTGTGGATTTGGCAGAAATGTCCGCACTGGCCCGTTCGGCAGAACCGCCTAAAAGTGCTGGTACATATTTATTTGGGTCTATGGCTATGAGCAGTGCGGCCGTGGGTTTAATGACGGCCAATCCGGGTATGCTTGTGGCTAATTCCATTATGAGTGCTTTGATATTATCATCAAATGATGCAAATGATGCAAATGGTGATAAATTTGAACCCAAAAGTTCTTCTTTAACCGGTTCTGGCGGCGTGAACCAATGGAATTACAAAGAAACCATTACAACTACCTTTGATTGGGAAAACTTGATATGCCACAAGTGTGTTCGTTCATCGCACTGTGCAAAAACAAGGAATCCGCTTGTTGGTGACAAATATTGTGGCGAATGGGGCGAAGAAACCGAAACGTGCAGTGATACACAATTCTAACAAACACTTCCGCCCGCGGCGCGGCGTGCCGCGACGGGTGTTAGTGGTTAGTGAATGGCGAACCCCGCGGAATCCGCGGGGTTCACGCGTAAAAAAACCAAGGTTTAAAGTCAACGCTTTTTTTCAAAAAATCAAAATTTTGTTTTTGCGTAAAAACAAAGGGTTAGCGATTTTGCAAAAATTAAAATTCAAAGCGTAAAAAAACCTTGGTTTATTGTACACTTTTTTACATAGGAAAAGAGAGGAAATCTTTTGGCGATTGCGGGCAACGCGTATGCCGTCACATCCACGGTGACCAGTAAAGATTATGTAGATACCGAGGTTGGCAAAAAACAAAACACAATTCCGGTGTCCGGCACAAACAGTTCTACACCCGGAAATACGGTTATCACATATACAGATATCGCCGGAACAATTGGTGAAAGGGGGATTTGTAATGACCCCGATGAAGATTATTGTAATGATGGTGATTTGGTAACAGTCAATCAATTGGGTGAACAAATAAAGCGTCTGGATTTGCAGCCAATTACGACGACAAACCGTACATGTACCGAATGGGTTGCAAATGCGGCACATACCGATGCAAACTGTTTGTTGTGGAATTTGGTGGATCAAACCGTTTGGGGAATAGAGGAATTGGTGGCACCAATATCATGTTTGGTCGAGGGGGAATCTTGTTCCATAGATTCACCATGTTGTGGTGGGTTGGTGTGTATTAATGGAAAGTGCGATTATAATAATGCCACATAATACCGCCTGCCTGTTGCGATTGTGATAACTTGTATTGAAATGACGTGTGATGAAATGGGATTAAGTGTTTTATGCGGCTTTCTTGATGCCGGATTTTATATCGCGCACATATTTGCGTAATTCATCGATTGAAACCAATGTGCCGTCGCGTTTCTGGGCCGACCAATAATCCCAACCATTATAACTTGTGCAATGTTGAATACGGGCCGCCATAACATGAATCGAACCACGACCATATAAACTGTGGACCAGGTTGCCATCCGATGTAATCATAACGCGTTCGCCACGCGGACTTACCAACGTTTGGCCGACATACAACAATCCGCCGTCAATCAATTCACGGAATGCAACACGGACTTCGTCGCGTTTTGGTTTAGAAACCTCGATATCCGATAAATCGATTGGTGTCACATTTGCAACGCGTGCGCGCGCCGCGTTTACATAGGATTGTTCACGTTCAATGCCGATAAATTGCCGGCCCAATTCGCGCGCCACCGCCGCCGTTGTGCCCGAACCAACAAATGGGTCCAAAATTATATCGCCCGGTTTGGTCGAAGACAGAATTACGCGACGCAATAAATCCATGGGTTTTTGCGTGTTGTGCAGGCTTTTCCCATCCGCGCCCTTTAATCGTTCTTCGCCAAGGCAAATGTTCATGTCCCAATCGGAACGCATTTGTTTTCCGCCGTTTAATTTCTTCATTGTTTCATAATTGAATGTATATTTGCCGGTCTTGCGCGGGGTTGCCCATATCAATGTTTCATGTGCGTTTGTAAATCGCGTGCCACGGAAATTCGGCATAGGATTTGTTTTAACCCAAACAATGTCGTTCAAAATCCAAAAACCAAGTTCCTGCATAATTGCGCCGACCGTGAAAATATTATGATACGAGCCGATTGTCCACATTGCGCCATCTGGTTTTAAAATGCGTTTGCATTCGGCCAGCCATTCGCGCGTAAATTTGCTGTATTCCGCCGGGGACGCGAACGCGTCCCAATCGTCGCGAACGGCGCGCGCCGCGGTTTGGTCTTCGGGTCGATAAAGCGTTTTTTGCCCTAATTGTAAATTGTATGGTGGGTCGGCAAATACCGCATCAACAGAACCGTCGGGAATGTCGCGCATAACCGCGATGCAATCGCCCATCAAAATCTGGTTCAGGTATTTGTCCAATTTTTCCCTCTCGTTCAGACAATTATACCACATTTTTACGTTAAAATTTTTTGCACCCATGGCATAAAAATGAAAAAAAAGTCTTGATTTTTTATAAAATGCGATTTTTTCAAATTAAAAATCACTTTACACAAATGAAATAGATTGCTAAATTATTGTGCATGAGATGTCCATATTGCAATTATGCCGACAGCCGTGTCGCAGATTCACGCCCAGATGTTGAGAGCGGAACTATCCGTCGTCGTCGCGTTTGTAATCAATGCGGCGCGAAATTCACAACTGTCGAACGCGTCCAGATGCGTGATTTGGTTGTGCGAAAAAATTCTGGAAAAACCGAACCGTTCGACCGGGATAAACTGCGGCGCAGTATTAAATTGGCATGTCATAATCGCGAAGTAGGGGACGAACAAATTGAACGTTTGGTTGCGTCGATTCAGCGCAGGTTAGAAACAGAAATGGCCGATGATATGGTGACCAGCAGTCAAATCGGTGAAATGGTTTCTGATTCTCTGTTGAATTTGGACCCGATTGCATTTGTGCGCTTTGTTTCGGTGTATCGTAAATTTTCACGGATTTCTGATTTCAAAAAAATTATCGATACGATTCCGGAAATTACGGACGAGACTATCGTTTGTAAATTGCCAAAAACGACTTTGTTTTAAGGGGAATATAAGGGGATGAGAAAATTATTAGTATTTGTTTTCACGGTTTTCGTGTGCGCGCATGCGGTTGCCACGCCGAATCTTGATGTCTTGTCGGATGCAGATGAAAGTTTATATACGCAAATCTTTATGCTGCAAGATGCGGAAAAAATTTCAACCGCACAAAATTTGGAACGGCAATTGTCCGACCCGATTTTGAAAAATGAAATTTTATATCAAAGATTTTTTTCCAAGACATATCATACCAAAAGTGCCGAAGTAAAAAACTGGATGGATAAATATAACGATATGCCGGGTGCAGTGCGTATGGAAAAACTTTCTAAATTGAAAAAGGTTTCGGTGAAAAAACCATATGTGCCAAGTATGTTGTCGGGCGGGCTGTCCATTGAAACGGCGCAATCGGAAACATGGACCGCCAAAGAATATTCGGGTTCAATTGATAAAAAAATTACAAAATTTAAAAAGGCTATTCGTTCGGGCGCAACCAAGACCGCACGCAATATATTGGAAGAACGTTCGTTCAAACGAAAACTGACCGAATCGGATTATGGGCGGCTTGCCGGGCGATTGGCGTATGTGTATTACACAAATGGCGAATATGAATTGGCAAAAAAATGGGGGTTCGTTGCGTCGGATGCGGAATCTGAATACGGTTTGTGGACAATGGGGTTGTTGTATTTCAAAGAAGAAAAGTATAAAGAAAGCGAAAAATATTTTGGTCGCATTTTGAAATTGAAACAAATCAATAATGCCCGCAAGACCGAGGCCGCATTCTGGGCCGGGCGCGCCGCCGATATGCGTGGGGATACCGACAAAGCACACGAATATTGGACAATTGCGGCAACGCACCCGATGGCGTTCTATGGTGCGTTGGCGGCGACAATGATGGGGAATGTGCCGGAATACGAATTCTTTGAACAAGAATTTACCGAAGAAGATATCGATGAACTGCGCACGAACCGATATGGAAAAATGGCGTTGGCGTTGTTGCAAGTAAATCGTCGTGAACGCGCGGAAGAATACCTTAAATATATGATGACATCCAAGGTTAGCGATAGAAGCCTGCACGCGATAAATGCGATTGCAAGTGCGTTCGGACTTTCGCGTGTGGCGATTTTGGCATCGGGTGTGATACGCGACCGCGGTATTTTGGAAATTGATGATGATGTTATTTATTCTGCGCAATATCCATTACCCGATTGGGAACCGATGGGCGGGTGGTCCATAGACCGTGCGTTATTATTGGCGATTATTAAACAGGAAAGTGGTTTTCGCACGGCCGCAAAATCGGGTGCGGGTGCAAACGGTGTTATGCAGATTATGCCGGGAACCGCGAAATTGGTCGCACGCGCGAACAAGGTTAAAATGTCGGATATCGATATGTCGAACCCGGAACACAATATGTTCTTGGGGCAACAGTATATCATAGATTTGCTGATGCACCAGAATATCAACAATAACATCATAAAAATGTTGGCGGCGTATAATGCCGGTATGGGTTCGGTGGTAAAGTTTGAAAAATCTTTTACGACGGATGACCCGTTGCTTTATATCGAGAGTTTTCCGGCGTATGAAACGCGTGGTTATATCAAACGCGTGATGGCGAATTTGTGGCTGTATCGTGCGCGCTTGAACCAGCCTTTGACAACATTGAAAGTCTTGGCGGATTCCCAGTGGCCACTTTACACCAGTGAAGATGAATATGTGCGCGCCGAAGAAATACCGTATTCTATTTAATGGGGCGATATGATAACGGTTGCAGATTTTTCCATTGAAAACGAAATTGGCGCAAACTTTATTGCGGGATGCGACGAGGCCGGACGCGGTCCACTCTGTGGGCCGGTTGTTGCGGCGGCGGTGATTTTCCCAAATCGCGATATTGAAATTCCGGTGGTGATACGTGATTCAAAAAAAATGTCGGCGGCGCAGCGGGCGACCGCGTATGATTGGATAACAAAAAATACAATATGGGCGACCGGCCAATGCAGCCCGGCGGAAATTGACGAATTAAATATACTTTGGGCGTCTATGCGTGCGATGGAACGCGCGGTCGCAAACCTTGGGCAAACGCCGGAATTGTGTTTAATTGACGGAAATCGTGTGCCGGCGGCTGTGCGTGGCAGGGCGGTTATAAAGGGCGATGCGAAGTCGCTTTCTATCGCGGCGGCATCCATTATCGCCAAAGAAACGCGTGATAAAATTATGCAAGACCTGTCGGTCCGGTTTCCCGAATATGGTTGGAATAAAAATGCCGGATACCCCACCGCGGAACATTTATCGGCAATTGAAAAATATGGCGTGACGGAACATCATCGGCGGACGTTTGGACCGGTCAAAAAAACCATTGAAACCCGCGAAAATTCTTGACTTTTTGTGTTTTTTTTGGTACAATTTTTGTGCCAAAAAACAAAGGAGATAGTAATAAAAGGAAAGGGGAAAATAAATGAAACTTAGGACGTTGGATGGGATTGATTTGCGCGGAAAATATGTGTTGCTGCGCGATGATTTTAATGTGCAAATTGTTGATGGTAAAATTACCGAAGGATTTCGTATAGAGCGGAGTCAGCCCACAATCGAATTCTTGCGCAACGCGGGTGCGCGGGTCGCGATTTGTTCCCACCTTGGCCGGCCAAAGGGAACGCGCGATATGAAATATAGTTTGCGCACTGTGGCGGAATATATGAAATTGCCGTTGATTGAAGATTGTTTGGATAAATCTTTTATGGCGAATATGCGTGACGGTGATGTGGTGTTGTTGGAAAATGTGCGGTTCTATGCCGGGGAAGAGGCGAATGATGCCGAATTTGCGCGCATGTTGGCGGATGGATTCGATTTGTTTGTAAATGATGCGTTCGCCGTTTCGCACCGTGCGCATGCAAGTACCGTTGGCGTGACTAAATTTTTGCCGTCGTATGCAGGGTTGTTATTACAAAGTGAAATTGAAAATTTAACCAATGTTATGGAAAAACCGACACACCCGGTCTTGTCTATTGTCGCCGGGTCCAAGGTCTCAACAAAAATTGGCGTGTTGCGTGCGCTGGCGCGATTGTCTGATGTTTTGATTGTTGGTGGGGCATTGGGAACAACATTTAATTTTGCGCTTGGTGCGCCCGTTGGAAATTCGCTGTACGAACCAGATATGGCGGACAACGCGCGCGACATTATGAAATATGCCGCGGAAAATAATTGTCGATTGCTGGTGCCGTTGGATAAAGGTGTTGGGCCGGTATTTGAACCGAACGCACCGCGCACCGATAAAGACCTGGACAATATTTTGCCGGGTGATGTTATTATTGATGGTGGGCCGAAAACCGCCGCGCGCGATATTGATGAAATCGGGCGTGCCGCAACGGTTATTTGGAACGGCACGGTTGGTATGGCGGAATGGATGCCGACATGGTCGTTCGGTTCCTTTGCGATTGCGCGGGCGATTGCCGAAAACACGCGTGCCGGAAAATTGAAAAGTATTGTCGGCGGTGGCGATACGGTGGCGGCGTTGGATGCGTGCGGCGTGATGGATGATATAACATATGTTTCAACGGGTGGGGGCGCGTTTTTGGAATTTATCGAAGGTCGCGAATTGCCCGGAATTGCGGTGTTGAAAATCCAGTAATAAAAAACCGTCCGAAAACGGACGGTTTCTTTTTAGGGACACACAAGCCAAACTTGGTTTATTTTATATCAACATTTTCATTTGCAGATGCCGGATGCGGGTCAATTGGAACCGGACCAACTGGGCATGTTGCAACGTTGATATATTTCTTTAATTTGTTCAAATTGTATCCGCATATGTGATTTGTTGTATCGTATGCACATGCGATCGATACGCGCACAGAACGCGGTGTGTAAATCAACTTCGCTGAATTACATTCGTTCTGGGTTGTGATATTGCGGCATGCGCGTTGCCATTCGCTGCAATTTTTCACAGACGGATATTCTTCGTCCGGTGTGTCCGGGTTGACCAGGCACGCACCATAAGATTGTGCCACCGACAGGTTCGCGATACATGCACTGCCGGATGTGCGGCACGCATTTTGGACCAATGTCGTGCTGGACAGGTTGCCCGAACGATAGTTAAACTGGGCTGCTTCGCATTCTTTCGGGTCTGTGAACAGGGCGCATGTCAATTGCCAATTGTCGCAATTCGTGACAACCGCCGTCGGTGCCAATGTGTTCGGCAAATTCAATGCCCATTTCACATAGAAGTCGCGCAAACGGTCAATCGTATAAGATTTCCCAAACGACACCCGGGCCAGGCCGTCCGCCACGCGGCAATTGATGTTGTTGCGTTCGACAAATGCCGTGATTGCGGTTGCGGTTCCGCCGACCGCCGCGCCGGTACCCGCACCAATCAATGTCGTTTTAAGGCGATTTGATTTTTGCCCCTTTAACATTTCGATGGAATTGAATATGCGTCCCAAACTATCCAATTCGTTTTGGAATACTTCCTTGGATACGCATCCTTCGCCGGTTCCCTTGCAATATACATCGGTGCCATATTGACGTGATGTATTCAATTCGCGGAACGTGCAGTATTCCAATGCATCTTTGACCAATGCAGATTGGCTGTTCAGGAATTGTTGCATTTCTCCGTTCATGCTGGCAACAAGTTCTTGAAATTGTGCATCGGTCATGCATAAATTATCTTTGCACTGACTTTGCAGGCTTTGCAGATTAAAGTCCGCATTAACTTTGATGACAATTTCTGTTTTTGCTTCGCATGTCTTGATGGCTTCTTTACCCATTTGCCACATGTCGTACAGGTTCACAATTTCATTACATTGCGCCTGGGACATAGATTTACTTGCACTGGATAAATCGGTTTCAATAAATTGGTTCAAGTTGCCAATTTTTTGATTTTCTTGCAATTGCTTTAACAAATCTTTGCGCATGCTTTCGTTACTGCAATCAAAATCGCGGTCACCGTGTCCGGCCATTGCGCCGATTCCGGCACCAAGCAATGTTCCGCCCGGTATCGCCGTCGCCGCAACCGTCTTTGTTGTTGGCATTAACGAAAAATCAAATAATTCTTTGTTGCATGTAAATGTTGAACCGGCGTTTTGCCACACTTCGGCCGTGCGGTCGTCGCCAACCGCGCCGAACAGCCAACTGTTGGTGATAAGGGTATCTTTGTTATACGCCGCGACACGCAACAGGCATTGTGCATTTTCGGCATCCCAACGCGCATAGTATCCGCGATTTCCGTCGATGCCGGTTTTGTTGACCTCTACACCCATCGGATTTGCCTTGGACAATGAATTGTTCATTTGGCTGTTATACGCGCCAACATTTTTTGCATATTCGGATGTTGTGCGGTTTGAATCAGATACCGCGTCAAACGATGCGCCGTATGTGTTCCGGTCCAACAACAGACATGTGTTTTCCGCCTGGGTCGGGGTAAGGCCCGTTTGGCGCAACACGAACGCATAGTATTCCGGTTGAACCTTGCGTGCGTTGAAATCCAACCAAACATCGGATGACGACGCGTACACATATTGGCAATTCTTGCGAACCGTTGTGACACAGTGTTCAACCTGGGTCAGGCACAGCCCCATACCATTCACGATTGAATTACGCAGGTCTTCGTTAAACAACGAATTTATACCGTTTGGCAACGCGCCACCATTGACGCACGCCAACACATCGTTCATACAGTTTTCAACCGTATAATCGGAATTCGCAACGCCACCGTCCGGGCATTCCGGGGTGGGCGGATTCGGGTTTACCGGCGTATCCGGTTCATCAGGCCCCGGGTTCGGTCCCGGATTTGGCCCCGGATTTGGCCCTGGGTTCGGTCCCGGATTCGGCCCTGGATTTGGACCCGGTGTTGGTGTGACACCGTTATTATTGCTTATACTAAGATTGCCAATCGCACCAACCGGCAGTGTCGGAATCGATGGCATACGTGCCGTTGCGGTCGTGCCGCGTCCACGATTGGCGGCCGCCCCACGTGCAGGCGACGTATCACCAAAACACGCACCAGATATTGCGACCAATGACAGGCAAACTATGCCTTTTTCTAATGTTTTCAGCAATTTCTGCATGAAAAACCCTCCTTTTTATCTCTGACATTATATCATATAAAAGGCATATAAAAAAGTTTTTTTTAATTTTTTTTACAAATTTATTAAATAAATTTTTGTTCGGTTGACAGAATGTAAAATGTGTCTATAATATGTTAGTGGTTAGTGTTAGTGGTTAGTGATAATGGCAGATACGAATAAATTTTTTTCAAAGTATTGGCGCGCGATTGCGTGGACGGCATTCTATGTGTTTGCTATGTGGTGTATTCTGCATTATTTGTTCAATTTTGATATGTTTTCGTATGCGCATTGGGTGCGCCTGGCACGCGTAGAATTGCATGGTTTTGCGGGACTGGTGTTTGGATTATTGATTCTTGCGGCGGTGCCGTTGTATATTGCGACAACAACACTTACCATTCGAAATAACGCCGTGCCGGTGCGTGTGCCATTACCAAAATGTTTCGAGGCCGCACCCCCACCACCGCCACCCGCGCCCCCGCCACCGTTGGTTACCGAACAGGATGTCTTGCCCGAACCGCGTCCGGGTGCGCCGGCCGAGATGCGTGAAGTATTTATGCGCGCACAAAAAAATTACGGTTCGCGTCAACAGTCGGTCTTTAATCGTGCGCCAACAAAATCGGTTGTGAACGCGCCGAATGTTGTGGCGGATGCCCCCGGGGATGTGCCTGCGCCGGATAATGTTCCGGTTATGGTTGGGGCGGCCGATGTGTCGGCGGATCAAGGCGCAAATGCCTTTGTTGATACAAATTCGGCGTTTCCGGTGCCAAATGATTTTGATGTTGTGGAATCTGATGATATGGCAAATTACGGTGTGCCGGTTTTTTCAGATATAAATTTTGACGACGGTGCCGATGAAGATGATGGTGCGGATAACGAAAAATCGCCGGCCGATGAATTATGTGAATTTATTATGGGGGCGGGTATAGACGCACATGTTGAAAATGATTTAATAATTGCGGGCAACTTTGCAATCGCGGTGCACGATGATGATGATTTCTGGGTGGCGGACGATACAAATTGGTTTGCAGCGGGTCGGCAACGGCCTTCGCCGATTGCGCAATTGATTGAAGTGGGCCGGGGCGGGGCAAAAACGCCGATACTGTATTTGGGCGAATACAACATTATGGACTTTGAAGATGTGTCCGAAAAATGGCGTGCGGCCGGCATAGAAATTATAACCGACCGCGATGCGTTGATTGAAAAATTAAATTCTTGATATTTTATCGTGTCCGCGTCATCGTCAACATAAACGCGTTTTTACGGTTGTGCGATTTCGTTTCGCCCCAACCGCATGCACGTGCGGCCGCATCAATCGATTCGGAAATTCCGGTTTGAACCCATGATGTGTAAAGCATGATTTCACCACCGTTTTTGATAAACGGATACAGGCTGTGTAATACCGATGAGATTTTTTTCTTGCTTGTAAAATATTCGAAAATATTGGACAGATAGATTATGTCGTATTCTTGGTTTAATTCCCGACACAGGTTTTGTAAATCTGACCAGATAAAATTCATAGGCCCTGTGATTTTTTGTTTTGCAATATTGTATTCTTGGTCGGTTGGCATGTATTCACTGCATGTGCCGGTGCCGGCGTTAAATATTTTGCATCCCGCCATTTGGCGCGCGACGACAATTGTTTGTTTCGGACAAACGGTTGCGATTTTATCATAGCCACGAATGTCGCGAACAGATTTTGTGTCACGCAATTCGCGAACAAATTGGTTATATTGTCCGTGGTCCAGGGTTTGAATTGCCGATGTTTTCAAATCCATTATGACGCGTGCAAAATAACTGGTATCAAAAGTATCGATTTTGGTTGCGCCGGAAATCGCAAATGCGATTGGTTGGTCGCCACTTGCCGTGACGGTAAGGACGGATTTGCCGACCGGGTTCAATTCAGACATCGCAAAACGCCAATCTTCGTTTGTTGTTGGGTATGCGGGCGAATATTGTCCGAAATTGTTCATGTTGCATTCTGTGTCGGAAATTTTGATATTGCGATGTGCGCGCGCAATCTTTTGCCATGTGGGAATATATTCCCCCGTGCGTTGATTATAATTATCCCGTGCAAAGTGTGGATAAAAATACATAATAAAACCCCGTTGTTTTGTTATACCGGGGGCGAATTATAGGATTTTATTTTACTTTGTCAAATGCTAACGAGGAAATTTATCAGTTTTGCTTAGTGTTTTGAACAGTGTCTGACGTACAGAAGGATACTCATTAAATGTATATGCACACCAATTTGCACAATTATCGGCGCAGTCCTCACTGTCCCGGTGTTTAGTTGTATATCTCCAATCTGAATACTGTGGTTTTATTATTCGACAATAGCAATACCCACCCCTTGCCGATGTTGTTTGTTCGTTTGTCCATTCTTTAGATAGTTGTTTTCCGAATGCATCTGTGGCCAGTAAGGTTTTCTCAGATTTAACATCTTTTTTAGTGCTGCACACGGATATGCCGGTTATGGAAGTATCGTCATCAAATTCTGCGCCCCAATAACTGTATTTGTATGCAGTTTTACCCTGATGTTTTCCAGAAAGAGAGTTATACCAAGTTGATACCACTTTTTTATCATTTTGTTGAGATTGTGCGCCGGAATAACTAAGGCCGCCACGGCTCGTTTCGGCTATTTTTTGCAGACCAAGGTCGTCGGCAAGTATATTTTTTATATCTTTTGGATCGGGTTTATCGGTTTCTGTTTCAACTTCTTGTTCAGAATGCAAACTTTCATTTATTTCGGGTTGTTGTGCATCGGTTTTGGTCGATTCTTTTTTTTCGTCTTGCACCGCGTCTTTATTAATCTCTACTTCTTTGCCGTTCGTGTCGGTGCATTTGCGGCCGCTCCATTTGCCACCGGCTTTTTCACATGCAGCTTCATTAACCGCCTTTTCTGCTTTTTGAGATTCTCGTGCGCGTGTAATTGCGCCGGATGTATAAAGTCCCGCCGCGGTACCCAAACCTGCGCCTAATGCCGCCGCCGATGCGGATTTTTGCGACCGCGTAAGGCGTTGCGCGTTTTCGATATATGTTGTAATATCGACACCGAACCAATTTGCGTTGCATTGGAAACTGTCGCCAGAATATAATTTCTTGGACGCCATAAGTGTGTTATCTTCGCCGGCAAAGAAATTCACCGTGTAAACACAATCCAATGTCCGTTCGTCAAACATTGCACCAAAACGGTTGCATTGCGCCCGCATTAAATCACGCAATTCGTAAAGGCGGGCTTCGTCCGCCTTGACACGGGCGGTCGCAATGGTGCGCAAATCGCCAAAGACCGACATCGCGCGTGACGCAAGGCCGTTATCCATAGATTTACATTCGTTTGCGATGGATGCGCATTTTGAAATCGCGTTGTCGCCGTCTTTCTTGGCAAGGCATTTATTCAATGTTGTGCCGCATTGGGTAAATATACAATCGTTGTATCGGTTGCCACAATTTATTACTGAATCATAGTGCTGCATTTTAACATTCGCGTCGCGGTCCGCCAATATTTCCGGGGCCAACAACGTAAATTCGTGTGCGGTGCATTTTGTTTTTGCACGGCAACCTTCGATTTTTTGTCCCCATATCGCGCTTGAATCATTTGCGCATTTTGTAAAATCGTTGCCGCAGCGTTCCATCATACATTTGCGCAATTCGGCGTCGCATGCGTTTGCGGTAATACTTACCGACGGGCCGGTTGTTTGGTTTGATGCACCGTCCAATAATGCGCGTTGACGGCGAATAGCCTCGGACCGGGCGTTGGCCGCCGCATCGGTATCCGATGTACCGATTTCCGACATAACATCGTCAAACACAGATGTTTTGTTGTCAACGATAATCGGGTCATCGATTTCGGGTTCGGGGGTTGGTTCGTCTTCAATTATTTCGGGTTCGACGACCGGTGTGGTAGCGGTTGCCTTGGGCGCCGTCATTGTTGGGGCGCGCCCAACCATTCGATTCTGGGCGCGGTTTGCCGCCGCGTTGTTCGCCGCCGTTGGACGGTTCGTCACCGCCGCGGATGCGTCAAATACAAATATGCCCGCCGTCGCAATCGCAACCAACAAAGAACGATAAAGATTTTCAAATGTCTTGTTCATTTCTTCCTTACTTTAACACCGTGCAAGCCGTGTCATAGAATTTACATAACTGGGTCGCCATAGATTTTTCAATCGATTCCTTGCATTTGCCGGGCATGTTTTTCGCACAGACCGTATTGACGCATGTTTCCGATGCGGTGCCGCGGTTGCACGCCGTGCGCGCCATTGTTATTTTGTTTTCGCGTGTGGTTTTATATTGTGCGACAAGTGCGTCAAGCGAACCTTCGCGGGTTGCGTATGCACGTTCGCGATCGTCCGAAAATTCTTTACGAAATTCCGCCGTGTATGTGTCACAACCGGTTGCGTCGGTTGCACATTCGGCCAAGAAACGGTCAAAATCCGAATCGGATTGACAATCGGCAAATGATGCACCGCATTTTTGGGTCATGCACGCCGTCATGGATTCTGTGCATTTTGTTTTACTTGGGCCAGAGTTTAAATTTTGAATCGTGTTTGATACCTGGATACTGATGCCGGCGGCGCGACATGATTGTTCAATCAATTTATCATATACCGTTGACGCGTCGTCGGGGGTGCAACCCGGTAATTTTTTAATACATTCGGTTGTTGCCCATATATAACGCCGGCCGGGGTCCGATGGGGCAACCGATAATTCTTTGGCCGAAAGTGCGTATTTCGTTGACGCACCCGCCGTGACATTTTTTAATCCCTTGGTGGAAGGTGGGGTGCCGGCGGATGATGTGCCGCAATACTGGCACCGGGCGGACGGGTTGACGCCCCCGTTTATCGCACACGCGGAATCAAGGCACCGCGTAAGGTTCGTTTTGGAACATTTCGCCGGTGCCGCGTTTGCGCCGAACGCAACGCCACAGCCCAAAATCCCCACAAAAATAAGGTTTAGTGTTTTCATTCTCTCTTGAATCTGTGGAACATTATACCAAAAAAACGCTTTTGTTGCAAAATATATTTTTTTTGAAAAAAATTTTATTTTTGCCATTGACAATGTAAAAATTTTGTCTATAATAAGGTCAGAAATCAACAACAAAAGGAGTTGAAGATGAACAAAAGAAATTTAATAAACAGTTTAAAGTTGGCGGGTCTTATGGCCTTGGCGGGCCTTGCGTCGTGCAAATATAATACTAATAATTATTATTGCCCGGATTGCAATCCGTGTGGCGGCAAAGATAAAACAGAAACCCCGGCGGTCGAAGTGCAGGGTGATGCGATTATTATCCATGGTGATAATAATGATGCAACAATGATTCATGGGAATAATAACAATTCTGCAAATCGCAGCAGTGGTAATCAAAACAGTGGTGTTCGTCCGGTAAAACCGGTTGTGAAACCCGTGACACCGAAACCGGAACCAAAGCCAGAACCGAAACCGGAACCGTGTGATTGCGAAGGCGGTATTCGTATCACAGGTAATTTTAGGGGGACAGTGACGGTTTCTGATGGTCATAAAACCGAACAATCTTCATCGAACTGGGTTTATGTCAAGACCATTAGCCGGTAATTTGTTGGGTAAATAAAAATATGCGGGATGATTTTTTTCATCCCGTTTATTTTTTTGCTAGACACACAATAAAAATCTGTGTTAGAATATGCGGGACATAGAGAGAGGACGAATGAAATTCATAAGATTCTTGGTTTTTGCACTTGTTTTCGCCCCGTTTGCATCGTTTGCGGCGCCAAGTGAATTTACCGTTGCGGCACAATTGTTGGCCGCCGCCAAAAATGCCGATATTCAACAGGTTCAAATTTTGGTGAACAATGGTGCGAATATAAACTATGTTGATAATACGGGTCTGTCGTTGGTGTGCACCGCGTTGATGAATAACGATTTGCGCGCGGCCCAGATTTTACAAATGTACGGTGCAGATGCGTCAAAGTGTGACCGTCAAATTAAAGACTATAAAACAAAAAATTCGCCTGGTCGAACGGGGGGCTTGTTCGGTGGACTATCCACCGCCCAGGGTTTGACATTGGCGGCGGCGGGTGCCGCCGTTGTCATAGGTGGTCTGTTTTTGTTGACCGATGTGTTCGATCCCGATAATGACAATAATTCTTCGGGTGGCAGTTCGGGTTCCGGTGGTGGTGGTTCGTCGGGTGGTGGTTCATCCACAGATTCGGGAACCGCGGTGTTCACATCCGGCCTGCCGTATGGGCCGGCAATGCCAAGTGCAACGGCCGAAAGTTCGGGATATAATGATGCGTTGGCGGTTTTTTACAATCAATACATTACCGGTGCCGACGGTGCCCAGGTTGAAAACACACCGAACTATCAAAACTTTCAATTGATGAACGGCAGTACGGATTCCAGTGCATCAAATTATGGGAATATGAATTATTTGCTGCTTATGCGGGGATATTCGCCGTTGGCACGTGGTTATCTGGGGATGCGGACATTGCGAAATATGGAAACAAATGCGCCACTTTCGACAAGTCAGTATAATTTGGGGTCGGACCCGGTTGAAGGCGGTCGGCCGGTGAATGTGGCATTGGTGACGGCGAATGGTATAAATGCCGCCGATAATACATCTTTACAGGAAAAATTTTTAATCTGGACCAGTAATTCCGGTCCGTCTTCGTTGAATAATGCAAGTAATACTATGATTTCAAGCAAGTATTATAACAATACAATCACACTTGGAAATGACAATTCAAATGTTTCGGATGATAGTGTCACAGAGGTGACCGCGTTCGATTTATCCGGGGCCGGGACCGCAATACATAACACCAATGCGACCGAGATGGATAATATATTGGCCAAGATTGTTGGTGGAAATATGGCGACGAACCCAAATGGTGACTTTGTCGGTTTTATGCCAAACGGCCAAATGACGATATATCGAACTGGTGGCGGGATTGATTCAAATGGTGGCGCGACGGATTATTATAATTATACTGCGATGGTGGATGCAGGGGCATTGGCCTATGCCGGTGATTTGGCCGGTGGGCGTTCACGGGTTGATGTAATTGCGAATCTTGATGTGATTGAACCGTTGCACAGTGTTGGGGCGGGAACCGTTGACGATGTTCTTGAAGCGGGCGGGGCCGCATTTTCGTCGCAAAGACAGGGTGCGTTTTTGAATTTGATTGGTGAAACATATGGTTTGGAAAATACAACCAGTCCGACAACTTCTAATGCAACCGCGTTCTTTACGAACCTGGGGTCGCGGTATTCGCCGTTGACCGTGTTTTCAACCGGTGCGTCAAAGACAGATGCGGCGTATTCTACCGCGCCGTTGGTTGCGACATTTGAAAATTCTGCGCCGTTGGTTTATCAAAACCTTGGACATTTGTTTATGTCGGTGGTGGGCGTTGGTGCGTCAACCGCGGGGACAACGGCAATTGCGGCAAACGCGGATGGAAATGCAAATAAATTTCAATTATCCCAATGGCAAACCGGAAGTGGAACAGATGCGACATATTATAAATCCCGCGTTTGTGGTGCGGCCGGTATGGGCGGGGATGGTATTGACCCGTGGTGCTTTGCGGCGGTTGGCGTGACCGATGAAATGGCGGCGGCGGCGGCGGCCGGGGCGGCGGGCGTGTTGCGTTCGGCGTTTTACTATATGACCCCGCAACAGATTTTTACTCTGTTGGCCTTAACGGCGGATGGACCGTTTCTTAATCGGTTGACGTCGGGAACGCGTTTGACCAAGGATACATTGATATCGCATTTGACGGGAATGTATGAAATGCCGGATGCGTACCAATGGCGCATAGACAATGGCGAGGATTATTTAAGCGTGTTCAAAGAGGTTTTTGGTTATGGGGTGATAAACCTTGAACGGGCGACAACACCGGGAACGAATTTGTATTTCTTTGATGGAACAAATATAGTGTCTGCGTCGGGAAATGCGTATTGGCGGGCGGCGATAAATACCGGTTTTCGTGCGTCGGGTGCGCTGAACCTGGGGCGGGGTGCGGTTGATGTCGCGGCGTTTGATATGTTGGAAAGTGCCGATGGGACTATGCGTTTGCCGCGTGTATGGAAAAATTCTTTTACGTTTGATGATGGTGGTCGGCATGGGTTGTATATGGGTGATGTATTGGGTGATTTGCGGACGCGCGCACCCGAAAACAATATGGTTCGGGTTGGAAAGTTTGCGTTTGGTTTGACGCGTTCGGCGCGCGCGTATAACGATAATATGGACGGGTTGGACAATATGCGGTTTGAATACGCGGATGGTAATTGGAAAATGTCAGGCGATTACCAGCATTATTTGACCGATGGAGAATCGCGCTTTACGGGTATGGCGAATCCGATTTTGTCTTTGGCGTCGAATGCGGTTGTGGCCGGGACGGCGTATAATTACAATAATTGGACGTTTGGCGCGCGCGCGTTTTCCGGGATTATTACCGACGAAGGTTTGGTGGAAAACGACCCGACGATTTCGTCTGAATATGCGCCGATGCGCCTTGGCGTGGTTTCAGGCGCGCAATCCAATGTGGGGTGGGGCAATAATCGTTTTGGGTTAAATACCACTGTTGGTGCGATGCATGAAGACAATACGGTTTTGGGTGCATACGGTTCGGGATTGATGGCGATTGGTAACGCGAACACGAATTATATTGATGTTGATGCGTTTGTGGCGCCGTTTAAAAATGTTAAATTGCGTGCACGTGCAACATTTGCGTGGACCCGGCCGGGTATGGAAAACGACGCAGTGATGCATATGGGCGATTTTACATCAAACGCGTTTGCGGCCGGAATCGATATTGGTAATTTCACATTTGGGGCATCAATGCCTTTGGCGGTGACGCACGGTGGTATTGATTATGCCTGTGCGAATTATGATATAGTCGAAGATGCCGATGGGCGGTATGATTTGGCAATTTCTGGTACCGGGGTGCACAGGATTGATATGGTACCGCGTTCGCGCGAATTGCGATTTAATGCGTCGTATCGGCACAGTTTTGGTCCGTTCACAGATGGCGCGATTGGATTTATTTATCGTGTGAATCCAAATAATGTTCGCGAATATGGAAACGAATCGATTTTTATGCTAAAACTGTCGCATGCGATTGGCATTTAAAGACTTGACTTATATTTTGTTGGGTATATCATTTGCCCCCGGTGTGAAAAAGGGACCGGATATGATTTATGCCAAATATTTGTTATCCAAAACGGGTCTGTTTCCAAAATGGAACCCCCAGGCCGCCGATGTCTTGCGTGCGGCGTTTCGTGCGCACACGGTCAAAGATGTTGTGACATCGTGGGGTCGCAAATATTACTATGTTATACCGATGGACACAAATGTTCATCATATGTATGATATGGTCCGCATTTTTCGTGCAAATGGCGTATTTTTGCGTCCGTGTCGTGGAACGGATGGTGCATCGGTTGCGTTTCGTGTGCCGAATCGGGGTCAAGAATTTATGCGCGATGTTATGCGTGTGAATCAAGATGTAGATAATTTTCAGACAATATTGAAAGAACGGAATATTGAAATGTCGGCGGAAAGTTCTGCGTTATTGCGTAAATTTCATGAAATAAAGTATCGTCAATATTAAACCGGGGGTTAAAAATATATTGTAAAAAAATCGGGCATGTTCTTGCCCGATTTTGCTTTGTTTGGTGTTTAAAATGTGTTATAATGCCTTGATAAATCGATAGGGGGATTTGTGATGTCGGGGGTATCGTTTTTACACGGATTGTTTGGTGTGTTGGTTGCATGTGCGTTTATGCCATTTGCGGCACGGGCCGATGATTTTAATATAACATACGAACTTAATGGTGGAACGGCGGCAACATCGGGAATGCCCGCAACATATACCGGTGGGACGGCAATAACATTGGGGACACCAACCAGAGTGGGCAGCACATTTGTCGGTTGGTGCACAGATGCCGAATTGACCGATTGCGCAAATCCAATGACAATTGGCGCGGATGCAACGGGTGATAAAACATTTTATGCATCATGGACGTGTAATAATGGGTATGGCGCGGCATTGGACGGTCAATCGTGCGTGGCGGATGAATACACCGTGACATACGATTGTGGCGATGGTTCGGGAACCGCGCCGGCAAATGCGACCGCGACATATAACGCGAATTTTTCGCCGGTTATGATAATGAAGAACCTGTGTGAAAAACCGGGTTATGTGTTGTCTGGTTGGTTGGTGTCGGGAACCAGTGATGTTAAATCGGGGACATTCAAATGGACATATACGGGCGATAAAACATTGACGGCCCAATGGGTTGAATTTGACCCAAAATTCACGATTACCACAACAAATATGTCGGCAGGCGACACATTCAAATATTGGCAGGGTGCCGAAGGTTTGTTTTACGTTGATTGGGGTGATGGTACACAACAAACGATAAATTATGTTGGCACAATAGAACACACGTATGCGACCGCGGGGGTGCATACCATACGATTTGGTGGTTTGGCAACGGATTATACATATCTATCACACACGTATTACATGGGTGCGGTCAGTTTTGGTATTCGCGGGTGTAGACTCTCGGTTGTTGATACTTCTTATTCATTGTACACCGGTACGCCGGAAAAAGTTGCGGGCATATCGGGGTCGTTGGGTGCAATTTACCCCAGTTTACCAGATGCCAGAAAACAGCCGCATTTTATTGCTACATTCAGTGAATGTACAAATTTAATCGGTTCGATTCCATCGGATTTGTTTGATGGGGTAACGGGGAATTCGACGGCTGCGACAGGTTTAAATGACCAATATAATGCCCATATGTTTATAGAAACGTTTCATGGGTGCAGTGGCCTTACGGGTTCGATTCCGGCGGATTTGTTTGGTGATTTGAATAATGCTGCAACCGGAATGTCGATGTTTCAAGAAACCTTTAGTGGATGTTCGGGACTGACCGGTTCTATTCCCGCGGGGTTATTCAGTGGTGTGACGGGTATACCACGTGCGGGTTTGTTTCATCAGACGTTTGCAAATTGTTCGGGCCTGACGGGTTCAATTCCGGAAAATTTGTTCGCAACCATTTCGGGCAGTGCAAATGACGATATAACTTCTTACACTATTACTGGTGATACCACATACACCCGTGGTGCGGTTAATGCATTTGGGGGCACATTTGGTGGCTGTGAAAATTTAACCGGAATAATTCCGGCGGGTTTATTTAGTGGTATAACCGGTAATGCCGCATATTTGTTTAATGCGACGTTCGCTGCGTGTCAATCGATAAGCGGAACAATTCCGGCGGGTTTGTTTTCGGGTATTACCGGTGCGGCGCCAAGTATGTTTAAAACTACATTCCAGGGTATGTGTGGTATAGAATCACCGATACCGTCGAATTTATTTGCCGGTGTTTCGGGCACGGCCAAGGAAATGTTTCGTTCAACATTTAATATGGGGCGTTGTGGCGCGGTCGGGGGTCGGGGGTTACCAGAAAGTGGTTTAACCGGGTATGTCGATCCGCAACTGTTTGCGGGTGTCACGGGAAATTCGACGGATATATTTAAACTTACATTCCGAAATACACAAATGGATACGACATGTCCGTGTGGCGACCACAGTGTGACAACGGCGTGGGGTATAGAATATATTGGCACAACAGCCGAAGGCGATCGTATGGTTGCCGTCTGTGCGCCGGGATTAAAACCGAACGAACATTATTATACCGATGGTAATGGTGATACGGTTTGCACAACCGATTGTGATTTTGCAACGGAATTTAAAACCAAAAATGGTGAAAATGAAAACGCATATCCGATTTTATCTGAACGCGTGACAACACCGGCTTTGGTGGTGCAAAGTGGCGGAACGCAATGCTTTGTGCCACTGGAAATGGGGGTTGATACATTCAACCTGAATTGGGGCGAAAATGTGTATCATGCCGGACGATTGGACGAGGTGGCTATAAACCCATAAAAATGGGTGCGAAATTGCACCCATTTATTTTTTTGTTTATATCGAATTTATGACAATTTGTGAATAACCAAACCACTGCGCAGTTTTGGTTCAAACCATGTCGTTTTCGGTGGCATAATGTTGCCGGTGTCCGCAATGTCAATAATTTGACGCATCGTCACGGGGTACAGCGCAAACGCCACCGCCATTTCACCACTGTCAACGCGTTTCTGCAATTCGCCAAGGCCGCGGATGCCGCCGACAAAGTCGATGCGCTTGCTTGTGCGCAGGTCGCCAAGGTTCAATATTTTATCAAACACTAAATTCGACAAAACCGTCACATCCAAAACGCCAATCGGGTCGTTGTCGTTGTATGTTCCGGGCCGCGCGGTCAACGAATACCATTTGCCGCCCATGTACATTCCAAAGTTGTGCAATTTGTTCGGTTTATAGATTTCGGTTCCCATGTCGACAACTTCAAAAGATTTTGAAAGTTCCGCCAAGAATTGTTCCGGTGTCAATCCGTTCAAATCTTTGACAACGCGGTTATAGTCAATAACCTTTAATTGGGATTCTGGAAAAATCACGGCCAAGAAGTAATTGTATTCTTCGTTGCCGGTGTGGTTCGGGTTTTGCGCGCGCTTTTCCGCGCCAACGCGTGCCGCCGCCGCCGTGCGGTGGTGACCGTCCGCCACATACATTGCCGGAATATCACGGAAAATTTCGGTAATGCGCGCATTGATTGCGTCATCGCGAATAACCCAGAATTTATGACCAAAACCATCCGCGGCCGTAAAGTCATATTCGGGTGCATTGTTCGCAACAAAGTCCGCGACAATTTTGTTCATCTCTGCGACATCGGGATATGCAAAGAACACCGGTTCGATGTTCGCGTTTTGGATGCGGACGTGAATCATACGGTCGTCTTCTTTGTCTTTGCGTGTCAATTCGTGTTTCTTGATTTTGCCGGACATATAGTCATCTACATTTGCCGCGGCAACAAGTCCGTATTGTGTGCGGCCGTCCATTGTTTGGGCATAGATGTAATACATTTCTTTGTCATCGGTGCGTAACCAACCGCGGTCTTGCCACAGTTTGAAGTTTTCCACGGCTTTGTCATAGACCGCCTGGCTGTGTTCGTCGGCAATTGGGTCAAAATCGATTTCTGGTTTAATAATGTGCAATAATGATTTTTCGCCGGCCTCGGCCTTGGCTTCGACCGAATTCAAAACGTCGTATGGACGCGATGCAACCTCGGCCGCCAATTCTTTGGGTGGGCGAACGCCACGAAATGGTTTTATTTTCATAACATCTCCTTTGATTGAACGGGGTGATTATAGACCCATTTTTTCAAAAGGCAATAGATTTAGTGTTAGTGGTTAGTGTTAGTGGTTAGTCCGTCACGACCGTGGCGCGGCGTGCCGCGACGGGTGTTAGTGGGTAGTGGATAATAAACAAAAATATTTTTATCAATTCACCGGCGCGTCGATTATGGTTTCGCTTTCGGTTGTATCCAACGGGTGCGATTGGAATGCCACTGTTTCAAAGTCTATTGCGTTCATATCAATCCTGCGAATTGTGCGGTTATACATTGTGTGATAGTAAATAATGTGATTGGCCGTATCGGTTGCAATCGTCCATTGGGTGGCGGACGGCATATCGAATGTCGCCTTGCCAAGATTATACGATGCGCCAAACGGGACGTCAAAATTGTTCAATATATGAAAAGATTGCATAATGGCCGCGCGCGCGGTTGGTTGCGGTATGGAATATGTCTTTAAAAATGCCGCACGGACAAAGCGCGATGGCGATGAAAAATCACCCGGCAAACCGCGCAGGCCCGTTCCATTACTTAAAGACCGCAATTTGATTGAACCGAATGGCGTTGGCATTGCGCGCCCAGGATACAGGTTCACGTAATTATCCAGATTTGTCATATGCCAATCAAAATTCGGTGCGTTCGCGATAACACCAACCGGATTTTCATAGAATGTCGGTACGCCGTCGATAATTTCTAAAACCGCCACGCGCCCGTTCGGTTCGGCGATGCGCCAATGGACGGTTGATGCGGTCGGGTCTATGTTGACGACGCGCACGGTGTCGATTGCGGATTTTACTTCGTCGATTGTTGAAAATTGCGACAGTATCCACGATACAACCTGGAAATCGGCCAGTGTTTTATCGCGGTATTTGGCATCGTACGGTTGATATTTGCCAAAGTCTGGAAAATAGAACAGGCCAACATTTAATCCGGCCTCGTTCGTGCCGTCAACGACGAATTCTGGACGTTGCATGCCAAGGCCGACAAAGCCGTATTTTGCGGTAAATCGCATACCGTTTTGTGTGCCGTCGGGCAAAAGCGATTGTTCTGTGTGGCCGCGTGGGGATATAACATAAATGTTGTTCATTTCTGAACCAGACCAATCCACGGTGCGTGCCGTGATGAAAGATTTGTCCCCCGCGGTCAGTGTGATTCCGGTGCATGCGTTCGCGGTGTTGATTGTGACGGTGGTGACGCACAGCGCAATAATTGATACGGTGCATTTTCTCATTTTGAATCCTTTTGGTTTATGGTTATAAAAATTATATTTTTTTGTATGGTGCAAAACCATAGGAACGAATGCGCCGGTGGGTGGGGTGCTTTATTTTTTATTTGCAAATTGACAAAGTGCGGTATATAATCCGTGTCGCCTGGGGCATAGTTTAATGGTAGAACACCGGACTCTGACTCCGTTAGTGTTGGTTCGAATCCAGCTGCCCCAACCAAGATAGACAAACCCGCCGATAAAAGCGGGTTTGTGTTAGAAGAGCGAGTGTTTCACTGAGTTCGAAAGTTTAAGTCTGAAAGATATCAAATTTTTGGCGTTTTCGAACTGTTTATATCAAAGGTGGTTTATATGAAACAGGATTTCTATATATTTAGACATGGTCAGACTGATTACAATGTAGAAAAGAGAGTTCAAAGTTTCTTGGATATACCACTAAACAATAATGGAATTGCACAAGCGCAGGCTTTGGCCAAAAATTTATCAAATGTACAATTTGATTGTATATATAGTTCAACATTATCCAGAGCTTTGGATACTGCAAAAATTGTTTTGGGTGACAGAAAGGTGAAAATTATAACAGACCCGGGGTTACGCGAAAGGAATCTTGGGGTACTGTGTGGCAAGATAATGAACCTTACCGATGCGCCCGCAGATACATTTGTTGATTTGACCAAAGAAAAGATAGATATGCCTGCGGCTCTTTTATTTAATGGTGATTATGCGCCGGAAAATGGTGAAAGCGATAATATGTTCGTTCAGCGTGTCTGTGACACAATAACGAATATTGCTAAAAATACGGATGCTAATACAGTCGGAATTGCAACACATGCGGGCGTAATTAGTGTTTTCGTTCGGCGTTTTACTAAGTTTAATTTTAGTAGTATGCCAAATGCAGAATATATAAAATTGCAATGGGATGGAAAAAATTTCAGTTTACCAGAACCACCAGAATGGCTATTAAAAACACAATCAAAACAGAAATAGTTTATCTTTCACTTCATCAATCTCTCGCCCGATTTTGATTATATCAGTTCGCGAATTGCACAGATAGCACAACCAAGATTTACAAAACCGTCCGTAAGGGCGGTTTTTTGTTAGATTCGCAATACCTACAAAAAGTTCGAAAGTTAAATTTAAAAAATCGGAAAATTTTCGCCACTTTTGAACTTTTTATGATATAATTCGTAAAAAGGATTATTTATGGTCAAAATACCGTCAATTAAGGAAATGGAAGACTTTTTATTACAAGATTCCAAAACTACCGATTTGGTGGCGGCTGGTGATACAAAGGCAAAATCACCAAATACAAAACTGACCGCACAACAGGTACGACACGAAGTATCTGTGTTTGCTCGTGTGCTTATAAACGTATATAGTGGGTGGCCTTTTCATGATAAAATACTGAAACGCAACATTTTGCAAATACTGATAGAAATTCACAAAAATGCACACGATATGACATTGTTAGAATTATTGGAAAAATTAAAACCAGCCATTGAAATCATACCAGATAACCATATAAGCCTTCGTATGATCGGGCATGATAAGGGTGTACGAACAAGGTTGCGTAAATTGCGCCCAAATGTCGGTTCCAACATTGCGGGTGATAAAAAGTTTATTGTCAAATTAAAAAATGACATTGGTATAATCGGTATTCGAACATTGTTTAATTGGACTCCGGAAGAAAAAGAAGAATTTGAACAACAGTGGCAAACAATGTTACCAAAAGCAAAAACTCTGATTATTGATTTACGAGATAACGATGGTGGCAGTGATAGGCCAACGATAAAATTAACATCATATATCCTGGGATATCATTACCCTGCAGCACGCAGAGTTTTTATACGTAATAATCCAGATGCAAATGCAGTAAAAAAATTATATGAACATTTTAATGGAAATAAATTTAACATAGAATCAAACGAAGATCCTGTGATTTTTAAAGATGCTAGCAAAAACGCTTTACCAGAATTTGATGCTAAAAAAGCAGGATTTAATGGTCAAATATACATGTTAATAAATGGTAAAGTAATGTCTGCCGGGGAAGTGGTCTGTACACAGATGCTTAATTATCCAAATATAAAATTTATCGGTACAAACACATGTGGTGGTGAAGTATACGGATATAATTATGCGTATATCTTGTTGCCACATAGTAATATGACATTTAATGTCGGGTGTGTATATCGTGAAATGTTTGTTAATAATTTTGAATTGAATGGCTATAAACCAGATATAGAGTGTAAAGATGGTCAAGACGCTCTTAAGGTTGCTTTGTTAAAATATACAAATCAACATGGTGCCAACAAACTAACACAATCAAGACATAAATAGCTTTTCTTTCTTATTATCAATCTCTCGTCCTACCTCTAACAACTCGGCTCGCGAATTGCACAGGGTACGCAACCAAGATGTGCAAGCGTTTGATTTTTGAAGTAAATCGAACGGTTTTTTCAAGGAAATCCAAGCTTTTTTGTCAGTGATGGTCGAGTTCGAAAGTTAGGTTTTAGAAAATGTCAAAAAATTACCACTTTCGAACTTTTTATGTTATAATTTCTGAAAAGGATTAATTTTATGAAAGATTTATCAATTTTTCCGCAAACAATCAAAACACCACGATTGGTGTTGCGTGTGATTTTGCCGACCAAAGAAAACGCAGCAAAACTTTTGAAGATTATTGAACAAAATCGTGATTATTTTATGGAATGGCAGGGGCATTTTGGTGAATTAAAAACCATTGATGATGTGGTGGCATATTTGACAAAACGCGCTAATCAAATTGAAAACAATCAAGGTATGTGTTTTTATATTTACCATAACGATAATATTATTGGTCGAATTCGCTTTTTTAATATTCAAGATAAAGGGTGCGAAATAGGATATTGGTTGATAAAATCTGCAAATGGCAACGGATTTATGAGTGAGGCACTGCAAGCATTAGAAACAGAATTATTCAAATTTGGTTTTGGCAAAATTACATTGGATATAGACAACGGAAATACACATTCAGAAAATCTAGCAAAACGTAATAAGTATAAATTAGAAAAAGTATTACCAATGGCTTCATGGGCAAAATGTGTTGGTAAATGTGATTCTTTGATTTATGTAAAAGAAAGATAACATTTTAATAAAAATTTTCTTTGCAATATCATATTTATCTGTCATATTTTTATGACTCCTTTTGGATGTTTTATTGCGTTTTATTGAAATGTCAATATAATGTGCCAAGTAAACCAAAGGAAAATACAATGAATGCTGTTTTTTGTCATGGGGTTTTACCACCAGATTTAGATTGGAATAAAAATACTTACAGCCCAACTAAAGGATGGAAAGAATGGTTGCAATTTGTTCTGGAACAAGAACATGATATTGTTATGCAGATTCCACGATTTCCCCATGCACACACTTTCATGATGAAATATTCTGAATGGGAAGACATAATGAATTCTCAAAAAATAAATTCCGATACAATTTTAATAGGGCATTCGGCTGGGGCTGGATTTATATTAAAATATATGGCATCACACCCAGAATTGAAAGTAAAGCAAATTTTGTTGGTTGCTCCGTGGATAGATACTGGCGGGGCGAACCCTTTTGGGTTTTATAAAGATTTTGATATGCATAATATCGCAAACCAAACAATCGATGGAATTGATTTGTTGGTTTCTGATAATGATATATCAGAAATGGGTAAAAGTCATGATAAAATAATATCAAACATTCCGTCAATGCGTGTACATGTTTTTCCAGGATATGGACATTTTGTTTTGCCGGAATTGCCAGAGATTATACCGTTTATAAAATTTTAAATTTTATGATACAGATTCTGTAGACACAACTTATCTTTTGTTTGCTTGATTTCAAGACCAAAGGACAATAGTTCCTGTAATTCAGCTCGCGAATTGCACAGGCTGCACAACAATAGTTTCAAAACTTGCCTGCCGGGGGGACTTTTTATGGTAATACCCCGGGTGGTGCCCGGGGTATGTTTTACAGATGTTTTTATTTTGTCTTGGAAAAATATACTGAAACATTTATTCCGTGGGTTGAATGATTTTTGTGTCGCGGCTGGGTATAAAATCAACATTGAAAATATTTAAAATTTGTTGTTGTATTTGGTTATAAATGGTGGCACAATAAAGCCATCAAAGGAAGGAGTTTTATATGCAAAAAACATTTCATAATATTTTGTTTGGTATATCTGTGTTGCCGGCATTATTGGTGTTGCCCGCGTTGGCAGAAGAAATAACCGAAAGGCAGGTTTTGAATGAAGATACTGTTTTGGATGGTGTTTCTGCAACAAATATTGAAAACAGCAGTACAGGTGGCGTTATTTTGTCATATAATAAATTGGTTATTAAAAACAGTGAGTTTTCCGGTAATAGTTCCGGTGCCGCCGCCGTTTTATATGATAACAGTTTAACGGCCTATAAAAATGGTGGAACTTATTCGGTGACCATAGATAATTCCAGTTTTACAGATAATTCGGCCGGTGATTTTGGTGCGGTTGCGATATTTTCCCCGGGCAGTTCCGTATCAAATTCCACATTTTCGAATAACCGGGCAACCGCAAATTATGCCAATTTAGGTGATGGTGCCGGCGCATTATTTCTTGGTTCCGAAAGTCAGACAGTTATATCGGAAAGTATTTTTAGCCACAACAGTTCCGGAACAATCGGTGGCGCGGTGGCGACCCGACCAATTAATTATTGGTTGGATACGAATTACAGTGGCCGTGGAACAAACAGTTCTGAGGGGGCCAAGGTGGATATTTTAAGTTCCACATTTGAATACAACAGTGCAGGAACGCGTGGCGGTGCATTTTTTAATTCTGTCTATGATAGTGATGCAAAAGCAGGCTATGCTTATATAAATGATTCTTACTTTAATAATAATGATGCAAATCTGGGTGGGGCGATTTTTGTTGAAGGTTGGACAGATTCGGTTGGTAATAACGCCAAGTTGTGGGTGGAAAATTCGCATTTTAATAATAATGCTGCGGAATCAAATGGTGGTGCCATCTATAACGAGAGTGTGTTAACGGTAAACAATAACGAATTTAAGAATAATACGGCGTCGGAAAATGGCGGTGCCATTTATAATTATGTTAGTTTAAACTATGATGGGGAAATCGAATCTATTGGTGATTTGACCGTTAATGGTGGGCTGTTTGATTCCAATGTGGCGAGTGCCCGTGGTGGCGCAATTTACAACTATGGTACCGCAACAATTGATGGTGCGGTGTTCACCGGCAACAAGACGACAAACATTACCTGGGAATCCCAAGGTGGTGCAATATTTAATTCTGGGGATGACGATTATTTGGATGTGCCATCCGTGACAATGGTCATATCGAATACTACATTTGGTGATGTAAATGATAATACCAAGGGTAATTCGGCATTACAGGGGGGCGCAATTGCAAATGAAAGTTCACTTGTTGACGGTTTGGTTACGTTAAATAATGTGAATTTTTATTATAACAAGGCATTCGCCGATACAGACGATTCTGATGGATATAATTCAACCTTGGGCGGCGCTGTGTGGAATCAAGGTATAATGACTGTCAATGGTGATACATTATTCCGTGGTAATACCGCAACCGGTTATAATGTCGAAGGTGGCGCAATTTATAACAGTGGCACATTGACGTTTAATGATGCGGTCACATTTGATTCCAATGTTGCAACCGATTTGAATTCTGGTAACGGCGCATATGGTGGCGCAATTGCAAATTCATATGGCGCCGAAATCGTGTTCAAAAAATTGGCAACCTTTACAAATAATAGTGCATTAAGCAGTGCGGATAAGGGAACCCAGGGTGGTGCAATTAATAACCAAAACAGCATCGTTTTTGAACAGGGCGCGTCGTTCAGTGGTAATACGGCCGTATATGGTGGCGCGGTATTTAACGAAGAAACATTGACAATTGATGGTGCCTCGACATTTGATTCTAATATTGCTGTGGATGAAGGGGGGGCAATGTTCAACCTGGGCGATGTTGATTTAACAAGTGCAGCATTTACAAACAACAGTGCGGAATCAAATGGTGGTGCCATTGCCAATTACGCTGGCAATATAACATTTTCAGGAACGAATGTGTTTCAGGGTAATACCGCAAACGGTTCGGCAAACGATATTTATAATCGTGGCCGGATTACATTTGTCGATGGATCCACGACCACAATGGATGGCGGTGTGACGGGAAACGGGACATTGGATGTTGCAAGTGGTGCAACACTTAATTTGGGAACCGCATCCATTACCCAGGCGACAATGACATTGGATGGAACATTGAATGCGACATTAAACAATCCTAGTGAATTCGCGTTCTTTGATATTTCCGATTCGTTTGATGGCACGGGAACTTTGAATTTTGACCTGCGTGCGGCGGGCGAATATAATGTTTTCCAAGGCGCGGTGTTTGATAATGCAAATGTTGCTGTATCATCTGGCGTTTTTGATTACGAATGGAACGAAGGTTTTGACACGATTACCGCGACAATGAAGTCAACCGAAGATATTGCGGCGGAAAATGGCATAAGTGCCGCGGCCGCGACGACGGTTGCAAACCTTGTCAATTCTTCGTCGGATGAATTGAACGATTTGGCAAATGCGATTCAGGATAAATTGGCGTCTGGCGATGCGGATACGGCGGCGGCGGTTGAACAGGCGCACGCGGCAATTCACCCAGAAACAGAATCCGTTGTCCAAAGTGTCGCGATGCATGTCCAGAACACGGTTGCAAACCTTGCGGCGGGTCGTTTGACGGCGTTGACCTTGGGTCGTGGTGGTGGTGATGTTGATATTACCGCCGGTGGTGTCTGGGCCCAGGGTATTTATAACAAATCTAAACAAAACGATGCGTTCCGTGGATATACCCGTGGGGTTGCCGGTGGTGTGGATATGACAATGAACCGCGTGTTGACGTTGGGTGCCGGTTATTCTTATGCACATTCCGATATAACGGGAACCGCGCGTGATACCGAAGTTGACAGTTCGACCATATTCGCATATGGCCAATATAAACCGACCGATTGGTTCGTGAATGCGATGGCAAATTATACGATGTCCGATTATTCTGAACGTGCCGTTGCGTTGGGAACGAATATAGACGCGAATTATGATGTGCGTTCATATGGTGGCCAGGTTATGACCGGTTATGATTTCGCGGGCGGAATCACGCCGGCGGTTGGTGTGCGCTATATGCATATCAGTGCCGATGAATACAAGAATTCTTTGGGTATCAAAAACAAACTGCAAGACAGTGACTATATGACCGCGGTTTTGGAAACGCGTTGGACATATGGGTTTAAACTGAATCGCGGATTGATGTTGAAACCAGAATTGCGCTATGCGGTGAAATATGACTTTATGTCCGATGAACAAGTTGCGACGATATTGTTGCCGGGTGTAGATTCATACGCGCTTGATGGGACGCGGTTGTCGCGCCTGGGGGCGGAATTTGGTGGCGGTTTGGGAATCCGCGCCGGTGGATTGGATTTGTCGGTGAACTATGAAATCGAAATCCGCGAAGGATTCACATCGCAAACCGGACGGGCAAGAATTAGATATGAATTCTAGTGCGAAATTTGTTTGATAAAACCCGCGGATTTCCGCGGGTTTTTTTCGTGCGCCAAGGCGTAAAAAAACCAAGGTTTAAAATCAACACTTTTTTTCAAAAAATCAAAAATTTTTTATTGTGTAAAAACAAAGTGTTAGCAATTTTCGGTTTTTTGAAAATTCAGGCGTAAAAAAACCTTGGTTTATTGTACACTTTTTTACATAGGAATATAGGGGAAAAATATGATAAAAAAATCATTCTTACTTGGTGCGATTGCCTCGGTTATCGCGATAAATTCGGTCTTTGCGGACACAACCGTCACATCAAAAACATATGTTGATAATCATGATGCGTTGAAACAAGATAAAATCACCGCCGGCACAACCGGAAATGTCGTCACATATAACGGCACGCAAAATGGCCAGGCGCAATTCAGTGAACGCGCAATTTTGGAACCGGGTCAAACGGTTAATCTGCAAACCGATGCAAATAAACTACTTACCGTCGGGCAACTTAGTGATTTTTCCTCTGCTATTCCTCAGATGCTGCCGACAACAACGGTCACATATAAAACATGTTATCAAGAAGTAAATGGCGAGTGCATCCTGTGGAATTTAACCGATAAAACCGTTTATGGCGACGGCGGTTTCTGCAGTACGAATTCAGATTGTGGCAGTATTTGTTCTGCCCGTGGTATGGGATGTGGCGGGACGTGCCGAAACAACAGTTGTGTCTGTTATGACAGTTGCATGTAAAAATTTGCCCGCAAAATGTTTTGCGGGCTTTTTAAAATAATAAAAATTATGCGGCTTTCTTGGCGGTTTTAAGTATTTCAACCGGTGGTTTTTTACCCAAAACGACATCTTTATCAATAACAATTTCCGATAAATCCGACTTGTCCGGGGCATTGAACATTGGTTCCAATAATATATTTTCCAAAATACTGCGCAGACCGCGTGCGCCCGTTTTGCGTGCCAATGCCAATTTCGCAATTTCACGCAGGCCGTCTTCGGTCACGGTCAATTTTACATCGTCCATGGCCAGCATCGCAACATATTGACGAACAATTGCGTTCTTGGGTTCGGTTAGTATTTTTACCAATGCGTCTTCGTCCAATTCGGTCAATGTCGTGACGACCGGCAAACGTCCAATCAGTTCTGGAATAATTCCAAACTTTACCAAATCTTGGGGCTGGACATCCGCCATGTGGTTTTGTGCGTCGCGTTCGGTTTTTGATGCGACATCGGCACCAAAGCCAATTCCGGCGCGTTCGCATTTGCGGTTCGCAATAATACGATTCAGGCCGTCAAACGCGCCACCACAGATAAATAATATCTTGGATGTGTCAAGGCGGACGGTGGCCTCGCCCGGGTGTTTGCGACCCGCGCCACCGGCCGAAACATTTGCAATGGTGCCTTCGACCAGTTTTAATAATGCCTGTTGAACACCTTCGCCGGAAACATCGCGTGTCAAAGACGGGTTTTCCGATTTGCGTGCAATTTTGTCGATTTCATCGATATAGATAATTCCGCGTTGCGCGCGTTCTACATCAAAATTCGCATTGTGTAATAATTGGGTCAGGACACTTTCGACATCGTCGCCGACATATCCGGCCTCGGTCAAAGTGGTGGCGTCCGCAATCGCAAACGGAACATCCAAAATTCGCGCCAGCGTTTGTGCAAACAAAGTCTTGCCCGTTCCCGTTGGGCCAATCAGCAACACATTAGATTTTTGAATTTCTACATTTGAATTCAATGTCACATTGTGCCGTTTATAATGGTTATAGACCGCAACCGCCAATGTGCGTTTTGCGACATCTTGGCCAATGATGTATTCATTAAGGAAATCATAAATCTGGTGCGGGGTGGGCAATTTTTCGGCGTCACGCGTGACCGCGGTTCGCATGTCGTCCGCCATGATGTCGTTGCACAGCGCGATACATTCGTCGCAAATACATACATTGCGGCCGCTTACCAATTTTTTTACTTCATATACGGCCTTGCCACAGAAACTGCAAAACTGGTTTTGTTTTTCTGGTGTTTTTGTTTCGTCTGTCATATTACGCACCCCATAAAATTATTTTTTACGAACCAATATGTCGTCAATCAATCCGAATTTTTTGGCAGATTCAGAATCCATCCAGTTATCACGTTCCATCGCATCAAACAATTCTTTTTCCTTGCGTCCGGTGAACCCTGCCATTTGCTTAATCAACAATTGTTTTGTCTGTTTAAATTTCGCGACATGAATTTCCATATCTGTCACTTGACCTTGGGTTCCCGCCATAGGCTGATGAATCATAATCTGGGTGTTTTGCAGACAAAAACGTTTACCCTTTGCACCCGCCGCCAAAATTACAGAAGCCATTGATGCAACTAATCCCATACCAATGGTTGATACAGGGGCCTTGATATAATTCATCGTGTCAATGATTGCTTCCCCAGCCGAAACATCACCGCCTGGTGAATTTATGTACATAGATATATCGGCATTCGGATTTTCTGATTCCAACAATAATAACTGTGCCACGATGGTGTTCGCCATGCCGGTTTCAATTTCGCCGGTCACCATAATAATTCTGTCACGCAACAGACGTGAATAAATATCAAACGAACGTTCACCACGTGGTGATTCTTCTATTACAACAGGTATCAAAGACATAATTCATCCTTATATTTTTCTTTTAATTATACCACAAAAAACCGTATTCGCAAATGTATCAGGCAATTATTTGGCAACCACCACCATCGCCGTGCGCAGAACCGAATCGCCCATCATATATCCCGCCTGGAATTCATCGATTATCGTGTTCGGGGCGACATTTTCCGGGGCGGGCGCGACCTGGATCGCGTTGTGTTTTGCCGGGTCCAATGGTTCGCCGACCGTTTTCATACGCGTAATTCCGATGGAATCGAATGCCGATTTTAATGCCGCCGCCATAGATTTGATGCCCGCGTCATCGGGCGCATGTTTTAGTGCCGCGTCAACCGCATCGGACACCGGCAAGATTTTTTCTGCAACCGACATTGCGCGCATGCGTGCACGCGATTCCGTATCAATTGCCGCACGGCGACGGGTGTTTTCCAATTCCGCCGCCACGCGCAGGTATTTGTCATTCATTTCCGCAAGGGATTTTTCCAATTCCGCAATGCGTGCGTCATCCGCCGATGGGGCGGGTGCATTATCGTTCGCACCCGTCGCGCCCGGTTCGGCGTCGTTTATTGATACTTGTTCTATATCTGTATTTTTTTCATCCATATCGTTCATCTTTGTTTTGTTATTTTGCATTTTCTATTATAGGTATAAATTCGTCCGGTTTCAAGGATGCACCCCCAACCAAAACGCCGTCTACATTTTCAATCGCGACAATGTCGGCAACATTTTTAGAATTTACACTTGCGCCATACAATATTGGCGTCCCAATAAGGTGCATATATGACAATGTTTCGGCAATAACCCGGTGCGCGGTGGCAATATCGTCCGCGGTTGGTGTTATGCCCGCCCCAATGGCCCATCTTGGTTCGTATGCGATAATAATGTCCCCAGATACATTTTCGGGAACCGATTCGCGAACGCCCGATGTTATGATTTCAAGTGTTTTGCCTGCGCGCCGTTCGTCCGCCGTTTCGCCAACACATATAATCGGGGTAAGGCCGCTTTCCAACGCGCGTGCGGCCTTGGCACGGACGATGTCGTTGGTTTCGTCGTGATACATGCGGCGTTCGCTGTGCCCGACAATTACATATTTTGCGCCTGCCTCGGCCAGCATTGCACCCGATATTTCCCCGGTATATGCGCCACGGTCGTGGGTGCTTATATCCTGGGCGCCCATGGCGATAATGTCCGATTTTTCGCCAAGCATCGTGAACGGCACGCACAGTGCCACGCGATTTTCGGTCTGGATATTCGCCGCCCGTTCAATCATTTCGCGCAGAATTGCCCGCGTTCCATTCATTTTCCAATTACCAATAACAAATTTCATCTTTTTTCCTTTTTTTGATTGCATTTTTACGAAATGTTTTGCTATGTTATCGCAAAAGGGGACAAAATGCTAGAATATTTACGCAATGCGGCAGATAAACCTGTGGCAAAAATTTTAATGGGGATTTTAATCTTTTCTTTCGTCGGTTGGGGCGTGGCCGAATGGGTGTTCGGTTTGACATCGGCGGATACAACGCTTATGCGCGTTGGGGGCGATAAAGTGTCGGTCCAGGCGTTCAGTAATATGAAGTCTAATGAATTGGCGGCACTGTCGCGGACAGAACAACGAAATTTATATACCGACCCGGCCGCGATGGCGAATTTTCAAAACGGCGTGATTAAAAAGATTGCAAATATGAAACGCGTTCAACGCCATGCCGAAGATTTGGGCTATGTGGTGTCGGACCATAAAATCGCAGATGAAATTCGTGAAATTCCGCAATTCCAAGAAAATGGGAAATTTTCGCCGGCGGCGTTTGATGTCGTGCTGCGTAATTCGGGCCTTACCGAATCGGATGTTGCAAATGATATTCGTATGCGGACATTGACCGAAATGGTGAATGCGCCAATCAGTGCGAAAATCAAAACACCGCGATTCGCAGTTCGCGCGGCATACAATGCACGCGGTGCGTCGCGGACGGTTGATTTGGCGACGGTAAAGTTTTCTGAATTTGATGTAAAATCGCCAACAGAGGCGGATTTGCGTGAATTCTATAAACAAAATCCGCATAAAATTCCGGAAACACGCGATGTTTCTTATGTGATATTGCCGACCGAAATGGATAAACCCGACGAATATGAAAAAAATATCAAGATTGCCCAGAAAATGGAAGATGATATTATCGGCGGGGAAACTTTGGCGGCGGCGGCCAAGGCACATAATGCCAAATTCCACAAATATGAAAATGTGACCGCGGGGAAATTGCCGGACGATAAATTCTTTGATACCGCGATGATTGCGCGCGTGTTCGATATGGACGCAGGTGTGGAAAGTGAAATGATTGAAACGCGTGACGGGTTCGCCATTGTTCGTATAGATAAAATCACCCCGGAACATAACGCAGAATTCGATTCGGTTAAAAAAGATTTAGAATCCGAATGGACACGCGCCGAACGTCGGAAATTGGCCTATGTTCGTGCGAACGAATTGTTGGTCGATTTGAATAAAACCGGCAAATTGGCGAATGCAAAATCCTTGACGGTATCGCGCACAGATGGTGCCGCGCCCGCCGTGTTAGCACGCGCGTTTAGAAACGAAATAGGGCAAAATACGATTGTTGATGATACCGATGCGTTTTATGTGATGCACGTTGTCGCGGAAAAATTGCCGGCCGCGGATGACAAGAAAATGGATGCGATGGTGGCCGATGTTGCCAAAATGTCGGGCGAACATATAAATGCAGACTATAATTCATACCTTGAACGCGAATATCCGGTCAAGATAAATGAAAAAACATATAACCGGTTTGTAAAATAGTGTAAGTGGTTAGTGTAAGTGGTTAGTAAAAAAAAACGGGTGCGATTTCCGCGCCCGTTTTTGTTGGCGCGGCAAATTTAATAAAATTATTTTTTTACTTGATTTTTGGACAAATTTTTGTATTGTGCTAAAAAAGAGGTTTTTATGACGCAAAATTATAACGGTTTGGGCGTTGGTCGTCATCGTATTATGGATTTGCCGCATTCAATGTATGCGGTGTATTTATCCACCGTGGACGCCGTGTTGAATGAATCAAATAAATTGCATATTCGATTAAATGCGGATGATGTGTGTGCAATTGAAAATAATGCTAATGTAAACTTTTATTCAATTCGTTCGCATGATGGTGCGCCACATGTTTTATTGAATGTTCAAAATGATGCGGTTCAGTGGTGTCGTGGTCTGTATGCGGGTCGGCCGGCAAATTATATGCCCCAGGTTGTCACCTTTATTGTTAAAAAACAATTTGATATTGCGTATGATATGGCATGTACGGGCGTTATTCGCCAGAATGGTAAATACTATGATGTATACGATTTACCACACGGTTTTGTGTTTAGTGGAAATATGGATTTGTCTTATGCGGGCCTGCGCCATTTGCCCGATATGTGCTCTGTTATTATCAAGGGTGATTATAATGTAAGCGGAAACGCATTGATATCTTTTGCCGGGGTGCCAAAGGAAATATATGGAAATTTTTATGCAAATAATAATGAAATTCCATATATGTTAAAAGAACGCCCAAAATTTTGCGCAATTCATGGTGAATTTTTTACTGGTCCGATAAAATCGCGGTAAAATTTTGGTGCTTATTTATTGAAATGCACGCCGCGTTGCCCCGCCGATGTTGCGACCATTGAACCAAACAATGCGTTCGCGTCGGATTGCCCCAGCCCACGTCCAGATGGATTGTAATTCGCACCGTTTAACAGAACCAGCATAGGTGTGTCGCCGTTGCATTCAATTGCATAATTGTTCGGGTCATAATATTTGCCATAGCATTTTCCATTCAAAATTGCCGCATAATTGTCCGCGGCCAATGCGGAACATGTCGGTTGCGCCCCAGATGTGATTTCGCCGTATTGTAATTCTTCGGTTGGGTTGGACAACACGCCATTGCACCATACGCGGACAAAGTCCCCATTTAATGAAACCATTGCGCCGCCGTTCTTGGATTTGCGTGCGCCATAGCAATTTTCCCCGTTCAGATACACGGTTGTATCAAAATCTGGATTTATACCGGTGCCGGCATTGATTATCGCGCGTTCCATTGCAACCGCGGCGTTTTGTGGTGTTGTCAATGCGTTGCCACATATGTATTTTTTCCCGCGACATCCGCCCGACACATCCCATCCGTTTTCCCAAGTGGTGTCCAGGCCGGGCATAGATGCGTTATAACAACGTGTTTCATCAATTGTACAAATTGTGTCGTGATTCCACCAATCAACCGCGGCAAACGCGCCGTTCAACAGCATGCATAATGTTAAGATTGAAAATATTTTTAACTTCATCTCTGACCCCATGTATTTCGCGTAATTATACCATTTTTTTATGCCGCGTGCAAGGTTTATGGTTCACGGCACAGCCCCCATCCTAAATCTGCATTTGTTTCATTATAGAAATCTATAAATTTATTTTCCTGGGCGGTGTTTTCGTCATATGTTGTTGACCATTTACCACCCATTTGTTCGCAATCTTTGGATAAAACCGTTGACATATCTGTCTTGATAGAATCCATAACCGTGTTCACATCCGCCAGTACATCGGTTGGAATAACCGTTGTGCCGGGGCGCGTGCAATACTGTAATGCATACGTGACCATTTTTTGATAAAGACTGCCGATATAATCGGGGGCACACGAACCCGCACCGGGGCGGGGGGCCGTAGAACCCGCTGGACATGTCCAACCATCGGGACAGCGATAGCATTTATCGTTGTCAAGGAAATAGCCCTCATTACAATCTCTATATATGCGATTGGCCCAACATGTATAATGTTGTAACTGTTCGCTTGGGTTTGTCAGTCCGAGTATGCTTAATATAGGGTCGTCATCACTTATTGCTTGTGTATATCCACTGGTATCTGGGCTGGTGACATAGTTGCAATCTGGGTTTTGGGCATACATACTGGTCCCCGGGGTATAGATGCGACAACCGTACGGATAATCGTGCAAAGTGTCGTTGCCGGATACGCGGCAAAGTTTCTTGGCATAATCTTTTATCGTTGCAAGGCAATTTTGTGCAATTTTCTGGTTTGTGATATTGCGCATTTCGGTGACCAATAATTCCATGCCGGTCGGGCCGCCGCCGTAAAGATTACTGCACGTGGTAAGTTTTTCGGTGCACATTTCTTCGGACAAAATCAATCGGTCACCCAATAACATTTGTTCTTCAATATTACTGTAATCGCGCAATTGTTTCGTTTTTTCGTCATAGCATGTATTCACAACATCCATACATTCATTTTTGACCGTGCGGATTTTTGACTGTACACCTTGGTATATTTCGGTTATTGCCTGGCGCAGGAATTCGTCCCAAACCGAATCGGCGATGTCGCGACAGGTTTCCAATGTGCGTTCTGCAAATTTTTTCTTGTTGTTCAATTCGGCAACCAGTTTTGCATTTGTGTGATTGGTTAAAACATCGCCCGCCAATGATACAGAATCATTTATTTTATAAAAATTTGCAGAATATATCGGCGCCCCCGTCACACGATTTAAATAAAGGCCCGTTAGGTCAAGGCAATGAACATAGTTTTTGCCACATGCCGTATCCGCAGTCAGGTTTTCGCGCACCCCGGCGATGCATTCATTTATTTCGGCGGAATTGTGCGCGTCATAATTTTCAAGGCGCGCCGTTGTCATTTCCCGATTTGTTTGGCGTATTGCCGTGTTCGCATTGGTTGCCATTTTATCAAGGTTCCCAAGTATAATTGTGCAATCGTTTTCAATATACATTCCATACGCGGACACAACCATGTTTAATGTCGTGCGTGATGGGCAACGGTCGGCAACCAATTCGGCGCATTGCGAATGAACGGCGTTATACAAAGATTCCCCCGTAAGGTTTGCGATACTTGCGCCCGCAATTAAATCGGTTGTATTCCATATCTGTTTTATATCGCCGCCAATGTCTAATTGCCCCGCCGTGGACAACGCATTCATACGGGTGCCCGCCAAAACATCACTTATTGCGGTCAATTTTTTCGATGCCGCCGAATCGTCTTTGGTTTTGGATAATTTTAATTCGCCTTCACTTGCCGAAAGCATGGATTTAACCTCGGCCGGGGTTTTGGGAATAACATTGATGTTCAGGTCTTTGAAATCCTGTAATTGTTCGGATGTTTGATTCAATACGCGTTCGCGCGCGCGAATCGTTTCAAGCCGGTTTGAGCATATGCACCGGCGATATTTGTCGTTGGCCAATGCACAGAATTGGTCCATACACGCAAAATACGCGTCTTGGCATTCGTTTTGTTGGGTGTTGAAAGTGTTTGTTGCAATTTGTGTTGTCGTGGCGCGCGCCGTTTTCGTTGTGGCAACGCGCGATGGGCGGGCGGTGCGTGCCGTTGTTGTGTCCGAGGCGACGGGTGCGATGGTTATGCGCCGACCGTTTCCGATTGCGGTGCGTGTGTTTGTTGCGTTTCTTGTTCGTCGGGAAACGACCGGATTTGTGCGGGGGGCGTTTGTGCGCGTTGCCACGCGTGATTGTGATGTGGCGTCGCGTGATGTGATTGCGGTATTTGTTCCACCGGTATTTGCGCGTGATAAAGAATCGGTTCCGCGAACCGCGGCCGACGACGCACCAAACGACAGTGCGATTGTAATAATAAAGACAGTTATTCCTTTCATCTCTTTCAAAGACCAGGTTAGCAAAAAATAAAAATGCACCGCAAGTGCATTTTTATTTTTTTATAAACTTTATTTGTAAAACATTTATTGTGCCGGGTGGTTTTCGGGTGCGTGTTTGCGTTCAACAAATGTAATGCGACCCTTGGCCAAATCGTACGGTGTCATTTCAACGCGGACGCGTTCGCCAACATTGACCCAGATGCGCGCCTTGCGCATTTTGCCACATACCGTCGCCAAAATTTCATGGTCATTATCCAATTTCACGCGGAACATAGTGTTTGGTAATTTATCGGTGACCGTTCCAGTGAAAACAACAACATCATCTTTTGCCATATTTACCCCTTGGGTTTAATTTTCATAAATAATATGTTGAATGCGCAAAAAAATCAAGAATTTTTTGTTGCGACCGGTGTGGTTATCTGATAAAATTGTATGAAAGATGTAGGATGGAAAATATGAAAATCAAATCATTTGCATTTGTGATAATGGCGGTGTTGCCGGTGGTTGCGTTTGCCGCAACGCGTGATGGGGCTTCGCGCGTGGGGATTCGTGCGTCTATGTCAACGATGACGCCCGTGCAAAAGGCGACCGGCGTGAAAAAGACAACGACCGTCGCGCCCGCGGCCGCGCCAAAGGTTGAAACACCGGCGGTGGCGGAACCCGAACCCACGGCCGAGGCGGAAAAAATAGTTGCCGCCGTAATCGGCCCCGACGAATGTCGCGCGGCATATCGCGAATGTATGGATGATTTCTGTATGTTGGATGAATCCGAAGGCGGACGCTGTTCTTGTTCAAACAATATTAAACAATCGAAAAGTTTAATCCAAGAAATTCAAAAAATTCAATCTGATGCAGAATTGCTCTATACCGAAGGCGTGGAACGTGAAAAGTTGGGCGCGCGCGCAAAATTTGTAAAATTTGGTGAAAGTGAAACTGCAAAACGCGCATCGCGCACATCGGGTATCGATTTGGTTGCGTGGATAAATGGTGGTGGTTCGGCGGAAAGCCTGGCTGCGGACGAAGATATTGGCGACAACCTGTATGATATGGCTGCGGAAAGTTGCAAATATATCCTGGGGCAATGCGATGCAAAACGCGCAGAAATGGAAGAAAGATTGTATCAACGCGAAATTGTCAAAGACTGTAAGGCGTTTGATGGATATTTGGCGGAACAAAAACGTGATGCAGAATCAAACAAGCGCACCGCCCAGGCCGCCGTGCGTTCGGCAACACTGGATATGTTGTCGACCACGAATAAATACAATCGCGGGGAATGTTTGTTGGCGTATCGCGCGTGCATTTCTGACAAGGGTGGTTGTGGTGTGAACTTTGAAAATTGTTTGGATGCGGCGTTGTTGAATCGTCGTGCGAATGCGTGTGAAAATGTTTTGGATCAATGTATGGCGGTAAAATCTTTTGTTTTGGAAGATTGGACCGCGGAATCAAAAATGATTTTGGCCGAGGCAGCAAAATATGCCGACGAAAATATGCGCCTTACGTGTCGGACAAAAGTTCGTGCCTGTTTGGAAGAGGGGTGCTCTGTGACTATAAATTCTGATGAAAAAGCAACTGGGTTAAGTTCTGGATGTTTGAGTAATATAAACATGGCGGCAGGCATTTGTCCGATTATTGACGAATGTGAAGCCAAGATTCCGGGAATAAAGGCTGATTTTCAAGCATTGCTTGCCGAATTGCGCACGCATTTCTGTCAAAACGATGTTGATAAATGTCTGCGTGATAAATGTGGAACGAACTTTACCGCGCCGGAATGTTTGGGTAAAAAGACATCAGAGATTGTCGCAATGTGTCCCCAGGGTATGTTTACTTCGTGCCGTGGCGAAAAGTATTTTGATGTGATTGTAAGTTCGGTTTTATTACAGATGGATTACCAGATGGTTAATGGTTGTGAAAATTACTTTGCCGAGGCTTTGGGTCGCGTATGTGGTACAGATATGAATTGTCTGCCCGGAAGTGATATTGTTGCAAGTTTGACTAAAGTTCCGGCCGATGAAGGCGAGTTAAAGGCTAAGGTTCGTGCCGAAAGTAAAGCTGCGGTTACGGAATTCTTGAAACAATTTGATAACGAACGTACAATTGCCGCATGTCGGAGTGCGCAACAACCCGCCGGCCGGCGCAGTTTGAAGGACAGCATGTTCGGGATAGTTAGGGGAATCGCAGAAATCGGCGCAGAAAATCGCTATCTGGCTGAATTGGAATCAAAGCTTACACAGTTAAAACGTGCCAGTGCGGTAGGGACTTCGCGTGATTGGTGTTTATCTACCTATGCGGTTGAAAAGAAACCGTCGGCAACCGACGAAAATAAAAATTATTCATACATAAAGAGTGTGACATTCGAACCTTCGTTGTGTAATTGTCATGTGTGTCGTATGCAACGCGTTTGCGAAACCGGCGGCGAAAGTAAGTTGCAATCTGCATTAAAATATGGAGCGGGTTTGGCGTCGACGGGTGCATCGGCCGGTGTGTTGGCTGGTGGATGGGGGGCATTAATTGGTGCGGCCGGCGGTGCATTAATTGGCGGCGTTGGGGGGGCGATGTCTGGTGGTAAGACAGATTTTTGCCAAGAAATAGAATCTTGTGAAGATATTGATGTTAGTGGTGTTGATGGTGGATGTCGGGGGGCAGATTTATGATGAAAAAAATTGCATTTATTGCATTAATGGTTGCGTTTCCGTGTGTCGCGTTCGGTGCGGTCGCAAAAAAACAGTCTGCAATTCAAAACGGAACAAATGTTCGCGCACGTGTTGCGGCAACGGGTATTTATTCCGCGGAATGCTATGATGCGTATTATGGGTGCATGGACCAATTCTGTATTTCTGATAATGTAAACGGGGGCAGTTGCGCATGCAGTAATGACAACGCAAAATACGAGGCCGAATTAAAAGAAATAAATGAAATGCTGGCCGAGGCCGAACGCGTCAGCACCGTCGAGGTTGAAAAAATAAAACTTGGGTCCAATGTCGATATTGTATTTGGTGGCGGGCGCACCTATGATGACAAGGGTAATGTTGTATATAATACAAATTCCAATGCCACGCCAAAGGTTTCGAAAAATAACCGCGCGGATTTGTTGAAAATGTTCGAAGTTAAATTCGATGATGACGATGAAGAAGATATTGACGAAGACAATATTATGAATAAAACCGGTGTCGCGCTGTTCAATGCCGCCGATGCCACATGCCGGGTCCAGGTTGGTCAAGGTTGCGATAAAGATATGAAATTCTTGCGCCAGACATATCAACGGCAAATTGAATCCGATTGTCGCGGTTTCGCAAACAGCATAAAACAACAGCGCACCGCCGCGCAAACCGCAATGAATAATGCCGAACGCGATGTTCGCACTGCGTTAAAAGAAAGTTTTGATTCTGCCAATAAATATAACCAGGGCGAATGTATGGTTCAATTAAAGAACTGTATGATGGGTGACGATGCGTGTGGCGGCGATTGGGCGAACTGTGTATCAACGGTGGCAAGTGAAAATATGCAGAATAAAACGGTTGCGGACGATTACACCGGAGCCAAGGTTAAAACAACCGTGCGGTATAATATTTCGTCGTCTGTGTTGGAACGTCTGGAGGCCAAGCGTCCAATTTGTGAACGCGTGTTGGATCAATGTATGGCGGTGCGTGATACGGTTTGGACGGCGTTCTTGCGCGAAATTGCACCGACATTAAAACTTGCCGAATTGAATGCGGAATCGGATATGCGTCAATCGTGTTTGACCAATATAACCCAATGTTTGCATCGGGCCTGTGCGGATGATATTGCGGGCAAAGGTGTTGCGACAATGGATGCGTGTTTGTCCCGACCAGAAATGGCGCGTGATTTCTGTAAAAATCAACTTGAACCGTGTGAACGTATGGCGGGCAAAGATGCTTTTTGGGGTTATGTCAAAGATAAATTGTTGGCAATGCGCGTGGATTCTTGCACGACCGAGGTTAAAGAATGCTTTACGGATGAAAATCGCTGTGGGCCGGACTTTATGAATTGCATCGGTATGGATTATGATTTCATTCGTGAAATGTGCCCGTTGGATAAATTGGTCGCGTGCAAGGGATACAAGCAGAATGGCAAAGATTTTTCAATGGATGATGTTGATTCAATTATTATGGGACTGTATTTGAACATAGACAACAAAGCGTTGGAAAATTGTCAAAAATTGGTTGAAAAGAAAATGACCGAAATTTGCGGTTCAACCACAGACTGTAATAAATTTGCAAGTGACGATACAATCGGCACGGGGTCGCTGCGCTATCAAAAGGATGGGGCGGTTCATAGATTGTCGGGTATGATTTCGTTCGGACAAATCAAGGTCGGTTCGGGAACAAACAAAGTTGGGGACAGTTCGCAAGAAAGCGATAATGACGCGGGCGTGATAGATATTTCTGATTATGTGGAATATTTAAATAAGAATTATCTTGTGACAAAGAAATATGAAACAATTGCAGATTCTGTGATTTATGAATTGAAAAATATTCAAGGTGATATCAACCGTGTGATTGATATGATCGCCAAAGATCAACAAATTCAATATTGTATAACGGGACGTGATTTGACACAAATTGACCGTGTGCATGAACGGACAATGACAACGGCGCGGTTCCCGCACTTGTTGGACGGTGTTAAAATGCAGATTGCAATTGCCGCCCTGCGCCAGGCCCAGAATAATTACCAGGCAAAATATAACGAATATCTGGCCAAGGCCATGGATGGTGCAAGTACGGATATAGCAAACTTAATGTGTAATAAATTGCCGTTTGCGGATGGTTCAGCCCAAGGAATATCTGCGGCGGATTTGAATGTTACTTTGTTGCCGCCTGGGGCAATAGTGTTAGAATTCGCTGGAATTTCAAATGCCTCTTTGGCGGCGGGTGGAACACATACAACAATGAAGAAAGTCGGGGGCACCGCAACCGTTGAACACAAAAGTGGTAATGCCGCCGGTGGCAATGATGGTGGTGCGGTAGGTACGTTGGCTGGTACACTTGCAGGTATTGGTGGGGAATTTGTAAAAGAGGGCGGAAAGCTTGCAGCGAATCTTTCATTTAATCCGACGGTGGCCATTGCGGATATGACGGTCAAGACGATCGGAATGTTGGAATCAGACCACTACAAGGCCGAATTTGACGGCGGCACGCGAGAGATGTGGACAACATTTAATCGCGATACGCGTGTTTGCCGTTTGTGCAGTTTGACAATTACCAAAGATTGCAGTACTACATACAGGCATGGGGTTTTGGGTATTGGACGTCGGAATACGATGGATTGTACTACGTCCGAACCAATCGAAAAGTGCGATGAGATTCCAATGTAATAGGGAGAAATACCATGATAGATGATATAGAAATATAGGTTAAACAAAAAAAGGAAAATAAAAATGGAAAAAGTCGAAGTAGTTGATGGCGCGATTGGCAACGCAGTAGAGGTGGTCCAGGCCGTCCCGGAAAAAGTCCACGCCAGTGCCGAACGCTTAAAGGCGATGTTAGATTCGCTTAGTGGTATGGCGGTTGATTTCGGTTTGAAATTGATTGCGGCGATTGTCGTCTTGGTCGGTGGTATGTGGATTGCGCAACGGTTGTCGCGGGCATTCAAACGTATGTTGCAACGGCGCGGTGCGGATGCATCACTGGTGACATTTTTGGGTTCGTTTGTGAACATATTGTTGCGGATTTTTGTGATAATAATATCTTTAACAACCGTGGGTGTGCAAATGACATCCATTGTGGCGGTGTTGGGCGCGGCATCTTTGGCAATTGGTATGGCACTGTCGGGGACGATGCAGAACTTTGCCGGCGGAATTATTATCATGTTCCTTAAACCGTTCAAGGTTGATGATATTATAACCACCGCGGACGGCAAAACCGGCGTTGTGAAAAAGATTATGATTTTTACAACCGAAATTCACACATTTGATAACCAGGTTGTATTACTGCCGAACGGTGCATTGTCCAACAGCCAGATTATAAACCTGTCTATGACGGAAACGCGGCGCGCAGATTTATCGGTTGCGATTTCATACGGCGATAATATTGATGTCGCGCGCAAAGAAATTTTAGCGATAATAAAGGCGGACAAACGCGTGTTGCGTGACCCGGCACCGGTTGTGTTTGTTGCCGATTTGGCGGACAGCGCGGTTGTATTGGGCGTTCGTTATTGGACGGCGGCGGCCGATATGTTACCAAGTCGTGGCGATATGATGGAACAAATCTATAACAAACTGCCGAAAAAGAAAATCCACTTTCCGTTCCCGCAAATGGACGTGCATGTAAAAAAATAGTGGTTAGTGTTAGTGGTTAGTGTTAGTGGTTAGTCCGTCCCGGCACCGTTTGGTGCCGCGGCCGCGACGGGTGTTAGTGGTTAGTAAAACCGGATGCGTGCGCATCTGGTTTAAATTCCTGGCACGCCCGGCAGGACTCGAACCTGCAATCCACAGATTAGAAATCTGTTGCATTATCCATTGTGCTACGGGCGCATGCACAGATATTATAACTAAAATTTTCCAAAAAACAAGTGGAACACCATTTTTCACTAACCAATTATACGCATTCGTTCCTATGTGCAGGGCGGGGTGGGTGTGGTATAATCTGTTTGCATTTATCAAAGGAGTAAATTATGAAAAAATGGATGTGGTTTATTATCGCAATGGTAATATCTTTCGTGCCGGGGGTGTTTGGATTTTTATTCACGCCACACGGCGAATCAAACGTATGGTATAACGGGTTGGTGACAACCGGTTTAACACCGCCGGGATGGGTGTTTAGTGTTGCGTGGACAATACTCTATTTCCTGTTGGGTTGGGCGTTGTATTTGGTGTTTGTGAACACGCGTAAAAACGTCAGTAAAATTCGCGCATATATTTTGTTTGGTGTGCAATTGGTGCTGAACGGGCTTTGGTCATACGTGTTCTTTGGGGCAAATATGCCGGGGTTCGCATTGGTCATATTGCTGGGCCTGTTTGTGGCGTCGGTTTGGATGGCACGCGAATTCTTTCGTATTGACCGCCGCACAGCCTATATGATTATTCCATATATACTGTGGTTGATGTTTGCATTCTATATGAACGCCTATGTGGTTTTGATGAACTAAGGTTTTTTCATCATTCCCCAGTGGGCAGGTAAACCATCGGGCCGGCGATAAATTCGCCGGTTCCTTTGTTCGTAAAGAAAGTATTTGACACAGTATCATACATTCCCAATACGCCATCACTGTTGCGCCGCGCGGGGACAAGATTTTGTATTACGCTTGGGGTTGAGCCCTCTTTCAGTTTGAAATTATATATTTTGACTTTGCCTTTATTTATTGTGTTATTGTCATTAAGTTCCGCAAATAGTAGTATTGTTTGTGATTGTTGTGTTCCAAAAGCTCCCCGGGTGGCCAAAACAACGCCATCTCTGTACACTTTACCATCTTGTTGATTAAAAACAACTTTGTGTTTGTTGTTATCTATTAAATCAAGATCTGTGTTTCTGAACCACCATATTCTATCTGTTCGGTATCCTATTATGCTACTTCCGCGCCCCGCGACTTGACCAAAAACATAATTTTTGGCGGAACCGACAAATTGATACTCAAATTCTGCCAGCGTTGTCGCTTTTACTATGATACCTGTATCAATATATTGTGTACCTGTTGATTCAAGATATTCCAATGCCGTATAACCGGTTGGCAATATAGATTGTGGTGGTGTTCCAAACACATCCATCAATAAGCATTCGCCGTGGTCGTCGTATTCAACGCATTGAAATTCACTGTCTATTGCATTTTGAACCGCGGTATTCATTGTGACAGCATCAACCAGGTTTTGCGTTTGCGTTGCATACGCGCCGTTCGCATCGTATATGCCCTTGGTGCCGTATTCACCCGCCGTGCCAGTGTTGGTTAAAACCTGTATTGCGCCGTCGTTTGCCGGAATTATGTCTTGTTTTTCGCCCAATTTTGAATCCACATAGGATTTACTTGTTGGAATATTTTCGCCGGCCGCAAACGCGCCCATAACCACAAACAAACCAAACAAAATAAATAAAAATTTTTTCATATTTTCTCCAATCTTTCCCTGTATAAAAAGTGTATAAAAAACCAAGGTTTAAAATCAACACTTTTTTTCAAAAAATCAAAATTTTTTTATTGCGTAAAATCAATATGTTAGCAATTTTCGATTTTTTCAAATTCAAAGCGTAAAAAAACCTTGGTTTTTTTACGCCTTTTTCACACGCAAAAAACCGCGGAATCCCGCGGTTTTTACTAACCACTAACACTAACCACTAACACTAACCACTAACACTATTTATTCGTCAATTGTAATTCTATGCGGCGATTCTTTTGCATGCTGGCCGGGTCAGTTCCCAATTCAACCGGGTGCAGGTCGCCAAAGCCCGTCGGCAACAACCGGCGTTCCGATACACCATCGCGAACCAATTCGTTCATGACCGCCGTTGCACGCAACATCGACAATTGCATATTGTTGCGATATGCACGGGTGCCGGGAATGACCGGGGTTTTGTCTGTATGTCCGTCAATTCGAATAATCCAATCGATATTAGATGGAATTTTTTCTTCAAATTCTTTGATGACATTGGATATAAGGCGCAATTGGTTTTTACCTTCGGCCGATAATTTGTACGAACCGGTCGAAAATAAAATATCACTTGATACAATAAAACGGTCGCCATCGCTTTCGATGCCACGCGTGTTGCCCAATGCGGTTTTAATTGCGCGATAGAATTCCGATTGATATTGTTTCATTTCGTTCAGTTCGGCAACCTTGTCCGCAAGTGCCTTGTTAAGGCGATTTGACATTTCAACATATTTAACCTGTTGTTCGCGGGCGGATTCTTCGGCGGCATCCAACGCGGCATTCAATTTCTTTAATTCCGCCATGTATTCCGCCGATTGTGCCGCCATTTCCGCGGACATTTTTTCTTGCAGTTCGCTGCGCTGGCGTTCCAAGTCGGCCAATTGTTGTTTCGCGACAAGGGCGGCATCCAATTGCGCGCGCAGTTCGACAATCTGGGCCTGGGTTTCTTCATCTTGGGCCTGGAGTTCATTGACGCGTTTTTCATACGCACCAATAAGGTCAACAATGGACAAATCCTTGCTTTCTAAATCGGCCTGGGCGGATTCAAGTCCGGCACGCGCCAAAATCAACAGGCGTTTTGCTTCTTCTTCGTCGGCGGTCATTTGACGGATTTTCTCGTTCTGTTCTGCATTGATTTGCTTTAATTCAGAAATAGTTTGAACACCCGTGCGTTTGTTAAACACACTGGTCGTGGTCCACAAAAACACAAACACTATCAGCAAAAATATCAATATGATGACCAGGTTTGAAAACAAATCTACAAACGCCGGCCAAGTGTTCGTTTTGTTGCCATTGAATGTTCTGTTCAGCATTTTCTCTCTCTTTGTTTTCCTGTTATTATATCACTTGTTCTGGGGCGACGTGACGGTCAATGTTGCGAACCGTGTTGCCGATTTTGTCCAATGTCGATTCAATCTTGTTCAATGCACCATTGTCGTTATATGTGACATTTGTGCGTGTTGCCAAGAATTCTTCCAATTTATGAAAAATTGCGCCCTGGGCCAACTGTAATTGCAGGGCAAGGAATCCGACAATCAAACTGCCCCCCAGGCCGAGCAACGAACTTGTAAACGCGGTCGCCATGCCGCCCAGCGGTCGCGTCAGGCCCGCCTGCATCGTTTCCAAAACCGATTCGTCATTGAAATTCAGGTTACCAATCAGTTCTGCAAAACCGCCAACCGTTAAAATCAGTCCCCAAAATGTCCCAAGTAATCCCAAAAACACCAATGTGTTTGTCACATATCGTACCGATTCGCGGTCGTCTTCCATGCGGACCAATATTGTGTCCAACATCCCACGCAGTCCGTCCCCCGTCAATTTGCCCGGCCGTGTGCGCAACATGACCGCCACCGCCCGCAGAATGCGCGGTGGCATTTTCGCCCCGCGTGCGCCACGCGTATATGCGTTCAACCACCGATGTTCGGGTAATAATTGAAAAACCTTGATAAAACAAAGGATTATGCCGAACAATGTGGTGCCGATAATGACGCCATTCAAATATATGTTCGCAATTGAAATCTCGAAAAATGTTCGATAAAAAAGTATGATTATGCACAGCACAAAAGCCGTGAAAAACGCCATTCTGTTAAGGTTTCTGTGAAAATTATTCATGGTATTTTCTCTCGTTACACCACAATCATAGAAAAATTTCAAACCCCGTGTCAACAGGGATTATTTATAATAGGTAAGAAAATTTACAAAGTTCTTGCATTTTTGGAAAAAATTGTAATAATTGCGTCTGTTCCTGCTGTTGCTAATGGTGGTGACGGCTGATATAAACCAAAGGAAATAAAATGGCTTACTATGAAAGTGTTCTGGTGTTTCGCCAGGATTTGACCGAACCGCAGGTTAAAGAAAAAGCGGAAAAATACGCAGGTATTATCAAAGAACTGGGTGGTGATGTGAAATCCACAGAATTTTGGGGATTGAAAAATCTTGCCTATATCATTCGTAAAAATCGCAAGGCACACTATGTGATGATGAACATCGAATTGCCGGGCGTCGCCGTTGCAGAATTGGAACGTCGTTGCCGCATTGACGAAGATGTTATTCGTTATCTGAATGTGCGTGTCGAAAAATTGGCGGACACGCCGTCTATCATGATGAAAAAGAATACCGAGGAGGCAGAATAATGGCAGTTCGTGCAGCAATTTATCGTAAAAAATCTAACCCGTTAAAGGGCAAGGTTATTGACTACAAAGATGTTAAAATGTTGAGTCACTATATTACCGAACGCGGTAAAATTGTGCCAAGTCGTATTAGCGGCGTTTCCCAAAAAGACCAACGTCAATTGACCCGCGCAATCAAACGCGCACGTCATTTGGGTCTGTTGCCGTTCGTGCGGAACAACATCGGTTAATAAAAATATTTGGGATTTATCCCTAACTTACAACAACATAAGGACAGATAAAATGAAAGTTATTTTAACAGAAAAAATCACACGTTTGGGCAATATTGGCGACACGGTTGAAGTAAAAACAGGTTATGCGCGTAATTTCTTGTTGCCAAACAACAAGGCTTTGCGTTGGTCGCGCGAAAATGTCGCCCTGTTCGAGGCGCAAAAGGCCGAATTACAGGCGCGTCATGAAAATGCACGTAAAGCCGCCGAGGCCAAAGTTGATGCGGTCAAAAATGCAAAAATGTATATGATTCGCCAGGCCGGTGATACAGGTCAATTGTATGGTTCTGTGTCAAGTCGCGATATCGCACGCACATTGAAAGAAATTGCAAATGTTGATGTTGCATCGGCCCAGGTTATGTTGGGCGCGCCGATTAAATCGGTTGGTGCATTCGATACAAAAATCGCACTGCACCCGGATGTTATCGTGCCGATTAAGGTTTATGTTGCGCGCACAAACGATGAAATCGAAGCCTTGGTTGCCGGTAAAGTTTTGACATTCGGAACCAAAAAGGTTGAAGAAGAAGCACCGGTCGCAGAACAGACCCCGGTCGCAGAGTCAGCCGACAAGGCCGAAGAAGCCGTCGCAGAAGTCGCGGAATAATTTTTGCGAAATATTTTTATGGTTTTACCCCGGCTTGACCGGGGTATTTTTTTTATAAAAAAAATTAGTAGTTGTTTGACTTTATGTGTCTTTTATGCCAAAATCTTTTACATGACCAGGAAAAGAGACCTTTTAAATAAAAAAATCCCATTTCCCATAGATTTAGTCTATCTTTGGATAGATGGCAGTAGCCCGGATTTTAGAAAGACCAAGGCGAAATACCTGCGTGCGGCGGGCAAAGACGACAGCAAATATGTCGATGATAGCAAAGACCAAATATATCGCGATAATGATGAATTAAAATATTCTTTGCGTTCGGTCGAAAAAAATGCTCCGTGGATAAATCATATCTATATTGTGACCGGCTTTGGTCAAGTTCCAAATTGGCTTGATACAAAAAATCCGCGTGTGACCATCGTTCCCCAAGAATCTATATTGCCGGCCGACGCGTCACCGATATTTAATTCGTGTGCGATTGAGGCGTCTTTGGCGAACATACCGGGGCTGGCCGAACATTTTATATTGGCAAATGATGATATGTTTTTTAACGCGCCAACATCGCCGGATTATTTCTTTGATGCGTCAGGTCGCGCAAAATTCTGTGCTATATATCGTAAAAATGGTCATATTGCGCGTGATAAAAACAGTGTTTATTTACTGCATTTGATAAATGCGGCGGTGGCGATAGAACGTGCGTTTGGTGTTCGTCTTTATAATTACAAGGCGTCGCACGGTATGGACCCGTACATAAAATCTTCTATGGCGGAATGTTTGGCAAATCCGGTATTAAATCCAATTATAAATGCCACGCGATATAATCGTTTTCGCGATGAAACCGATGTGCATCGTTTGGTATTTAATTTGTATGATGTTGTCATGGGGCGTTCAAAAATAATTCGGGCGCATTCGCGACATATTGGGCATAATATCATATTGGATTTTTTATATAATTTGATTCATTATAAATCTGTGCGTGATTCTGCATTTTATTGCACCGATGCGTTTGAATCAGGGGCATTAAAATGCCGGTCAAAAATTATGTGTATAAATGACAGTTGGTGTAATGCGGATGCAAATTTCAAGCACAACAAGGAATTTTTTGAAACAAAGTTTCCAAATAAAAGTGAATTTGAGAAATAGGACAAAGCAAAATGAAAAAGAAAAAGGCATTAATTTTTGATGCGTCTGTTATTGCAAGTAATCTTTCTAATGGACGCGGGCGATCTGGAATTTATTTTGCTACATATAATATTTTGAAAAGTTTGGTAAAATCTGAACAATTCGATATATCTTTGTATAGCACCTGTGCCGGTGACGAATTTACAAATTTTGTGAAACAAAATTTTGGCAAGTTGCCAATTTATTATTCCAATCATTATACAGTATTTTTATCTAGAATGGCAAAATTGGATAAAATATTGCGAGCTTATAAACTTAATCTGTTGAAATTAATGTTAAATGTATTTGTGCGCAAACCTATTGGTTTAATTGGGCGTTGCATAACATTACCGAATTTTGACGTTGCGTTTTCACCTATCTATATTTTTACAAATAAAATCAAAGCCAAGAGAAAATATATTCTCTTGCATGATATGATACCTGTGTTGTTTACAGACTATTATAAAACCGCGCGTTCGAATTCGCATTATTGGTTTGATATCTTGGTCAATTACATAAAGACGAAACCAAATTGTAAATATTTTGCTAACTCGGATGCAACCAAGAATGATTTTGTACGGTTGTTAAAGATGAACCCAGATGATATTACTGTGACACCATTGGCGGCAAACGATAATTTTTATCATGTGTCTGACGCAAGAAAAATTGCGGATGCGCGTGCGAAATATAACATTCCAAATGGTAAAAAGTACGTTTTTTCGTTGTGCACATTGGAACCGCGTAAAAATCTTATAAGGGCTGTAAAAACGTTTATAGAATTTATCAAAAAAAATAAAATTGATGATATGGTTTTTGTTCTTGGTGGGGCACACTGGGATGAATTTATTGGCAAATTGGAATCTGAAATTGATGATTTGGGTAAATATAAAGACAAGATTATTCGGGCGGGATATATTGATGATGAAGATTTGGCCGCACTTTACAGTGGCGCCGAATGGTTCGTTTATACTTCCCAGTATGAAGGTTTTGGTCTGCCACCGTTGGAGGCGATGAAGTGTGGTTGTCCGGTTATAACTTCTAATAATTCTTCTTTGCCAGAAGTTGTAGGTGATGCTGGAATAATGATAGATTGGGACAGTGATGAGCAACACATCGCGGCATACGAGAATTACTATAATAATCCTAAAATGCGTGAAGATATGCGGTTGCGAGGGTTGAAACGTGCAAAACAATTTTCTTGGGACAAGACCGCAGATTTAATAATTAAAACGATTTTAAACCAGGCACAATAATACGGTTTTTGATTGAATTTGTTCTGTACAAGGTGGTATTGTTATGACGGTGATAGGATTTTGTTCGTATGTGGTGCGATTTTTAGAAAAGGGTAAAAATGGATAGTTTTAGAAAATTATTATTAAGTACATATGGAAATTATGACGCCCCAGATACTTTTGATTTTCCGTATGTCGAAAAACCGACTGTGTCGTTGATTATACCTGTGTATAACAAATATCAAATGACACGTGAATGTTTGTATTCTATATTAAAACATACCACAGGCGTTTCGTACGAGGTTATTATTGCAGACGATTGTTCAACAGATGAAACCATAGATATATCAAAAAAGATAGGTGGTATAAAACATGCGCGCACCGAAACCAATTCTGGGTTTGGAAAAAATTGTACAAATGCAGTAAAATATGCGCGCGGTAAATATATTGCCTTTTTAAATAATGATATGTTGTTTTATAAAAATTGGCTGGCCCCAATAATTCGAACTTTGGAAAAAGATAAAAGTATTGGTGCGGCGGGCGGAACACTTATTGCGCCAAACGGCACGGTAAGTGAATTAGGTGGTGTGATATCGGGTGATAATGTGGTTGTGCGTATAGGACGTGATTGTAAATATCGTTCTCGATTAAAAAAATTAAATGTAGATTTTGATTATAAAAGTGGTTGTTGTCTGGTATTGGAAAAGAAATTATGGAATCGTGTAGGTGGTTTTGATCCAATATTTAATCCGGCCTATTATGAAGACACAGATTTGTGTTTCAAAATTCGAAAATTAGGGTTACGGGTTGTCAATGTGTTTCAATCGCGTATTCTGCATTTTGAAACAATAAGTTATGGCGATAAAATGATGCAAACACGCGATTTGTGTGCTAAAAATAGTGTTAAATTTAATAACAAGTGGCATGATGTTTTAACTGATCCCGGGCATGTAAAATCGGTTCAGTCAATAATAGATAAATATAACGAATATTTGAAACACGAACGCAGATATACCATGTTTTCGCGTGATGGCAAACCATTTGGGCGGCAACATATATATTTCTTTGGAATAAAAATTTTAAGTTGGTATAAAAAACCCCGTTTGTGTCCGAATATTGTTATTCCAAAAGAAACAAAAGGTAAAAATAGTGGGGTTATATATACCTGTATCACGGGCGATTATGATAACCTTATTCAACCAAATTGTGTAAACAAAAACTATGACTATGTTTTGTTCACGGATAATATGAAATATGTAAAAAAGAAAAAAGTTGGGGTTTGGACGGTCAGGCCATTGGTTTTTAATAATGGCACTTTTGCCGAAATAAATCGTTGGCATAAATTTTATCCGCATGTTTTGTTTCCAGATTACCAAACCAGTGTTTATATTGATGCGAATATCAATGTTAAAACGGCAAAGCTATTTGATGATATAAATAAAATCCCTGATAATGCCGTTTTGTCTGTGCCGAAACATTATAAACGGGATTGTATTTATGAAGAAATTGATGCGGTTGCGCATTATGAATTGGATACACCCGAAAATTTGAACCGATATAAAGCATTCCTTAAGAAAGAAAAATTTCCGGCGCATTATGGGTTGGGTGAAAATAATGTTATTTGGCGCAGACATCATGATAAAAAATGTATAAAAATAATGGAAGATTGGTGGGACGTTTTGCAAAAATATTCTAAACGGGATCAATTGGGTTTGTTTTACGTTTTATGGAAAAATAAATTACATGTTCCGTATTTGTCTGATATTAATTACAGAATTGATACGGTAAATTTTGAATTCCGCGGACACAATAAAGAACGCGCCACAGGTAAAAAAATTTTTGCAAGCGAGGTATAAAATGAAATATTTGGTAACGGGTGGTGCGGGTTTTATTGGTTCTAATTTGGTAGATAGATTGTTGAATAATGGTCACGATGTTGTGGTCGTTGATAATTTTAACGATTATTATGATGTGAATATCAAAGAAAAAAATGTTCGGTCAAATTTACCAAATCCACATTATGTTTTGTATCGTGTTGATATTGAGAATAAAAACGAAATTGCCAAAATTTTTACAGAACATAAATTTGATGCAGTTATCCATCTTGCCGCGCGTGCCGGGGTTCGGCCAAGTTTGGAAAAACCGATGAATTATGTGAAGACAAACATAATTGGCACGGTAAATATACTTGAATGTATGCGCGAATGTGGCGTGAAAAAATTGGTGTTTGCGTCTTCTTCATCGGTTTATGGTAATTGTTCCGCAACCGAATTCAGCGAAGATTTGAAAGTGACAGAACCCATTTCTCCGTATGCGGCAACAAAGTCCGCGTGCGAACAATTGTGCTATACATGGCATCATTTGTATGGGATAAATATCGTGGCATTGCGATTCTTTACGGTTTATGGTCCACGTCAGCGTCCGGATTTGGCAATTCATAAATTTGTCCAAAGGATAGCAGCGGGCAAACCGATTCAAATGTATGGTGATGGAACGACAAAACGTGATTACACATACATAGACGACATAATCGACGGGATTTGTGCCGCAGTTGATTATGATAAAACTGGGTTTGAGATAATAAACCTTGGTGGTGGTGAACCGATTACATTAATTCGAATGATTCGAACAATTGAACACGCATTAGGGCGGAATGCGATAATAGAACAAAAACCTATGCAACCGGGTGATGTGGATAAAACGGTGTGCGATTGGTCCAAGGCACATCGATTGTTGAAATATTCACCAAAGACGACGTTTGATCGGGGTATTCAAAAATTTGTTAATTGGAGAAAGAATAATGAAGATTTTTAAAAAAGAACGTTTTCCAAACGGTCGGCGACATATTTATTTTTTTAATATAAAAATTTTCAGTTACAGAAGAAAACGAGAGCTTTCTAAGTATGAACAAATATACGCAAGACGTTTTAATGGATTGACCCCGGATGAAATCCGATATTGTATAGAAGAACAATTTAAATCTCAGGTTGGTTATGTGCCGAATTTGGATGCCCCAAAAACATTCAATGAAAAATTGCAATGGTTAAAGTTATATTATCGTAATCCGTTAATGACAAAATGCGCGGACAAGGTCGCAGTGCGCGAATATATCAAAGAAAAGATTGGTGAACAATATTTGATTCCGTGTATTGGGGTATGGGACAATCCCAATGATATAGATTTTGATAAATTGCCCGATAAATTTGTTTTAAAGGTCAATTGGGGCAGTGGACAAAATATTATTGTAAAAGATAAATCCAAATTAAATATACGTGAAACGCGTCGCCAATTGGCAAAATGGATGCGTCCGGAATCCAATCATTACTTTATGTCTTTTGAATGGTGTTATAAAGATATTAAACCTAAAATTATTGCAGAAGAATATATTGAACAAATGGATGGGAATTTATTGGATTACAAAATATTTTGTAATGATGGTGAACCGAATTTCTTGTTTGTTGCCATAGACAGGAACAAGGATTTAAGATTTAATTTTTATGATTTGGACTTTAAACAATTGCCTTTTAAGCAATATTATGAAAATTCAAACAAGGCCATCAAAAAACCAAAACAATTTCAAGAAATGCTTGATATATCTGCCATTTTGTCAAAAGGCTTTCCGCATTGTCGGGTTGACTTTTATATTTTGGATAATAAGTTATATTTTGGTGAAATAACATTCTATCACTTTAATGGGATGAAAAAATTCGAACCCCAAGAATGGGACAGAAGGTTGGGGGATTTGTTGAAATTACCAAAGGAGTAATAAATGAAAGGTATAAGGATTTATTTTTTGCATCCTTTATATAATGATATCAGGTTTTTGTATGAACATCTGCTGATTCCGCGGGACAAATATAATTTAATTTGGGATGATACCAATCCGGATTATCTTGTGGTAAGCGAATGGATTTATAAAGATGTGAATTTGTATCGGCAATTTTTGAAATTGGCAAATAATCGAACAATTAATATTTTCTATGGTGGCGAAGCCATGGCACCCGATTTGAACTGGTTTGATTATGCGATTGCTTTTGACCGGGATTTAAAATGTTATGACAGAATTATTCGTATGCCAACGATAGATTTTTTCCATAAACGCCTTACACCGGATTTTTGGATAAAATGCCCGGATGCACGTGACGAATTGAAACATAAAACCAAGTTTTGTAATTTTATTTATACAAACCCAAATGCGCATCCAATGCGGGACAGATTGTTTTATGCGATTTCGCAATATAAACCGGTTGATGCGTTGGGAACACATCTGCGGAATGTTGAATTGGCCGAAAAATTTGTGGATGAACGGGTAAAAAGAAATTACAAATTTACAATCGCATCGGAAAACGCGACCTATCGCGGTTATACCAGTGAAAAGTTATTGACCGCCCTGCAGGCATATACTATTCCAATTTATTGGGGTGATCCATCGGTTGCGGATTCATTCAATCCAAAACGTTTTATAAATGCAAACGAAATGAGTTTGGATGAGGTATTGGAAAAAATAAAACAATTGGATTCAAATGATGATTTATACTGCAAAATGTTGTCAGAACCGGTTATGACCGCCGACCAAGAAGAAAAGTACAGGCGGGACCATAAATTGTATTTGGATTGGTGGGATAATTTGTTTGCCCAAGATATCGATTCTGCGAAAAGATTGGGTTTTGGAACATATCCAAATATGAACAGAAACTTTAAGCAATTTTTGGTTGAATCCATAGATGCAAAACCCAAAAATAAATTAATGCGAATATTGTTTGGCCAACCAAAAAAGTTTGTATGTGATAAACCCGTTCAATAAATGAACGGGTTTTATTATTGCCCGCGCAGTGGGTACTGCGTGATACCAGAATTTCCGGTTTTTGTTTTTATGTAAATCGTTATTCCGGCCGGGACGTAAATCATACACGATGTTTCAATAGATGAATTTTGGGTTAATTGAGCCAATATTATACCGTTGGCGTTTGTCTGTCTGATTTGTATACCACCATTATTACTGGCGTACAGGTAAAGACAGCAATCCTGTTCAATTTGAATCGACTGGCCTGCACTTATTGACAATTGGGTTCCATTTGAATAATCGGGCATACCAAGATTTGTGATGGTGGATTTACCGGTTGAACTTAGGTTATCCATATCTATGTCGGCCTTGTTCGGTAATGTGGCGATGGCGGTATTAATGTCTGTTAAATCATCGGCGGTCAAAAAGTCGGGTAGAGTATCGCGTATTTCCGTCAATTCCGCCAGTAAATCCGCCAAGGTAGGAATTGTTGCCAAATTCAGTATGTTTTTTAATTTTATGTTCAATTCACGCAACGCGCCCATTAATTGATTTGCGTCTTGGTTCATTTGGTGGGACAGTGGTTTTTCGGTTGGTTGATAATCTATGTGGCGAACCAATTCTATTTCACGATAAATTGTAATGCGGTCACCATTCGCCGGTGCAGTTAAAAATTCGACAGTCCCGCCGGTGTATTCGGTGTCTGCGTCATTTGGGGTTGGATTGGGCGTCATTGTATATGTGTTGGTTGATTGTTCGACGCCGTCAATTTTGACATGAATGTCGTTCACGCCAAAAAACGGGAAAGTAAAATAAAAGGTTGTGGATTCGCCGTCCCCAACCAATGTTTCATAGTATTCCATAATTTTTCCTTTTGATTTAATATATTAAATAAAAAAGCCCACGCGGATGCGCGGGCAAAACAAAACGGCGACATAAATATGCCGTCGCCAGTGGTTTGAATTATACCAAAAAATGGCAAAAAAGTCAATATTGTTTTAAAAAATCCCCACCATTTGGTGGGGATTCTTTACAAGCAATGATTCTTTGATTATTTATCCAACGCTTCAATAATTTGATCGTATGGGATTGCGCCCGGGAACGCGCGTTCGCCGATAATCAGGTATGGTGTACCACTGATTTCGAATTGTTGCGCCAAATCACGAACGTTCTTTAATTCACGTGCGACAACCGGACCACGCATATCGCGTTCCAATTGTGCGGTGTCCAGGCCAACTTCGGCCGCAAGTGCCATAACGTTTTTCTGAATCTTTTCACCCAATTTGGAACGGTCTTTCATATCTTCCTGGGTATAATATTCTTTTTCCATCAACTTTCTGTCCAATGCGGCGGCTTTGTCGTTGCCCTGTAATTTTGCCGCGATAACCGCCTTGGCCGGAGCATCAGACAATTCGCCATGGATAGAGAAGTTTTTCAACACAACGCGGACATCGTCGCGTTCGGCCATAACACGCGCCAATTCGCCATGAACACGACGGCAATATGGGCATGAGTAATCAGACCACAAGAATATTGTGTGTTTCGCATCTTCGGCACCCCAGATTGGTGCATCTGCAATCATTTCGCCCATGTTGGAACGAACATAGGAACGAATCGCCTTGTTCTTTTCGGCGTTCTGTTGTTCCTGCATTGCGGTGACCATTTCTTGCAGAATCATTGGATTTGTATGCGTAAGATAGATTGGTGTATACAGGCGGCATACACAACCCGCAATCAAAAAGACGGCAATCAATTTGATTGTTTTCTTGCAGATGATTGATGTTGTCGTTGGTTTTTTGCCATCCTGTTTAACGAACATGCCGCCAAACAAAAACAGCGCAATTCCAACAATCAGTACGATGATTGTCCAAAACATGTTTTTTCTCCTTTTGTTGAACGGGTTTATCATAGAAATTTTTTTTGCAATGTGCAACAAATAAATGAAATAAATTCTTAAATTTTTATTCTGTTTAGCATATTGCGAAATTGTGGCACGTTCGTGCCAAGTGTCGCACAGATGTTTTCCAAAAATCGCATAGTCGTATTTAATGTCACCGGTAATTTATATAATTTGTCTATGTATGGCGCGGCGCACGCGTCACATACCGCGCGACCCGTTTTCGGCGAAAGGTAATTTAGGGTGTCCGCCCGGCCACACCCCGAACAGTGCGATAAATCCAACGCATAGCCCAATTCGCGTAACAGGTTTATTTCCCAATTCAAATATTCGTCCGCCGGTGCGGTTGCCACGGGCAGGCCGGTTAGTAATTTAACCGTTTCTTCGTAAAGCGCACTGTACGATTCGCGTTCGGGCAACATAGTAATAATTAAATCAAATGCCGCGTTCATAAATGGTAATAAATCCGCGTGCAACATAATCGGCGCCGCAAGGTTTTTTTCGCTTTCCCAATGAAACACGCCCAATGCAGAATCCAGGCGGGCATTCCAAGACGCATTTCCGATTTGACCAATCAATGGACGGCCCGATTTGGCGACGACGGCACCACGCATCATTCCGGTTATTACACCATAATCGCGCGAAAAAATCCGCGCGATGGCGTTTCGTTCGTCAAACGGGCGCATTGCGATTAAAATTCCAACCGATTCCAATTTCATATTGGAAAGTATAGGATAGTGTTATTGTCGGTGCAAGTGGTTAGTGTTTTATCTGCTGGGCGCAAAAGCCATGCAACGGCATGCGCCGTCGTTGCAGTGACCATATGGTGTGTCGGGGCTATTACTGCAATTACAGTCCGAATTTTTGGTGCATCGGCCATAAACATCTTGTTCGACCAATTGCCACAGTATGCAATTTTCATCCGTGTTTGGTTGCCCGTCTAACCACCCGACACAGGTTTTGTTTGTAGTAATTGTTGTCGGCAGGTTATTGGTTGCATTATGCAATGCCGATGTGGTCACCAAATCCCCAAAATTACAATCATCTTCATCGGGGTCATTACAAATTCCCCTTTCGCCAATTGTGCCGGCGGTATTTGTATATGTGACGACGGTTGTACCCGGTGTAGATGCATTTGTGCCAGATACCGGGTATCTACATAATCTTTACTGGTCACCGTGGATGTGACGGCATACGCGTTGCCCGCAATCGCCAAAATTCCACCAAATATTAAACAGATTTTTTTCATGGATTTTCCCCTCGTTCCTTCGTTTTTTATACACAATATAGTGTACAATAAACCAAGGTTTTTTCTATACGCCCCCGGCGGAAAAACCGAAATTTATAACACATTGTTTTTACGCAAAAACAAAATTTTGATTTTTTCAAAAAAAGTGTTGATTTTAAACCTTGGTTTTTTTACGCGTGAACCCCGCGGATTCCGCGGGGTTCGCCATTCACTAACCACTAACACCCGTCGCGGCCGCGGCACCAAACGGTGCCGGGACGGACTAACCACTAATCACTATTTCACAACCAATTCTTTTCCGTGGGTGTCGACATAGACGGTGCCGCCTTCGGTGACATCGCCAGATAAAATCAGGTCGGCAATTTTATCTTCCACCGCCGATGTAATAAGACGTTTCAACGGTCGGGCCCCAAACGCCGGGTCATACCCGTTTTCGCCCAACCATTTTATTGCCGAATCGGTCACATTCAATTCTATACGGCGCGCCGCCAATCGCGTACGCAGGTTTCGTAATTGAATGTTCACAATTCCCGCCATCACATCACGACCCAATTGGTTAAAGAACACAATTTCATCTATACGGTTTATAAATTCCGGACGGAAATGTTTCTTGACCGCGGCCATGTCTGGCAAATTACTTGTCATTATTATTATGGTGTTGGTAAAGTTCACAATGTGACCTTGGCCATCGGTAAGGCGCCCATCATCCAATATTTGCAGGAAAACATTGAACACATCGGGGTGTGCTTTTTCAATTTCATCAAAAAGCAACACTTGATATGGACGACGGCGCACCGATTCGGTAAGGACACCACCCGCATCATACCCAACATACCCCGGGGGCGCACCAATAAGGCGCGCAACCGAATGTGGTTCCATATATTCACTCATATCAATACGCGTCATTGCCGTATCATCGTTAAACAGGTATTCCGCCAATGCCTTTGCAACCTCGGTCTTGCCGACACCGGTGGGCCCAAGGAACATAAAACTGCCCGACGGTCTGCGTGGGTCGGCAAGGCCCGCCCGCGAACGACGAATCGCACGCGCAACAACCGATAAAGCCGCATCTTGGCCGACAACACGCCGACGCAATTCGTCTTCGATGTTTAACAATTTGGATTGTTCGGTCGCGGTCAATTTATCGGCCGGGACACCGGTCCATTTGCTGACCACCGCCGCGATATGTTCGGGCAATACAGTTTTATATTCGCGTGATTCGGAATTCATTTTTTTAATTTTTTCTTCCAATTCTGGAATCTTGCCATATTGTAAAGCAGACGCCTTTTCATAATCGCCGGCACGCATGGCGGATGCAACCTCGGCCTTGGCGGCGTCCAGTGCCGCCATCGCATCGGACAGGCCGCGCATCTTTTCCTGTTCTGCGCGCCACGCCGCGGTCATTTCGTTGGATTTCTTTTCCGTTTCTGCAATCAATTTTTCCAAATCAACAAGGCGTTTTTTTGAATCTTCGTCTTTTTCTTTCTTTAATGCCTGTTGTTCGATTTTTAATTGCATTAAATGCCGGTCCACTTCGTCCAAGGCATCGGGTTTGGATGCGACTTCGATACGAACGCGGGCGGCGGCTTCGTCCATAAGGTCAATTGCCTTGTCCGGTAAAAAACGGTCGGTGATATAACGATTCGACAATCGCACCGCCGCAACCAATGCCGCGTCGGATATACGCACGCCATGATGACCTTCGTATTTTTCTTTTAATCCGCGCAGAATTGAAATTGTGTCTTCGACCGTCGGTTCATCAACATAGACCGGTTGAAAACGTCGCGCCAACGCCGGGTCTTTTTCAATATATTGCCGATATTCGTCAAGTGTCGTTGCGCCCAAACAGTGCAATTCCCCACGCGCCAACATCGGTTTAATAAGATTTCCGGCATCCATACTGCCTTCGCCTTTGCCGGCACCGACCAAAGTGTGTAATTCATCAATAAACAGGATGATTTCGCCATTTGCGTCTTTGACGGCCTTTAATATCGCCTTGAATCGGGATTCGAATTGACCGCGAAACATTGCGCCCGCCATCATCGCCCCCAAATCCAGCGACAATAATTTTTTATTTTGCAGGTTTTCCGGAATGTCGCGCGAAATAATGCGTTCCGCCAATCCTTCGACGATTGCCGTTTTGCCAACCCCCGGGTTCCCAATAAGTACCGGATTATTCTTGGTTCGACGCGATAAAACCTGGATGGTGCGGCGGATTTCTTCGTCGCGTCCAATAACCGGGTCCAGTTTCCCCTCAGATGCCAGTTTTGTAAAATCTGTTGTGTATTTTGCAATGGCTTGCTCTGGCGTTTCTTGCATTTCTTCTGGATTCATAATAACCCCCTTGGTTTTTTATCAAGCATATATATAGTGCGCATTTTTGAAATTCAAGGATATGGGAACAAATGCCCCACCAAACAAATATGCGAAAAAAGTAAAACAATACTTGACTTTTTCATATTTTTGTTATAAATTATGCCGCAGTGATTAAAGGATTTAATATGCCACGTGTATGTAAAGTAACAGGAAAAAAGACAGAAGTCGGAATGAATGTTTCCCATTCGGAACGTCATACAAAACGTACGTTTTTGCCGAATCTGCATGTATTAAAGTTTCACAGTGATATTTTGGCACGCGATTTTTCGTTGCGCCTGTCGGCGGCGGGGTTGCGGACATTGACCAAACATGGCGGTTTGGACGCCTATGTTATGGCAAAGCCTGTATCGCGTTTGACGCCGGAAATGGCGGCAATCAAAAAGGCCATTGAAAAAAAGAATGGTCATGCCGAAAAACCGGCCAAGAAACCAACGCACAAGGCGAATCGCAGTGCCCGTTTGGTAAAGAAGGTTGAAGCCAAGAAATCTAAATAATTTCTTGTGCGACATGGCCCTGTGGTGGAATTGGTAGACGCGCTTGACTCAAAATCAAGTTCCGCAAGGAGTGTCGGTTCAAGTCCGACCAGGGCCACCAAAAATTTTTAATCGCGCACAATGGGTGCGCGATTAAAATTTTGTAAAACAAAATAAATTTTATACCTTGAATCGCCCACCCATATTGTTTGAATAATTTATTCCGCGGGTTGCAATTTCGCGCTGTAATTCAGTAATGATTTTTTGTGCGACAGGTGACACCTTGTTTTTATCAAGTCGCAAGACACGTGCCTTTTGGGATTTGCTGTAATATTTTTCTATATCCCACACCCCAAATTCGGACATTATGTCAAACGCCCGGTCAACATCGCTGAAATATAAATAGTAATAATAATGATGTGGGTCATTTGTATAATACACGTTGTCAATGAATTTGATAAGTTTTTTTAATTCGTCTATTCCGGCCTTGCTGTAAACATCTGCGGTTCCGCGGTCGAATGCATCGCGGTTTTGTTCCGCACGGCGCGCACGAATTGCTTCGTTTAATTCATGTATGACCGTCAATTCATTCCCCGAAAGCATTGTGGCCGGACGACGCAAAACCGTTGCCACACGGCCATCAAGGTGGGTTGTGTGACGTTGGGTAAATATACCCAATGTGTTGAATGCGGCCTCGGCGGTGGTCAATTTATCGGTCGGGAAATAAAAGTAATTATATTTTCCGCCGTCACTTGAACGTATATCAAATTCAATCTTTTCAATGATATTTTTTAATTGCGCCAAAGCATTTTGTTTTTGTTCTTCTTGATTTGCGTGTTCCGCGCGCGCATTTGGATTATAATTTGCGGCACGCCGAAACAACCGATTTACCCGCATTGGCAAATCCAAGTCTTCCGATATTTCATTTACCGTCGCGTCTATCGCCTCATTTTGTCCTAAATCGAAAAAAATTTCCTGAACATTGGCACCGCTTACAATCGACAAACCACCCGGTTTAAGTTCAAATTCAACACCATTCATAGATAAAATATTCTGCAAAATCTTACCCATACCATCACTGCGCGGACGAATATACCCACGATTGGTCCTTGGATCCGGGGCAACAGCCTCGGCACAAATCGTAAAAACATCACGAATTTCTGGATATGAATATTCCATTTGGTTTCCCCCTATATATATCGCGGGTATTATATCATATTTTTATGCCCGGTGCAAGCGCGGCACTTGAAATCGCCATTTTTGATACTATATTTCTTGCAACGGAATAGTGGTATGTATATATATTAAAGGAGTTATTATGTTTAAACCATTAAATAACTATGTTTTAATCCAAAGAATCGAAGAAGAAAACAAAACCGCCGGCGGAATTATTATTCCCGATACCGCGCGGGAAAAACCGTCGCGTGGTCGCGTTGTTGCGGTCGGCGACGGTGCGTTCGAAGGTGGGGCGCGCGTCCCAATGACCGTCAAGGCGGGCGATACGGTTCTGTTTGCGAAATGGGCGGCGTCGGCAAATGATGTTAAAATCGATGGTGCGGATTATGTATTGGTTAAAGAATCTGATATTTTGGGAATTTTATAATAAAAGGATGAATTATGGCGAAAGATATTGTTTTTGATACAGATAAATTGGCCGCGGGTGTTGATAAATTGGCAAACGCGGTGAAAATTACTATGGGCCCCAAGGGTCGCACGGTTGTAATCGATAAATCGTATGGCGCACCGGTCGCAACCAAGGACGGTGTCACGGTTGCCAAGGCGGTGTCTTTGAAAGACCCAGCGGAAAATATCGGCGCCCGTATGATTCAAGAGGTTGCCAAAAAGGCCGGTGATGATGCGGGCGACGGAACCACAACCGCAACGGTACTTGCGCAAAAAATTGTCCGCGAAGGTCGTCGCGTTATTGCCGCGGGAATGAATCCGATGGATATCAAACGCGGTATAGACCTGGCGACGGGGGCGGTTGTTGCCGATATTGAATCGCATGCGCGTCCGGTGAAAAATGCTTCCGAAATTGCCCAGGTCGCAACAATTTCGGCAAATGGCGACGCGGACATTGGTAAAAAAATCGCCGACGCGATGGAACGTGTCGGTCAAGAAGGTGTTATTACCGTCGAAGAAGCCAAGGGTTTGGAAACCGAAATCGATGTTGTCGAAGGTATGCAATTCGACCAGGGTTTCATGTCGCCGTATTTTGTTAGCAACAGCGAAAAAATGTTGGCGGAATTGGATAATGCCGCGGTGTTGGTTTCTGAAAAGAAAATCACAGGCCTGCAGGCGTTATTGCCAATTTTGGAACCAATCGCACAACAGGGGCGGCCGTTATTGATTATCGCCGAAGATGTCGAATCCGAAGCATTGGCAACATTGGTTTTGAACCGCCTGCGCGGTGGATTAAAGGTCTGTGCGGTCAAGGCACCGGGATTCGGCGACCGTCGCAAGGCTATGTTGGCAGATATCGCAATTGTCACCGGGGCAACCGTTATTTCCGACGATATGGGTATGACATTCGATAACATTACACCGGCGGTGTTGGGTTCGGCAAAGCGCATTGTCGTTGATAAATCGTCCACACTTATTGTCGGTGGGGCGGGGGACAAGGGTACAATTTCCGCGCGTGCCGATGAAATTCGTAAACAGATTAAAGACGCAACCAGTGACTATGACCGTGAAAAATTGTCGGAACGGTTGGCCAAACTGGTCGGCGGGGTGGCGGTTATCCATGTCGGTGGTATGACCGAAGTAGAGGTTAAAGAAAAGAAAGACCGTGTCGATGACGCGTTGGCGGCAACCCGTGCCGCGGTCGCCGAAGGCATTGTTGCCGGTGGTGGTGTCGCATTGGTTCGTGCGGTTTCTGCATTGGCCCATGTCAAAGGTGAAAACACAGACCAAAATGTCGGAATCGACATTGTTCGCCGCGCGATTGTTGCGCCCTGTGCCCAGATCGCAGAAAACGCCGGCGTGTCGGGTGAAATTGTCGTTGGGAAAGTTTCGGATGCCAAAGAATACAATTTCGGATACAACGCGCAAACCGGCGAATATGTCGATATGTTAAAGTCTGGAATTATTGACCCGGCCAAGGTTGTCAAGACCGCAATTATGGCGGCGGCATCAACCGCGGGTGTGTTGTTGACCACCGGCGCGGTAATGTCGGAAATTCCCGAAGAAAAACAATCCGCACCGCAAATGCCGGGCGGTATGCCGGGAATGATGTAAGAAAAATCAACCGGTTTTTGATAAAACATTCATCATCCCGCGTTTCGCGGGATGATGTTTTTTTGCACGACTAAACCACTTGCACCACGGGTTGTTTTATGATATAATCCGACAATAAAAGGGAACTTTTATCCAAAGGAAAGAGAGATGAAAAAATTTTTAAGTCTGTTTTGTGTTGGAATGCTTAGTGCGATGGTGTCGATTCCGGGAAATGCCGTCGTTAAAAGTGGGCGTTGTGATATTCATAGGGCCAATAAAGCTTCTATTGCTAATGTATTAGGCAGTGCTATTGGTGGCGGTATAGGGTGGGCAACTGGTACCGCGGTTGGTGCATCGTTGGCGCCCTTTGGACTGATAGGGCGTGGAGGGGTTGATCCTGTTGTTGGCACAATAAGAATAAATGGGGCTATATTGGCGGGCGGAGTTGCCGGCGCCATAGGGGGAAGTAGTTTGGGTCGTAGATTGGCAAGTAAAATTTATGCAGCGGATGATTATTTGTGTTTTGATAATGATATCAATAAATGTCTTCAGTGTGATTGGCATCAAATTGGGGATGCATATGAATGTGGCGATGAGCATGTTGTTATAGGTCCGGATTTTCAGTTTGTTAAGAGGTGTAATGCCAGTCGCATAATGAAGGATCGGTGGGAGGATTTTAGAATTCCAAAATGTGGAAGCAGTAAAGAAATAACAGCCGGTCGTTCCAAAGTTGATATCATTAGCAGTTATGTGCATGACCTTTCGGGGGATGGTGCCCCAGGTTGGTTGGTTGTGAAAAGAGATGTGTGCGTAAAAGTTGATTGTGAAGATGGATGGAATTATGATTCGGGTACCAAAGAATGTAAAGAAGCGGTTGCGCCCACGCCAGAGCCAGAACCAGAACCAGAAAAAAAGTCTTGTCGTGAAAGACGGGTGAATATGGGTACAGAAGCGATTGCGTGCTGTGACACGGGCAAGGCCGCCGATTGGAAATCCGTTTCTGGCGAATATAAATGTGTGTGCAAAAATCAAAAAACCGAATTTAAGATTGTCAATGGTCGTGGTCAATGTGTTCCGAAACAAGAAACAGAACCAGACAAACCTGTGCCGCCTGTGACCAAAGATTGTCCAGTAGACGCGTATCCAAGTGACGATAATAAAACCTGTATATGTAATGATAATAATATGACATACAATGCGGGCAAGAATTCTTGCGAATGCCCAAGTGGAACAATAAAAACCGGTGGTGTGTGCAAATGCGCGGACCCAAACAAAGAACTTGTAAACGGTAAGTGCGAATATGGTGATGCGCATTGGTCGGTGCAAATAGATGGATATTATTCCGAATTGCATGGAATTATTGACGGCCTTAAACTTAATGTGTGGCGGGATGCCGAAGGGAACTTTAACACGGCGCGCCTTGCGTCCGACAGTATTGCCGGTGTGGTGTTGGGAACCGTTGGTGGTGTTGTGACCGCGCACCTTGTTAAAAAGAACCAACTTAAAAAAGGTTTTGAAGATATTCAATGCCATATCGGTGGACAATCGGTTGCAGATTATGGCGACGGATTTGTTGTCGGTCGATAAACCAAGAATGATTTAAACGCCCGCGAATGCGGGTGTTTCTTTTAATCAAAATTTATATTTATGTTTTCAAAATCGTCGTGGTCGGCATTTGAAATTTCCACGATTTGTGATGCCGGAAAAAATTTACGCGCAAGTGCGGGCGGCACAACACGATCGCGCGCGCCGATATAGTGCGTTGCCGGAACATTTGGTAATTTATTCAAATCTAATGATTTGGTCAATGGGGTGTCGCCAAAATATTTTGTCCATGCAGTGTGGTTTGGCACGCCGGCAATGGTTATCCAGCCCTTGACACGAATTTCCGGGTGGCGATTTATAATAATCCCGGACAATAATCCGCCGCCCGAATATCCAACCAAGATAACCGGTTGTTCCTTGGCTGTGATTTTTATTGCGTTCGCCATCGCGTCCACAATGCGCGCCGAAAATCGCCCATCTGACCAATCGGTCGTTTCGCACGCGGGCGACATTATAAATTGGCACGGGCGGGCCATATACACCACGTTTGGTGCGTCGTCACGCATCGCCAGGTTTCGCATCATGCGCCCGCGCGGTGTCGGGTCGGATGTTGGTTCGCCGTATGCGTTAAATGCGTGGCCGTCGCCTTCGATATAAATATGAATGGGGGATTTGTTGTCGGTTATGTGCCGGTATGTGGCGATGTCGTATTCATTCGTAGAAACAATATGATATTCGAAACCCGGGCGCGGGGTCCATGTGCCCGCGCATCCCGCCAATAATAAAAGGCTAAATCCAAATCGCATAGTTTTATGATACAATATCTTTATATATAAAAAAACAAGAAAATATTTGACAAATGATTTTTTTAGGCTATATTTATGTCAACAAACCAACCAAAAGGGTAGAGTATGTTTGATAAATTAAAGATGAAATTTGCGGCGCGTCGTATGCAACGCGAATTAGACTATGCGTGGATTGACAAGAATGTTATCGCGCGTGAACATATATTGATGACCATTGTTTCGTGGCCTTTTCGTATGATTGGGCGTGCGTTTCGTTGGTTCTTTGATTGTGTAACGGCGATTTTGTCGTGGTTTTGGGATTTATTGGTGTGGGCGATGCGTGGTATTTGGGCATGGCTTTGTGGCATCAATTTAATTGGCCTTATCAATTTGGCGTTATTGGTTGCGATAATTGTTTTATGTTCGTTGTTGGTTATTGGCATTTTGAACAATCGTAAATCTGTGTTCTTTAACAATGCGACCGCGAATAATATAAATCGCGTACCGGTTGAAACAACGAATCGTTCGGACAAAGACGGTACCGTAACATCAAATACAGAAATTCCTTTGCCGGTTCGTCGCGACGCGCGTGGCAATATGCAGAAACCAATAAACGCCGTGCCGACAAAACCGTGCAACGATGTCACATTGCGTCCCCAGGGCGACGGTAATATCTATGGCGATGTGATTATCGAATCGCGTGGCGAAGCGATTATGTTAAAACCGGGCGCACACATTCGTGGGAATTTATACCTGCAACGCATGCGCAAATATGTTTTGCCGTGCGGTGTTGTTATCGAAGGTAATTTATTCTTGCGCGATGTGAATATGTTGCAATTCTGTGGGCCGTTTACGGTCACCGGAAATATCTATGTGTCGCCGCGTTCTTCGTTTGGGCCGTTGCCATATAACGCGCGCCTTGGCGGCCAGGTTATTTTATAAACAACAAAGGGTCGATAGAGATGAAAAATATGGTGTTGAAAAAATCTGGCGATTCGTGGATTGTTCGTCGTGAGTATAACATAGGCGATCTTTCGTGGTGGCGAACAACGATTTGTGATAATATGCCACATGCGGTAATTACATATATCAAAATGGCATTGCAATCCAAGAAATCAAGATAAGAAAATACGTCGCAAAATTTGCGGCGTTTTTTCTGCTGTTATAGAAATGAAAAATGTGATATAATGAAACATACAACAAAAAGGAAAGAAAATGAAAACACTTGAAAAAATCTTGTCTGTGTTGGTTAAAAATTTGGGATATACGGTCGTATTGGTATTGGCAATCATATTGTTTGCGATGTTTTCAGACGGCCTTATTAGTGGTATTATCACGGCGTTGTCCGCATTGTTGGGCTATGCATGCATAATGGCACTGTATAACGAATTTAAAAAAGAACCGGCCAAGTCCGTCAAAGGAACCAAGAAAAAATAATATGAACAAAAAATCCGCCAAATGGCGGATTTTTTTTGTTGCTTTTTTAATTGAATGTTTATTCTTTTTTGATAAAATTCCCCGTGTGTAAAAAAGGGGTTTTTATGTACGACAAAGATAATGTGTTTGCAAAAATTATTCGGGGTGAAATTCCATCAAAAAAAATTGTTGAAAATGAATATGCGATGTCTTTTTACGATGTGAACCCAATGTGTGAAAAACATGCCTTGGTTGTGCCAAAGGGCGAATATGAAAATATTTTGGATTTCGCGCGCCGCGCAAGTGCGGCCGAACAGGCCGGTTTTTGGGATTGCTTTGTCAAAACCGCGGACAGCCTTGGCGTGAATGGTGAATTTAATGTTATGGCAAATGCCGGGGTGGAGGCGCCTTTGTTCAAACAAAGCGTCTTTCATTTCCATATGCATATTATCGCCGGCAAAAAAACACCAGAATGTGAAAAGATGGTCAAATGTATAATGTGCGGCGAATAAAACTGCGCGTGATTCCGCGTGCCAAACAAAACAAAATCACAACCGATGATGATGGGACGGTGCGTGTTCATATTACCGCCGCCCCCGTTGACGGCGCGGCAAATGATGCCGTTATAAAATTATTGGCACGGCATTTTGATGTCGCAAAATCGCAAATAAAAATCGTGCGCGGGGGTGCCGCGCGCGATAAGGTTGTCGAGATTATTTATTTTTCGTAATTCAAAATTTGTTTGAATAATTCATCCGGTGTGTCGGCGACATGAACATGATATTCTTCGACATCGGGGATAAAGCCGTTTGAATGCATGTCCATAAACATTTTGGAAAAAGATTCCCAAAACTTTGCGGTGTTCATAAAGAACAATGGTTTATGCGTTTCGCCAATTTGCTGCATCGTTAAAATATCGGTGAATTCATTAAGTGTTCCGATTCCACCCGGCAATATGATAAATCCATCGGACAGTTCATACATACGTTGTTTCCGTTCGTTGACGCCGTCAACGATTTCCAATTCAATTCCTTCGTGGGCGGGTTCTTGTTTGGCGACAACGTTGTGTGTGGTGACGCCCAATACAACACCCCCATTATTCAATGCCGCCGATGCCGCCGCACCCATAAGGCCGACATTGCCACCACCAAAAATCATGCGAATTTTATTACGCGCCAATAATTCGCCAACGCGTGCCGCGTCGCGTTCAAATTGCGGGTTTGTCCCAAAACTGTGTCCACAATATACCGCCAAAGAATTTAATTTGTTTCCCATATTTTTTCCTTTATTTTCCGGAATTATAGCATAGAATGTCATGGTTATGAACAAAAATTTTTTGGATTTTATAGACGGCTATCGCGGTAAAAAAATCGCCATCGGCGTTAGTGGCGGCGTCGATTCGGTTGCGTTATTGCATTGGATGGTGGATGCGGGCATGGATGTTGTGTGCCTGCATGTGAATCATGGGTTGCGTGCCGCCGCCGCGGTCGAAGCGGAATATGTTCAAAACTTGTGTCAAAAATTGGGCGTTGAATGTCATGTGTTTGAATGGAATGGCGAAAAACCAATAAATGGACTTGAAGACGCGGCGCGAATTGCGCGATATAAATTTATGACCGATTTTTGCCATAAAAATAAAATTAAATATATTGCCACCGCGCACCAGGCCGATGATCAAATTGAAACTTTCTGGATGAACCTTGGCCGGGGCAGTGGGGTTTACGGCCTTGCCGCGATGCGCGGGGTTGGCGAAATGAATGGAATTAAAATTATTCGGCCGTTGCTTGGGGTGTTTCGGCGTGAATTGCAAGAATACTGTGATGCGCGTGGAATTAAATATTTTTCCGATGAAATGAATGATGACCCGCATTATACCCGCGTGCGAATTCGGCAAAACCGCCATATTGTTGGTGAAGCCCTTGGGATAAGTGATGAACGCATTTTGTTGGCGATTCAAAACCTTGGGCGGGTGCGGGAAACATTGGAACAAGACGCCGGTCAATTGGTCGCGCGTGTGATGCGTGACGGTCGGGCGGTGTTTAGTGAATCTTTTCTATTTGACCAACAACCCGATATTAGGCTAAAGTTTTTTGGGGCCATTATTCAAATGGTCGGGGGGGACCGGTATCAACCACGCTTGAATTCGTTGATTGGCGCACTAAATAAATTACAAGATGACTGTAAATTTACACTGGGGCATTGCACGATTCGGCGATTGCGCGGGCTGATTATGGTCGCAAAGGAAGGTCAAAAGACAAGTTTTAGGAAAAAACATGGAAAAAAATATTTTAAACAAATTAAACAAAAATAAAAAACGTAATAATTCCACACTGTTTTTGATATTGTTTGGAATTTTATTTGTGGCCGTTGTCGGCAACGCGTTTATTTCGCGTGGCGGGATGCGTGGTGGCCCCGATGTTGTCGCGGAACCGTTGGAAATGACATTTTCGGATGTTCTGCGCCGGGGCGATGAAATTCAGACAATGAATATTCGCGAAAATGTGGCGACGGGTGTGTTGCGTGATGGAACAAAATATCACGCCATTATTACATACAATCCGGAATTGTTGGAAAAATTGACCAAGGGTGGAACCAGTATTTCAATTGATACATCCAAGGGTTGGGTTGATTACCTTGGGACATGGGTGCCGATTGTTATGGGGCTGTTCTTTATATGGTGGATTTTCCGCGGAATGCGCGGTGGGGCGGGCGGCCTTGGGCGGGCGCTTTTGGGACAAAACCCGACCAAGATTGTGACCGGAAAACCCAAGACAACATTCAAAGATGTGGCCGGGATCGATTCGGAAAAACAAGAATTAAGCGAGGTTGTAGATTTCCTGCGCGATAAATCTAAATTTGCCGCTGTGGGTGCGCGGGTGCCGCGCGGGGTGCTACTTTCCGGCGAACCAGGAACCGGTAAAACATTGTTGGCGCGTGCCATCGCAGGCGAAGCAAATGTTCCGTTCTTTGCCGCATCGGGCAGTGATTTTTCCGGTATTATTGTCGGCCTGGGCGTTGCAAAAATTAAAGAAATTTTTGAAATGGCAAAGCGTAATGCGCCATGTTTGCTGTTCATTGATGAAATAGATGCAATCGGTCAACGGCGAAGCCAGAATTCCTTTAATGACCAAGACCGTGAACAGACATTGAATCAATTACTGATTGAAATGGACGGTTTTTCAAATGATACCGGCATTATAGTCATTGGGGCGACAAATCGGCCCGATATGTTGGACCCGGCATTATTGCGTCCCGGTCGCTTTGACCGCCAGGTGCATATAGATTTGCCCGATATGGCGGGGCGGTGTGCCATTTTGGAACTGCATGCAAAGAAAATTAAAATGCATGAAGATGTGAACCTTGAAAATTTGGCGCGTGGAACAACGGGTTGTTCGGGGGCGGATTTGGAAAACCTGTTGAACGAGGCCGCGTTGCACGCGGTGCGCAGTGGCCATAAAATGGTTGCGCCCGATGATATAGAAGAAGCGCGCGATAAATTGATAATGGGGCCACGCAAAATCCGTAAAATGCGGCCCGAAGATATAAAACTTACCGCCTATCACGAGGCCGGACATGCGTATGTTAGCACCGTATATGCCGATGTGACCGATCCCATACACAAGGCGACAATTATTCCGCGCGGGCGCGCATTGGGTATGGTGCAACATTTGCCCATTGATGACAAGGTTTCAATGTCTTTGGCCGAAATTCGTGCGAACCTTGCCGTTGCGTTGGCGGGGCGCGCGGCCGAAGAAATATTCTTTGGTGCGGATAAAATCACGACCGGGGCGGAATCTGATATTGAAATGGCAACGCGCCTTGCGCGGCGTTCGATTACAACCGCCGGGTTGTCAAATAAAATTGGACTTGTTGCCATAAACCAGGCACAAACCTTTGGTTCGCGCGTGCCGTTGGAAAATGCGTCGGAAAAAACCGCCGAAATGGTGGATGCCGAAATTAAATCTTGGTTGGCGGATGCGTACACGGATGCAACCCGCATTTTGAACAAGAACAAATCGGTGGTTAAAAAATTGGCCGAAGAATTGTTAAAGCGCGAAACATTGACCGGTGACGAAATTATGGAAATCGTCGGGAAAAAGCCGGCAAAAAAAACGACGGTCAAAAAGGCAAAAGTTGCAAAAAAATAAATTCGAAATTTTACAAATGGCGCCCGAATTTACCAATTCGGTATTGGTGTCGAATGGTGCAAATTGTGTAATATTTGATGCATGGGGACGCGCGGACGCGTGGGAAAAATTACTTGCGCGGCGTGGGTTGAAACCGGTTGCGATTTATGCGACACATGGGCATGCCGACCATATTTCCGCCGCACCCGCGTTGGCCGCGCGTTATAATATTCCGTGGTTTTTGAACCAATTGGATGTGCCGTTGATTTTGTGGGGTAATCAAATTCTGGATTTTTGGGAATTGCCACGAATTCCGGATGATTTTGTACGCCCGCACGATTTGACCGCGGGCCGGGTCAAAATTTTGGATGATATAGAAATGGAAATTATCGCGTCGCCCGGTCATTCGTTGGGCGGTGTAATGTTTTACTTTCCGGAATATAAAATTTTACTGACCGGCGATACAATTTTCCGTGACGGGGTGGGGCGCACCGATTTGCCGGGTGGTGATGATAAAACTTTGCGTGAATCTATTGCGAATTTGGGCCGAATGAATTTACCCAACGATACCTACATTGTTCACGGACACGGCCCGGATTCTATGATGTGTGATATTAAAAACCGATTACAATAATTTGACATTGCCGCAAATTGTGCTATGTTTTTTTCTGGAACCAAGGGACATGTGCATGACATACAATGAAATATTAAAACGAATTCGGCCGATTATTGCAAAACAATTAAATGTTGAATTGCGCGATGTAAAACCGTCTGTGAACATTAGTCGCGATTTAGGGGCGGATTCCCTGGATGCGTTAGAATTGGTGAGGGCGGTTGAACGGGAATTTAATATTAAAATTTCCGATGATGACACAATAAATATTTTCACGGTTGACGATGCGGTGAAATTAGTGTGGCAAAAGGTTGACCCACATGGCGCAGAAAAATATAAATCTGGGGATAAGAAGACACAAACCCAGGTGTGTTTTGGCGTGCCCGGATATGATTTTTTGTCCTGTGGATATTTGCCGAATGATAAAATATATGATTATCTGAAAAAATTAAGCAAGCAAGATTCAGGTCAACGGCATTGTGCCCGATATGGTTTTTCTTTTACGGGGTATCCGTATAACAAAAATTTTAAGCAAACTTTAATCATAGAGTCCATTATCGAAAACGGCGTATGCAGTGTATACGGACTGAACCCGTTATGTGGTGCACGCACCGGCCATGGATGTTTCCGCAAGATAAAAAAGGGAGAATGTAAAGACCCGTTTGTCATTGAAAACATTGGAAAGGTTTTCTGGCCCGACAAATATGAAAAACAAAGATAAAAAAGAAAAGGATGAAAAATGAGTTTAAACGAAAATGCGACAAAAAAATTAGAACGAACGGTCATTTTGGTTAACGAAGACAAGATTGCAGAAAGTCCCTGTGTTTTGGATTTAGGGAAATGTCCGGTAATTCGTTATTCTATAGTAAATGGTTATAAATATGATGCTGGTTCGGATGGTAACGGTGGTATGCGCATTGGCTTTCGCGTTGCACAGAATTATAAAACTACTGAATTATCAAAAACCTTGAAGCACATTTGTATAGGATGCAAACATAGATAAAAAAGAAAAGGATGAAAAAAGATGAATCAAACATTGGATGAAAAAATACTTGAACAAATTCGGCCGTATCTCACTGATAAATTGGGTGTTCTCCCAGATGACGTCACACTGAGTGCAGATTTATCAAATGATTTGGGTGCGGACTCTTTGGATATGATTGAAATAATCATGGAGTTTGAAAAAAAGTTTAGTTGTATCATTCCCTCCGAGAAACAAGAGACAATTCGGACCATTGGTGATGTGGCAGATGTTGTAAAAAGAACGAGTGCATTAGACTGGATACGCAAGGGTCAGGTACAGTCGACCGCAACGGTTGCGAAACCGGCCGCAGAACCGGAACAAAAACGTGTTGTTAAAAAAACATCGGCCAAGGAAACCACGGTAACTTTGACCAATGTGCCAAATGGTAAAGAAGAGCCAACGGTTTTGAATTGTGGAACAATTACAGATGCCCAGAAACAAGATTTCTTGGCGGCAATTTCGGGACACAAGCCAAGTGATAATGATGGTGATAATCATACATGTGGTTTCAATGTTTATTACGCAAAACAAAGTGCCATGCGCGTGGTCCCGTACGAGGTGTCCACGAATTTCCAACCGACCAAACAAAAAATTGGCAAGAATGAATTGATTGTGGAAATGATACCGATGTCCAAAAAAGAATGCGGATCATGGGCAAATTATCATTGTCCAATATGTTTGGCATCCGGTGATTGCACGTCACCATTTATTCGGAAACATATTGGTGCGTTATTGTTCCCCGACAAATACGGAAAACAGCGTTAAAAACCAACCCCGAAGAAATTCGGGGTTTTAAATTGTAAATACCAAAACCCGTGTGATGCCGGACAAATCTTTTTCGGCGCGAATGAATTGCCAACCCGCGGATTCAAAAATCTTTTTAACGGCCACCATTTGTCCCGCACCAATTTCAAGATATATTTTGCCGTTCGGTTTTATCCAATTCCGTGCATTTTTTGCGATTTGTTCGTATGCGGATAATCCTTGGTTTTTCGCGTATAGTGCGCATTTTGGGTCATGCTTTGCGCCCGTGTCAACACGCGTGTCGCCGATTGCAATGTATGGCGGATTTGAAACGATAATATCAAATTTTTCGCGCACCGCCCGTGGCGCATCAAAAGACGCGTGGACAACTTTTATTTTATTTGATAAATCAAATTTTTTTATGTTTCGGCGGGCGACCCGAATCGCACCACGCGACACGTCTATTGCGGTACCGGTTGCACCATAAATATTTTTTACCAGTGATATAATAATGCAACCCGTGCCGGTCCCCAAATCCAATATTTTGGGCTTTTGCGGGTTGTCGGCAATTACCGCGGCAACCAATGTTTCGGTGTCGGGTCGCGGGTCCAGGGTGTTTTTATTTGTATAAAACGGTATGCCGTAAAACCATTTCTGGTGGATTATTTTGGCAACCGGCATGCCGCGGCGTAATGCGCGCGCCATACGCCACACACGGATGCGTGAAAAATGTTTAGTATTATCCGTGATAATTCGGGCGGCGCGAATACCCCCGGCATCTTTTAAAATTTCAAAGGCTTGATTTATTGTCATAAAACTATTATAATGGCCCCCATGGAAAAAGCAAAAAATATTCTTACATCGCATAAATTTGTTCGCGCGGTTTTATGGATTGCCGGAATTTTGGCCGTTGCCGCGGTTGTGACATTGTTGATATTCGGTCGCCGTATGGATGACAACGGTCCGGACGCGCCTGCACCAAATGAACCCATTATTGTTAGTGTCGCGGCCGGTGATACTCTATCTAAATTATTATCAGAGCAAGGATTGGGGCACAATGATATAAATGCGATTGCGAATGTTTTGAAAACCGATGCGGGTATAAACGGTCTGCGCGCGGACCGCGATAAAATTGAATTTGTTCGGGATGGGGAAAATAATACCGTGTCCAAGGTGACGGTTATTCCCGGGCCGTGGCGGCGCGTAGAATTGACCTGTGATGCGGGGGGCAAATGGCAATGCAATGCGATTGATATTGAACGCGATACGCGCCTGGTCTATCGCCAAGGGGAAATTTTGGATGGCGACAGTTTTTACCTTGCCGGCATGCGCGCGGATATTCCCGCCGGTATTTTGGCCGAAGTGTACGATTTGTTGGCGTTTGAAATGGACTTTGAACGCGATGTGCGCGCGGGGCAAAAATTTTCGGTCGTGTATGAAGAAAACTATCGCGATGGGGAAAAGATTGACAACGGTTCGGTTATTGTTGTGTCCTTTGATGCGTTGCGCGGTAATGTTAAAATGTATCGTTTCCGTAAATCGGATAAGACCGTTGGATACTATGACCCGAACGGCAATGGGGCAATTAAATCACTGAAACGCACACCAATCAATAATGCAAAAGTGACCAGCAGTTTTTCTACACGTCGCAAGCACCCCGTTTTGGGATTTACCCGCGCACACAAAGGGGTGGATTTCCGCGCGCCAACCGGGACACCGATTCCGGCCGCCGGTGCGGGGCGCGTTATTGCGCGTGGGTTTAATCGTGGACATGGAAACTTTGTGAAAATACGGCATAATGGGTCGTTTGAAACACTGTATGCGCATATGTCAAAATTTGCCAAGAATGTAAAGGTTGGAACGAATGTAAAGCAAGGCCAGATTATCGGGTATTCCGGTTCAACGGGTCTGTCAACCGGGCCGCATTTGCACTATGAAATTATCAAAGACGGCAAACACGTGAATCCGATGACCGTCAAATTGCCGGCAATAAATAACCTGGATGCGGCGAACAAGGAAAAATTCTTGGAATATCGTAAAACGCTGGATGCGGCGATTGAACAAATGGCCGACAAATCCGGTTCGTTTATCCAAATGTAAAAAACGGTTGAACTATTTGCCCCAAAATGGTGCGATGACATAGTCCGCGCGCAGTGGCACAGATATCTTTGTGATATTTTCCATAACCGATTTTATTTTTTCGGCGAATTCGGTTGCCACGCTTTCGTCGCATTCAAATACCATTTCATCGTGAACCTGCATAATCATTTTTATTTTGTCGCGATTTGGAACAACGATTTCATTAAATACCCGTATCATGGCAAGTCGCATAAGGTCCGCCTCGAACCCCTGAATCGGGGCGTTGATTGCGGCACGCATCGCATACGCGCGGGTGCGCGGATTTTTTGCCTCTGGTAATTCTATGCGGCGGCCCCATGGGGTATAAACACACGCATTTTCGGTTGCGAATTTTTTAATATTATCGATATAGGTTTTAATTTCTGGCAATCCCGCCATATATGAATTTATAATCTCGCCGGCGCGGGCGCGCGGAACATTTAACTGTGCCGCAAGGCCGAACGAAGATATGCCATATATAATTGAAAAGTTCACGGTTTTTGCCGCACGGCGTAAATCTTTGGGAACGATATTCGTTTCCGGAATGTTGAATATTTTTCGTGCCGTTTGTTCATGAATGTCGGCACCCGCATTAAATGTGTCGGTAAAAGTTTTTATTCCCGCCACATCGGCAAGAAGACGCAATTGAATCTGGGAATAATCAACCGCAATAAGCACGTGTCCAGGGGCCGCAACAAAGCATTTTCGAATTTCTTCGCCCAATTCTGTTTTTACCGGAATGTTTTGCAGGTTTGGGTCACGCGAAGAAAGACGCCCCGTATTCGTACTGGTTTGCAGGTATGTTGTGTGAATGCGCCCGTCGGTTCCAATCTGGTGCGGCAGGGCGTCCGCATATGTTCCCGCCAATTTTGCAATCGAACGCCAATTTAGAATTTTTTCAATAATTGGATGGTGTTCAATCAAATCATTCAAAGAATCTGCATCGGTGGAACGGCGTTTGTTTTCCGGCAAATGCATTTCATCAAACAAGACCGTTGCCAATTGTTTTGGACTTGCGATATTAAATTCATGTCCCGCCAATTCAAATATTTCATTACTGATTTTGGTCAATTGTTCATGAAACACACCCGAAAGTTGGTTAAGGCGCGCACGATCTACAAACACGCCGCACCGTTCCATCAATGTCAAAACCATAAGCAACGGTCGGTCGCATCGTTCGTATAATTCGCCCAATTTTTTATTTGCATCCAATTCGGGACGCATTGTTTCATAAAGTGCCATTGTGACGGCGGCATCTTCGGCGGCATATGGGTACGCCGTGTCGATTGGCAATGCGTCAAAGTGCATGTCTGCATCGCGGGTTTTCGGCGGAAACAGCGATGCGAAAGTTATGTTTTGGTGATTCAGGTACTTTACCGCCAATTCGTCCATGCCGTGCGAATGCAGCGTTCCGTGCAACGCGTATGAAATCAGCATTGTATCGTCAATAGGCGCGATTTGTTCAATATCCCATCCTTCGTTCGCCATAATGTGCAGGTCGAATTTAAGGTTATGTCCAACCTTGGTAATATTTTTATTGGTCAACACAGGCCAAATTCTTTTATATAAATCCGCGATAGAAATCTGGTTCGGGGCCAATTCGGCACCACCAAATAAATCGCCGCCCGCCACACGATGGCGCAGTGGAATATAAACGCCGTGCGTGCCGTCCGTTGCCAAAGACATGCCGACCATTTTGTCGGTCATCTGGTTCAGGCCAGTTGTTTCGGTGTCCAATGCAATGACGTTTTTGACGGTTGCCAAAAATTTTTCTAATTCTTGGACGGTTGTGATTTTTTCAAATTTCATGTCGCGCGCGGGGCGGGGCGCATTCACGGGTGCGGTGTCCACCGGACATGCAGAACCCGGAAAATCAAACGCGGGCTGTTTTGGTTCCGGCATATTTTCGGGGAAAGTGCGTGATATTTTTTCAACCAAAGAATTACTTTCCAATTCGGTGCGAACAAAGTTCAGTGCCGCGGTGCGATTAAACCGAAATGGCGACAGTTTCAACCCCGACAAATCTACATCGCGTTTTAATGTCACCAAATCGCGTGAAATATACGCCAATTCCCGTGACAGTAACAACATATTCCGTGTGCGTTCATTTTTTACATTGTCAATATTCGCATACAGTTCATCAAGTGACCCAAATTCGTTGATAAGTTCCGCGGCCTTTTTCGGGCCGATTCCGCGAACACCCGGCACATTGTCGGTTGAATCGCCCATAAGTGATTGCACATCGATTACGCGTTCGGGGGGGACGCCAAATTTTTCAATGACTTCGTTTCGGCCGACTGTTTTTTGTTTCATGCCGTCATACAAGAATATACAGTCTGATACCAATTGCATTAAATCTTTGTCGCCGGTCATGATTCGTGTTTTGTCCGCAATTTGACAATTTTGTGTGGCAAGTGTTGCGATAACATCGTCGGCCTCGACATTTGGAATGCACAGGACCGGCACCCCCATTTCCGACAGGCCCCGTTGCACCATAACGGATTGGGTAATTAAATCGGCGGGTGTTTCGTCACGGTTGGCCTTGTATTCCGGATAAATATCTTGGCGGAATGTTTTCCGTGACGCGTCAAATACGCATACGAAAATATCATCGGGGTCGGCGGCGGCAAACACCGGCAACATCATGTTCAAAAATGCATAGACCGCACCGGTTGGGGTGCCGTCGGCGCGGCTAAGGCGACTGTGCACGCCATAGTATGCGCGAAATAAAATTGAATTTCCGTCGATTAGTGTAAGCATTGTCCGGCCCTTTATCAAATTCGGGGCGTTGCCGCCCCGACATGCAAAGAATTGTTAAAAGATATAGCGGATTTTGACCCGTGCCTCGTAATGAAGTATATCGGGTTCGATGTCGGCCATTTTGTAAACATCCGGCATATAGATTGCGCGGCCTTCGACATCAAATTTGAATGGCAGGCGTGGCACGTCCAATGTGACGCCCAACATACCCTGGTACGCGGGGGTGGTATCAAATTTCACATCATATTTTTCGTTTTTACCACTCATCATTATACCAACGCCCAACCCAAGGTATGGTTTGATAACGGTGGACGGCATTTTAAAGTACGCATTCACCAACGCAAGGTGTGCATAGGTATCTGTTTCATTAAGGTAATTATATTCGGCCTCGATACGAAAGGCGGGGATGTCAACACCAAACATTGCACCAAAAGATTGTGCCGCATTGGTTGCGTCATGGTCGTCGGCAAATACCGTCTGGGCGCCGGCGCCAACGGTTGCGCCCGCGTACAGGTCCCAAACCGGGTTCGCAAACACGGGTGTTGAAAGTGCCATTGCGGTGGTTGATAAAATAATTGATGTTTTTAACTTCATCTTTTGCTCCTTTGTATGATAATATAATAGAAAAAGAGATAAATATATGCAAGAAAATAAACCGATTTTAATTGTGGGCCTTGGGAATCCAGGAAATGAATATTCGCGCACGCGTCATAATGTTGGATTTATGGCGGTGGAACATATCGCGGGGCCGTCCGCCACGTGGCGTGCGGAACATTTTGCGCGAACATTTACGACCAGTGTTGACGGGCGGCGCGTGATATTCGCGATGCCACAAACATATATGAACGACAGTGGCCGCGCCGTGCGGGCGATAATGGATTTTTACAAGATTCCAATTGAAAATTTATTTGTGATTCACGATGATATGGATTTGAAATTGGGCGATATGCGGACCAAGGTCGGCGGCGGCAGTGCCGGTCACAACGGTATAAAGTCAATTGACGCGAATGTCGGGCGCGAATATACGCGAATTCGAATCGGAATTGACCACCCGCGGAATCTTGGGTTGCCAATAGACGCCGCCGATTGGGTCCTTGGGCGATTCACCGACGACCAATTAGAAATAATCAAGAAAACATTAAACGATATAAAATTGGTGGGTTAGTGGAATTATTGCACGTATTCCCAATTTTGTGCGGAAACACCGCCTAAACCATCCAATGAAACACATCCGGCATCATCACAAAGGTTGGTTTCGCCACCAAAGTGGCAATCGTTGACACTATTAGGTAAGATGGTGTCCGTTGTTTGACCGGCACCACATGGTTTACGTATGCATATATCATTTCCGTTCGGTTCCCAATCTGTCTCAGAATTACAGGTGCCGGTTCTATAATACCCCAATTCATTTGACGTTTCGCATTTACATACACGACCATTGTCTAGGTCTGGTGAACATTGGGTACCATCACTGGCGGTGGTGTTTGCATAATATTTAGTATTGCCGTTATCGTGGATGCAACGTGTGCAATAATACATACCGGTACTGGTGTTGTAATTTATTATGTCGTTAGCGTTTTGAACGGTTTGCTCGGACGGTATTGCGGGACTCTTGCCATGACAGAGACGTTCTTGCGTATCTTCAAAATCGCTGGCATTGCATACGCAATCTGTTATGTCCCAACGGTAACCACCGCTCATACTGCCACCTGTGCCCTGTGATAAATATGTTGCAGTTCCGCTAATTTGATCTGATTCGCAATTTTGAGCGCCAAATACATTACAGTTTCGTTTATTTGCATAGCAAGTATTGGTACGAGGGTCAAGATGTGGTTCTTCAATAGTATTGCACTCAATAGTGCTGTTGTAATATAATTTGCATTGTTCTATTGCATCGTCTGGTTTATGACAATCTTGGTCTTTATAACATTCGTTTATTGATGTTGCACCCAAATCAGAGTCTGTAAATGGCGTTTGGCATTCTGGGCTAGTCCCATCTCCGGGGCAGTAATGATTTTCGTCGCATTGTCGACAGCCGGTAAATTTATACTGACATCCAGCGGTTTGGTTGCATTGCGTTTCGTCTAGGGGGGTGCAAGTTGCCGCGGGGGTGGTCGCCATTGATGTCAGCGGTATAAATAATGAAATAAAAAGCAAAAACATTCTCATAGCTATATAGTTAGCAAATTAAAATTATTATTGCAATATAAAAAGGCACATGCGTGCCTTGGGATTTTTAATTCATGATATTATTTGGATTGTAATGGGTGCAAACGCTGAACTTTAACACCGTTTGCGGTCCACCAAATACTATCTGCTAATCCCATTCCTGCAACAGTATCTATGGAGACATCAGGCAGATGCGCACCAACAGTCGAATTTACAAAAAATGTGCCCTTAAGTAGAATACGACCAGGGGCAATATTCATGCATGGTTGAACCGTGTCACGCGCTCTATGAAAATCAATTGGCAACCAACTTGTTAAATTTTGTTCACCGAAATCTAAGAATACCATGTTAACATTTTTTTTATTAATTTCTTTTCTTATAATTTCCTTTTGTGCGGTCGCATCAAGTCCAGGTCCCCATGTCCAGTCAATTGTCACATCATACGGTTCCTTTTGGCATGCGTTTGCCAACATCATAAGGCCCGCCAAAGACAATACTTTGCCAATATTATATTTTTGTTTGAATTTCATGGGCTACCCCCTTTGTTCTGTTCACTCATGATTATAGTGAAAAAATTCCGTTTTGTCAAGTGGTTAGGGAACGCGCCCTGTGTTTAATTGCCGTACCGTATATACCATGCGGAACCCGTGGCGTCGTGCCATGTTCCGTCACCGTGGGCGGTTTGATCCGTGTCCGGGGTGGTGTAATAACCCATACGTGGCGTGTTTGCATCAATCGAATTGTTGTTGATTGGCCTGTGTGTGAAATCATTCACGGATACCAATACAAATCGCCCATTGTCACAGTTAAAGTTTGAACCAGATGGATAGGCCTGCGTAAAGTTATCAACATTCAAAGAATCGTTTCCGATACATACTATATAATATTGTCCATCAGAACTTTTAAAATAATTGCTAGATTGCGTAAATTCTGCATTTCGCGGTAAACAGATATTATGGCCGTCTATGGTTTCTGTGCGCCCCGTTTCACAACACGTGGTTATGGGGGCGTCACCCATTGGAACGTGTCCCCATCCGTTTGATTGTTTATAACAGCAATTTGTCATAGTGTTTGTGACCTGCATTTGGTGGCCGATTTCCGCCGGGCAATACAGGCCGTCGTCCGTGACGTCGTCGGTGTTGGCCTCTGGGATACATACCGGGGTTGGACCCGATGCCGACGGGTAATATACATCGGATGTGCAACGGGTGTTGATACAACTGTTATCATAACTGGCCAAACCGTTGGGGTTCGCCGTGCCGGTATTTATCGCGAACCATGACAACAATGTGTCGTTCTTGGCTTTTGGCATGATAATGCGATTGTAATCTATATCACGGGCGTCGTCATGCAATGTTTGCGATGGTTCGGCCTGGCAATTGCCCCAGATGCGTTCCGCAAGGCGGCAACGCGCACATTCGGTGTCGCCCGTTTCACAAGACCCCGCACAGATGTCATATATTTGCAATGACGAATTGGCCGCATTATAATTCCCCGCATACATTTTATCATAGAATGAGTACGGGTGCGCGCCGCCCGGTCGACGGCCCGTCGATTCCATTATTGCGTCCAGGGCTTCATCGCCCGCCGCCGCGACGCAGGCCAATACTTCGGGCCAACATGATGTGCGTTCCAATATCGCATGGCGATTCGGTGAAAAATACGGGTCGTCGCACAAATCAAAGTTCCCAGAAATAGAACGGCACGATTGAATTATGCAATTGCGCCCAACCTGGGTACAGGACGACAGAAGTGTTTCAAATGTTTTGGTTGTCGCAATTTCTGATACCCCAGATTCCCAATCCGTGCCGCCAGACGCCCCCATCAACGCCGTGCACGCGGTTCGGACATCGTTGCACATGGCGTTCGCCGTGCGATCCGCCGCAACCCCAAATACCGATAATGCGCGCGCGTCAAATTCAGAAATAGAATCGTATGCCGATGTTAAACATTCGGCGGTCAATGTTGTACACGCCGTGCGAATTTCTTCCAATTTGGCGTTTTGTGCCAATTTTATTTGCGCCAATGCGTCTTCAATAAACGCCGCCCAGACGCGGTCGGATATATCCTGGCAATTTTCCATCGCGGGTTCTAGAAACTGTTTCTTGTTATTAAGGTATGTTATGAATTTGCCCGCGCCGTTCGCCGTCGTCCAAGATTGCGTCGCGTCGGGCCGTGTTATCAATTCGCCCAAATCCGCAAGGTTTTCTGTTAAAAACGCCGTGCCGGTCGTCGGGTCAATATATTTACCAGTCATATCAAGGCATTTTTCCAGGTTTTCACCGCATACCGTGGTGTTGGTCAAAGCCTCCATCATTTTGCGTTTGCATGTCAAAATGTCGTCGGAATTGCGGGTTTGATACGCGTCAAGACGCGACATGTCAAGTAACGCGCCACTTTCAAAAACCTTGGAACGGGCGGCGTCGGCCTGGGCCTGGTATGATTTTTTGACGGTATTGCAATCTTGTTCCATCAACATTAAATACCCACCAATTGCCAACGACAGTTCGTCTTCGGTGCAAACCTCTAACGCGGTTTCGCGACAAATCGGAATCGCCGCATTATACAACGCCGCCCCAGATTTTGCCGTTGTGTCCGCCCCCATAAACGAATCGACCGTGTCAAATGCAGAATCAAGATTTAATGACAATGATATTGGCGCAAGCGATGTACCCGTGTCGTCGTCGCCAAATGTCGCGTTTAATTTTTTCGCAATGTCGTCCAATGCGCGTTTTGATTTTGTTTTGTCCGTTGTCGCATAAAACGCATCTTCGCCGGCGGTCGATTGGTTTATTGCGTTTACGTCTTCGGCGTCCATGTTTACCAATAATAACCGTTGGTTAAAGTCCAACATATTATCTTCGAATTTTGATATGTTCTTTTTCATATTATCGAATTCGGTCGCGCGCGAAGAACATGCACACCGGCGCAGGTTTACATCCTTGTTCGCACAGAATTCATCCATACATTCATAATAAATTTGCCGGCAACGCGTATAGTTTGTGTTTAATGTCGGCGATTCGTTTGCGGTTGTTGCCGCACGCGATATTGTGCGCGCCGCCGTGCGTGCGGTTGTTGCCGCCCGTGATGTGGTTGGGCGCGTCGCCGTGCGTGATTTGGTTGCCACCCGTGATGTGGTCGGGCGCGTTGCCGCGCGTGACACAACCGATTGGGCGCGGCGTGTGTCGGTTGTCGCGGTCGCGCGTGGTGTGACCGTGGCGGTTGTCGCGACGCGTGAAGCCACATTCTTGGGTGCGGTGGTGGTGCGCGCATCGTTTGTGGTCGTTGCGCGTTCGCGCGATGTGGTTGTAATTGTGCGGCCCGTGCTTGCCGCCAGGGGTTTTGGTAAAGATTGTTGGACCGCATTTATGCCACGTGACGAATTTCCGGTTGAAACATTTTGCGCGGTCGCGCGCGATGCGGCACGGACAATATCGTCGTATTCAAGACCCATCGCGCCACGCAAGGCAAGCACGCCAAGGCATACACCAAAAAGCAGTCTAAGATTCTTCATTCCTTTCTTATACAGGTTAGCAAAATTATGATTTTTCGGGCAAGTATAAAATGCACCAATAAAATAAAAATCTTGGTGCGGATAGGGGGACTTGAACCCCCACGGATTTCTCCACAGCATCCTTAGTGCTGAGCGTCTACCAATTCCGCCATATCCGCACGTGGTTTAGTAAAAAACCGATGGCATTTTACATAATCCTGTTTTTTTTTCAATAAATTTGTGATAAAATATATCTGATAAGTTATATAAAGGTGGAAAAATGGGAAAAAGATTTTATGCGTTGGTTTTGAATTGTTCGATATTTGCACTGGGGCCGGGAATCGCGGTGGCGGCCGGGACATATTATACAGGGAACTATAATTCGCCCCAGCGGAATTATTCAACCGCCGGTTATGCGTCGCGCGCCCAGAATACCAGTTATAGTCAAGACACTACATACACCCGTACGCGGATGGTTGCACCAAATGCAAATGCCACGATTGGGCAACCGTATAATGGATACACCCGCGTTGTTGGCACGCAACAACAAACAAATACGACGGTGCGCAATACCGGGCGGACGGCGGCGAATCCGCACCGTGGCGACGGTTTCTGGTTGGGGGGCGGAATTTCCCACGAATTTGCAAGTTGGAATTTCGAAATGAAAGAGGCCGGCAGTAAATTGCACTATGACAATATTCGTTGGAATGTGTTGGACATAAATGCCGGGTATCGATTCGGTGGTAATACCAAAATGCAGATAGACGCCGGGTTCAAATACGGTATGCAATTTGGCGATTCGTCCATGGTCGATGACGATATTTCAAATGGTGGATACTTGGTCACGGAATGGTGGGATGACACAAATCATAATGGTGTGTATGATGAAGGCGATACATATATTGGTCAACAACTTGGTCATTCTTTGTCCATCGGAAACAGTTCCAGTGGAGATATGATGGGATTCAATGCCGGTTTTGGTTTGACAGACTTTATGAAATTGGGCGGTGCGAAATTTACCCCATCGATTGGATTCCGGTATTTAAAAACAAAATTGGAAACAAAACAAGATTATGGTTTGACCGTTGATACGGGCGCATGTTCAACCGGCGCCGGGGGCGAGGTTCAATGTGACCCGATTGTGTTGGTACATTATAATAATGATACTCAACAGGTTTTGTGGAATCCGACGGTTGATGCAAACGGTTTTTGGGTTATTGGTTCGGGGGCGGACGGCGTAAACACTGGCGGAACATATATGTTCAAATTGCCGAATGTTAGCCATTCGTATGAAACCACATGGATGGGGCCATACCTTGCGTTGGATATGGATTACGAGATTGATACATATAACCTTGTCAATGCGCGGTTCGAGCTTGGGTTGCCACTTTATACCGCGACCGGGGACCAACCGTATCGTTCGGATTGGCAACACCCAAAAAGCGTGGAAGACAAGGGCGGTTTCGGTGACGCATGGCATATTGGTTTGGGGGCAAACTATATGACCGCGTTGACGGATACGGTTGCGTTGACACTTGGGGTCACATTCGATTATTACACCATGTCCGGGGGCGAGGCGAACACATACCTTAACAGCAATTATTATATGGGAATTTATAATGAATTGTTGCAACAATGGATTGAATATTATGCAACCCATGATCCAAGTTTGACCCAGGCCCAGGTTGAAGCAAAAATGTTGGAAAATGATCCAACCGCCCAGAACATTGTTAAAACCAAAAACGAATGCCCGGGTTGGGTGTGCAAGGTTGACAATGAAATCGAATCGGTTTATAAGTCTATGGGTATCCGTATCGGGGTCCAGGCAAAATTCTAAAGGTATATTATGTCGCGTATAAAAAATATTTTTCTTGTTGGTGGGGTGTTTGCGTGTTGCATGTTTGGCGCGCGTGCGGCGGATTTAACCGCAACCGCACATGTCAATGTGACCAGTGACACCGCCGCAACGGCCAAAAACATGGCATTGGACGAGGCCCGACGCCAGGTTATAATTGATGCGTTGTCGCCGTATTCGGATGCGGGTGCTTTGCGTCGCGCGGTCGGTGCAGAAAAGGCGTCTGTGTTGACGACACTGGTTGAAAGTTCAAGTATAGGCGGCGAAAAACAATCCGACACGACATATTCGGCAAATATAACCATGACACTGAATCGGGCCGCCGCGCGCAATTGGATGGTGGCGCACGATGTGCAAAACTGGTTGGGCGATGGAAATGATTCGGGCAATGAATCGTGGGTTGTTGTGACATTGGAAAATCGTTTGCCCGATTGGTCGCGTGTGCGTAAAATTGCCACGGATGCCGGGATAGATTTGAATACTAAAACGATAAATGGAAACCAAATGTCGGTCCGTGTGCCGGCGTCGAAACGCGCGACATTGACCGCGGCGTTGCGTGATGCGGGTTGGCGATATCAAGACCGTGATGGCGTTTTATATATTTTCAAATAATCAATCATACATTAAATAAACAACAGGGGGTATATCATGAAGTGTATAAGAAAAATTTCCGTTGGTTTATGTGCGGTGTTAATGCCTTTTGCGGCGTTTGCGGGCGATACAGATTTGGACGGTAAAGAATTGGTGTTGAACATTCGTCGTATCGGTTTGGATGTGTCGAAAACATCGGTGCGGCATTCGGACCAATATCAAACTTCGCCGATTTCCGCATTAAGCGCCGATAATCAAGAATTTATCAAGGGTGTGTTTGATACCGCGTTGGAATATAAACATAACCGGTTTAATTGGGATAATTCTTTGTTTATGGAATACGGTCGGACAGAATTGCAACCGTATGACGAACCGAAAACGGTCAATGAAAGTGCAGACAAGATTTTATTGACCAGTAATTTGAACTATGCATGTTGGGATTTTGATTCATTCAAGATTGGACCAATGGCGCGTGCCGCGTATGAAACAGAATTTGTTCCGGCAAATGATTCGGATAACCGATTGAAAGTGTTGCGTGGAACGGCGGGTTTTTCAATCTTTGATTCGCCGATTATCAAAGAACTGTATATCGCGGGTGTGTATGAATACGATTTCACATACGGCCATGACCAGGTCAGCAAATTGGCGGCCGAACTGGGGTGGCGTTTGGAATACGAGGTTCGCGACGGTGTCAAGATGTCCACAAATGGATACTATCGTGAATACCTTGATTATTCGCAATATGTTGGAACCGATTTGGAACGCGATTTAAATGTCGTTGCGCGTATGGATACAAACCTTTGGGGTGATTTTACGATGGGGCCATACGTTCAATACCGTCGTGCCAAGGCGCGCGCGGCCGAAAATTATGGCAGTAATTTTATCATCGGTGTATCGTTTAACTATATAACGAAGTTCGGGTTAAGATAGAAAAAACCGCGGATTTCCGCGGGTTTTTTTCGTGCGCCAAGGCGTAAAAAAACCAAGGTTTAAAATCAACACTTTTTTACAAAAAATCAAAATTTTGTTTTTTCGTAAAAACAACGGGTTAGCGATTTTGCAAAAATTAAAATTCAAAGAGGAATATAGGGGAAAAATATGATAAAAAAATCATTCTTACTTGGTGCAATCGCATCCATAATCGCGATAAATTCGGTCTTTGCCGACACAATCGTCACATCGAAAAGTTATGTTGATAACCGCGATGCGTTGAAACAAGATAAGATTACCGCCGGCACAACCGGAAATGTTGTCACATATAACGGCACGCAAAATGGCCAGGCGCAATTCAGTGAACGCGCAATTTTTGACCCGCAAACAAATTTTGATTTTAACAACAATGAAGTTGCCTCTGGTCACGAAGGCGACCTGGTGACGGCGGATTTCATTGTTCCGGCTATGAATGGTTTATATCAGCAGATAGAACAGGTGCAGAATGAGACCATCTTGCCGAGAACAACGACCACCAATAAGGTTTGTACCGAATGGGTGTCGGGCCAATCGCACACAGATGCAAATTGTTTGCTGTGGAATTTAACCGACCAAACCGTGTACGGCTGTTTTGCAGATGGCGCAGGTTGTGGAAAAGCTTCGGACTGTTGTGGCGGTATGTGCAATGGTGGTTTTTGTGCAAGCCCTGCACTCCCGCAAACCTAAAACACTAATCACCCATCCAATCTGGATGGGTGATTTATTTTACAACACTGAATTTAACGGTTGTTGTGCCGGATTTGTCGGTCGCGCGCAATATGTGGTCGCCCATCGGAACATTATATTCCAATGTTTCGCCACTGAATGTTGAACCCAATGTATTATCGTCCAAGAACCAGAATATTTTTTCATCTGTGCCGGCGGCAATTCCCATTATTCCGACCGGTTCAAAATCTTGTTCGGATGTTATAACGATTTTTGTATCGTATGTTGGGAATACTACAACCGGGGCCGTGCCGTCGTCTGGGATTTCATTTATGTCGCAACCCGGCATAAATTTTGGCGCGGTTTTACGGCGCACGCCCGCACGACGAAACATATCAAGATATTCCGGGTCCCAAAATTCAAATGTTTCCATGTGTGTCGTCTTGGCATCATATTTGCACGCCCGCAGGCCCGTTTTATTATCAATCGGAATTTGCCGATGAACCGTGTTGCGCGTAATTGGCGATTTGCCCGGAATAAAGTATCCGCGCGATTTTTGTGGGCAAAATTCGCCGGCGATGTTTCCACCGATATCACACATTTCTATTTCAACAATGTTCATATCGGGGTTCAGGAAATTATTATTCATAATCGGCATATTTTTACCCGCGTAATAATTTGCAACCGCATCGGCCAACGCAAAGTATATCGGCGCGGCGGCGCGGGCGCCACTGAACGCGTTATTCGGCGTGCCGTCAAAGTTGCCAACCCAAACAATCAAAACAAAATCGCCAAATATACCCGCCGTCCACGCGTCACGATATGATGACGATGTGCCGGTCTTCCAATAGTGTCGAATTATTTTTGGATTGTTTTTGGCAAATGGAATTTTTTTTGTTGGGGTCGCCTGGTGCGATAACATATCAAGTGTTATGAAAAACGCTTCGGGCGAAAGAACCTTGGTTATCGTGTCGATTGGCGTGTCCATGTCAAATCGTATCGCGCGCCGCGTACCCATATTCGCCATCGTTGCGTATATGTCCGCCAATTCCATCATTGAAACCTCGGCCCCGCCAAGGGCGATTGAAATGCCATAATGTTCCGGCGTGCGCAAGTTCATAACACCCAAATCCGCCAATATTTTGTGGAAATTCTTGACGCCGATTTCCCGCACAAGGTTTATTGCCGGAATATTGCGCGAATGTGTCAACGCGTCCCGCGCAAGGACGGGGCCATAAAATTCATTGTCCGAATTTTCGGGCGCATATACACCAAAGTTCACACGCGAATCACTTAACAATGTCATGCCGTGTATCATGCCCATGTCAACGGCGGTTGCGTAAATAAGTGGCTTTAATGTCGAACCGGGACTGCGTCGTGCGCGCACGCCATCGTTTTCGCCAAAAATATCACGATTGAAATAATCCGCCGAACCAATATAGGCCAATGTTTCCATCGTTTTATAATTCAACAAAATCGCCGCCGCGTTTGTGATGCCTATATTGCGGCGTGCGTTTATTTCGGTGGCGATGACGCGTTCCAATTTTTGCTGTAATTTCAAATCAAGTGTCGTTTGTATCTCGGATTTCTTGATGCGACGCGCGTTCATCATATCGGTAAAATGCGGGGCGTGAAATGGAATATCGGATAATTTTTTTACCGCAAGGGGCATTTGCGCCAACGCACGCAATTTTTCATCGGATGGATATTCCGCAATCCAACGCGCAACCAAATCGTGGCGCATATTTTCCAATGTTTTTATTCCGTTCGGGCTGTTAAGGCCGCGCTTGGTCGGATTTTGTGGAACGGTCGCCAATGTGATAGATTCTATTTTCGTCAAATCGCGCGCGGGGTGGCCAAAGTATATGGTTGATGCCGCCGCAACACCTTCGATATTTCCACCATACGGGGCAAGGTTCAGGTATGCCTCGATAATCTCGTCCTTGGAATGAAACAGGTCGATATAAATCGCCGCCGCGATTTGGGCGATTTTGCCGCCAAGGCTTTTACTGTTCAAATCGTATTTTATACGCGCCAATTGCATGGTGATGGTGGATGCGCCAACAGGATGGGGTGTGCGCGATAAATACTGGCGCGCGGCACGGACCAACGATATCGGATTTATGCCGGGGTGATGATAGAAATGTTTATCTTCGTATAACACAACCGCGGTGACGATATGCGGACTTATTTCATCCAATGGGGTGTAAATCCTGTATTTGTCATCCGCCGATAATGTTATGCGCAACAATTTCCCGTCGCGGTCATAATACGCACGCGAAAAAGAAATGCCTGATAATAATGGCGCGGTGAAAAAGACACGGATAACCAACCATGCGATGAAAATCACACTACAAATAATACAGATGTATTTTAATATCTTGTTAATTCGATGCATTTGAAACCGTAAATTTGCCGGTGCCGTCCGTGGCGCGAATTTCTGAATTATACATATCCATTGCGGTCACATTTGGAACAGTGAATTCGCCCGCGACCGTCAATTGTGCACGATATGTAAATGTTGAAACCGTGCGGGTCAATGGGGCAAATATCAACACCCGGTCTTCGCGGATTTCATTATATTCCATATCGCCCGCAACCGAATCAGAAATTGGAACAAAACCGCCCGGCAACAGGTCAATTATAACACCGTTCGAAACCGCATTTGTTCCACCACGCGTGTGCGCCGTTATTTTGACATCAACAATGTCGCCAATGTTGCCGGATGTTATTCTGTTCCCATTTGTGTCATAGTATTCGCGTGATATATCAATGCCGTTTGATTCGGTGTGGGCGCTGCGCGGAAAACCACCCGACACAATTGTATAGAACGCACGGTCTTTGGATTTGCACACATTGCAATTTATGCGGACGCGTTCAAAATTGTTGGGTAATTGCCACCACATTGTGCCGGCATCGGTTGTGGCATCCACAGATTTGTTGTCGACCGATACAGACATGGCATCCGTGTTTAATGTGTCGTTCACGCGTGCGTTTGCCATTGCCATTACAATTCTGGCCGCGGTAAATGAATCGTAATTGCCATTGTTTATATAATCTTGGATATTCTGAATTGCGCGTTCCGGCATGGTGTCAAAATAATTGCGTGCGATAAATGTGTACACTGCATCGGCCGCCACCGCGCCGGCAAATATACCGTCGCCAATGTCTTCGGATGTTTTGTATTTAGAAATCAGATTAAACGCTTTGTCCGTTTGTTTAAGCATTTTATATGATGCCGCGATATATGCCCCTATGACCGTTTCGTCCCAATTCTTGATGTTTTCACCCATGTATTCGTCCAACATATCAATATAACTGGTTGTGACATAATCATTAAGGCTTAAAACATAAATTGTAAATGCATGCGCATGTGCGTCGGCAACCGATGTGGTGCGTGCGCCCGCGTATGTGCGCATAAAGTCAATTCCACGCGTAAACATAGACTGGGGCACATTGAACCCGTTGCGTCGCGCCATTGTTAAAAAGTTCATGGTATATGCCGTCAAATATGCCGTCGTTGTATCAATGTCTTGGTCAAATGATACTTCGGTGTCGGACCACATGCCGAATGAACCGTCACTGCGTTGGCGATTTGCCAATTTTTGAATCGTGCCCGCGACAATCGCATCAGAATTCGCCCGCGTTGTCCCCAAGAATTTATCTTCGGGGGCAATTACATACGGTAATGTGCGCGATACCAATTGTTCGGTGCAATCAAAATCATAATGATTCAGGTACAAGAACATCGGCCGCGCCAAAATCATTGGTGATTTTGACACATACAATATGTTTGTTGCGCCCGCGTCATATAACCCCGGGTTTGGGTTTTTCACGGTCGTGCGCGTGGAATCAATTTCGCCCGTCTTGGTTTCTGTGCGCCATGTGGACGCCGGTCGGACCGATAATTCGTGTGATGTGCGACGTGTCGCGACCGAATGATTTTTATCATCAAACAATGTTGTTGAAATATTCAATGTTGCCGCGCCCGGTTCGCCCGCCGCCGTCACCTTAAATGTCCAAAGGCGTTCGGTGTTTTCGGGCAAACCAATCACGCCAGATGATTTTTCAATCGGCAAAATGTTTCCGGTTTCTGTCACATCGTTTCGTGCGGTTGCCGCGTCCCCAGATTCATCGGCAAGGTTTGAAATAATCGTATTCACGGTGAATTTATCATTTGGTGCAACAAACATCGGTGCAGATACAGAAATTATAACCGGTGATTGAACGCGAACATCGGTTGATGCGGCGCCAACGCGTCCCGGCGCGGCCGCAACGGCATAAACATTTACGCCACCGTTAAAGTATTCGGGAATATCAAAATTTATTGTCTTGGTTGTGTTTGCCGTTGTATTTATTATACCTGAATAAAACGCAACCGGTGGCAAAGTTTTGCGTGCAAATGGGTTGGTAAGTGGTGCGTCGATTCCGCCAAGGCCACCGTCAAAATCACTGCCCCCGATTTTTGCCACTTCGCGCAGGACATTGTATTCCGGCAGCAATAATGACAATATCTGGTATGTTTCAACCTGGAGGGCGGCCTTTTGGAAAAAGTGTTTAATTGGATTCGGAATTGAATACTTTGCAACCTGTAATATTCCGGTATTGACCGCAAAAACCATTACACGCGCATCGGTGTCGGTTTTAATCTCTATTGGTAATTTGTTGTCACGAACCGTCCGTGGCGCATTCAATTCCATATTGATTTTGTGTTTATCAATACTTGTCGAAAATGGGGCGACGGCGTATGTGTATGGTGTGGTGAATATATCGCGGCTGTTGATGTCACGAACAAAAGACACATTGACATAACCGGTGCCTTCGAAATCCGCGGGCAGGGTGATTTTCTGGGTTGAAGAAGTTGTTGTGGTGTTAAACCATTTCTGGGCATAGACGCGGTCGCGTTCAATGGTAATAAGGCCCGTTCCGGAATACGGTGCGGTAATTCCTATGTTTATTGTGTCGCCCGGTTTATAAGATGATGCGTCCAATTTAATTTGCAATTCGGCATGTGAATCTTCGCGCATTTCGGTATTTTCATCCGATGCGACAAAATATTCTATGTTTGCCAAAATGTTTTCATTCGCATCAAGTAATTGAACATAATATGTTCCACCATTTGATGTGTTCAACTTTATTTCGTCACCGTCATGGCCCAGTGATATACTGGATTGCGCAATTATGACATCGTGCGATGTTGTTTGATATTTATAATGATTGTCATAATCTTTTAATAAACTGGTTAAATTTTCGCGTTTAATAAGTTTCATTGTGATATTGTCCATTGCGGTTGCATGACCATCAGAATTCAGCGCAATAAGTTTAACCTTGTGGTCGGAATTGCGACGCAGATAATTCAAATCGGAATCTGGTTTATATCCAATAAGAGTGTTTAAATTGGATACGCGCGAATTTATTATTGTTTGGATGCTTTTCCCGTCACCGGCTTCGAACCCGTTTATAACCAAGTTTAACATATATGTACCAACCGGAATTTCACGGTTAAAGTCCACATGAATTTCGGCATTACCGTTTTCATCGGTGCGAACATCGGTTGGGTCAATTGTAAAAGTCTGGGCGGTACGCGATGCAATATTTGAAACGCCATTTTTTGAATTGAAATTCGATATGAATTTATAATCTTTATATTCTTCAAATGTAAAATCAACCGGCCGCAGTGTCGCGTGCGAAGATACGCGCCGGTCGGTCGCCGGTGTGCCGTACATGTTGTTCAGTGATACATTTGCCGTCAATTTTTCCGGGGACACCCATCCATCGATGGACGCATTATTTAATGTCGCAATGATTTTCATTGTGTCGGGAACAAATTCTTGGACATCAAAATTGCCGGTGCCGATTGAATCCTGGATACGACCACGTCCGTTTAACGTGTATATGTTGACATCGTACCGCCCCAGTGGCGCATCGGTCGAAAGTTTATGTGTTATGTCAATCATGCCGTCGGACGGCAAAGAAATTTTTCGGTCAAGAACTGTGCGTCCGCGTGGATCGGTTATTTCCATTTTTACCGGGATATCAGACAGCGGGGAAAATGTCCTGTTTTCAACAATCGCGCCAATGGTCAATGTTTCACCGGGACGATAAATGCCGCGGTCCGAAAAGACAAAAGATTTTAACGGCGCGTCCGTCATTGCGTATGCACCACCGACATCAAATTTCGAATATTCGGCCGTCTGGGCCATGTCGGCATAGTATGGAATAAACGAAACATCGGAATCTTGACGCGCAACGATTGCGACCGGGGCCTTGGCATCCCTGTATTCATCGTATGAAAATTGTGGAATGTCGACGCGACCGTCCGAATTTGTGACCCCCGCCCAAATCGGGTACCCGTTTCGTCCAAGGACGGTTATGTCGATATCGGCGGCCGGCGTGCCATCGGAAATATGTGATACGAATACCACCGATGACCGGTCAAGGTTTATTTTCCGTATAATCCCAAGGTCGGTCAGTAATATTAAACGCGCATCCCCATATTCGGCCGCGTCCGCGGTTGCGCCGGTTTTGATAATAAATATGCCGGTTTTGTCCGAATATGTGCGGTCCAGATATTCCCCAAGGTTTAATGCCGCATAATTCACACGATTTTTTGCGGTATCACTGAATGGGATTTTCTTTTGGAAAACGCTTGACATATCATAGGCGTCAAAAATCCAGGGCGCACGAAATTCCAAATCAGAAAACAGATTATATGTTTGCGTAATAAGGTGATTTATCGCCCCAGATTCAATTTTATACAGGTTCACATACGCCGTATCAACCCCACCACGTGCAACAATTCCCAACTTTTTGTCGCCCGCCAATGACAACAACGCGCCACCACCCGCAATTTTTACACTGCGCGTCGGGTATGCAACCGGCATAACACGCGTGATGCCGTTTTGGGTCACAAATCCGTTTGTGGAATGAATGTCCGGTCGTATCGTTACATAGATATATCGTGGCGCGTTATCGGATACATCATACGAAAACGCATACAGATATGTTCCCGCCGGGTTCACAAAATTTGCGCGTGTCAATTTTATTGTCGTTGATTTTTTTATAACATCGGCCGTGATTTCATCGTTTGCCCATGTGTGAGATTCACTTTTGTCTTCATCAGAATCCGCGTTGCGTGGCAACAGATATGCATCAATATATTTTGTCCAATTTGTATCTTCGGCGGCGGATGTCATGTTCACCAAAATCAATTGTTGGGGGTTGCCGTATTTATCGTCTGCGGTAATGGTGGATATATCGGAAATCTTGAAAAAATTGTCGGCGGATTCAACCGTTGCGCGCGCCGTGATTTTAGATGTGCGCGATGTGCCGTCGGCATCATATATACGGTTCAATTTCAAACGCAGAACACGTGATTTGTCGGTAATTTCAATCGGGTCGGTTCGAATGATTGCGGTTCGCATATATCGATCTATTTTAACATCGAAACTTACGCGTTGTCCATCAAGGCGCATTGAAACCTTGTCTGCGAAATCGCGCGTTTGAATTGGGTAATCAAAAGATATTACCGCAATGCCGACGACGGCGCGTTCACCATCGGGTGCCGGATATACATTAAACATATCAACATGTGCAGAAATAGGTGCGGTTCGGAATGATACATTGTGGCGATTTACGCGAACATCGCGCGCGAATATTTTTTCGCCCAACCTTACATTAAACTTGGTGTCCGCCGGCCAATCGCCGTCTGGCGTGAAAGTGACCGTATATGGATTCGTAAAATTCCATTTTCCCCGAATTGCCGGTGATATCTTGATGGCATTGGCCAATTCGGTGGCGGAAATGTTCGTGTTAAATGCCGGCGCACCGGGTCCCGATACATAATTGTAAGATATATTTAGGGGGGCGGGCGGCACAATATCGCGGTTATTGTTTACATCCGGCGCATCGTTCATGAAAATTGTCGATTTGTCGTCCGCAAAATGTGCGGCAATGGGGGCATCAACCGACGCATCTAGACGCGTAATATTTGAATTATGCGCGCGCACCCAATAAAGCCCAAGTCCGATAAACACCGCCGCGGCGACGATAATTGCGATAACGCGTATTGTGCGTGATGCCCAAATGCCCGATTTCTTTAACATAGATAAATTCTCCGTTCCTGAATGCAATTCTATATTAGAATATAAATATTAAAACACAAGTTTTTTGTTTGGAAAATTATCAAAATAAAAATATAAAAATAAAATTTTTTACTTGTGTTTTTATTGCGTGTATTGCTAGAATAATTTTGTCGGCGGGTGTTCTGTCGATGGGGTGTAACGACCCGTTTGTATACCAAAAATGACTCCAGCCTGTGGGTTGGAGGGTTGTGAATAATGTGGATGTAATATTATGTCTACAAAATAAGCACACAATTAGTATACAAATTGTCGTTAACCTCCAACCACTTGAAGCAATTCAGTGGTTTTTTGTTGCGTTTGGGGGCGCAAATGAGAAGAATCTTTGTTGCGATTTTATTGTTGGTTGGTGTGTTTGGTGTAACTGCGGCGCGTGCACAAAATAATTGTACTGGTGCAACGTATTACGATGCTTATTCTGATACATGCATTGCATGTCCGAGTGGTTATGAATACAACAAAGATTCGGGCAAGACAGACATTTCGCAATGCCAGATTCATTGTGTTGGTGGAACATATGTATCGACTTATACACAACTTGAATACATTGAATCGACAGGAACACAGTGGATTGATACGGGTGTTGGGCCAACAGCAGGTGTCACATCTATGGAAATCACATTGCAATATACGAATGTGTTGTCCGGACAAAGTGGTGTAGTTATTGGTTCCAATCCAAACTATCATAGTTTTAAGATAGGAATCAATGCCTCTGGTACAAATTTTTTATGCCAGTCCGGTGGAGAAGGGTCTGAAGCGTTGTTTGGTGAACCAGACACGTTAAAACATACATTTGTATTAGACAAGGCGCATGCCACATGCGCAATGGACGGGATAGTTTCGAATCTTAACTCAAATGCGAATGCGACGGATATAATGGAACATATATATGTTGGTGCTCAGAATACTGTTATAAATGGTAGAGAACCTGTCACACATCCTTCGTCAGCAAAATATTATAGATTTAAATTTGTAAATGGCAATACGCTTTTTCGGGATATGGTCCCGGCGCGTCGAAACAGCGATGGTGCAATCGGTATGTATGATACGGTGAGTGGGCAATTTTTCACCAACGCGGGGACGGGTGAATTTATTGCTGGACCGGTAATTGTCGGTTGTATCAATGTCGGAACCGGGTATTGGGCGCCGTCGTCGACAGTGAACTATGGTGATATCGGTATGCGAAATTCGTGCCCTGCGGGAACGTACTCGGATATTGAAAATGGTGCTTCTGTGGCCGCGTGTAAATCATGTACGGGCGCAACGTATAATAGTAAAACTGCTGCTGCGTCGTGCATTGCGTGCCCGAGGGGCTATGATTACAACAACGATTCGGGCAAGATGGATGTTTCGCAGTGCCAGATTCATTGTGTTGGTGGAACATACGTGGAAAGCGCCAGCCTTCATGTTGTACCAAATGGTTATACGCAACTTGAATACCTTGAATCAACTGGGACACAGTGGATTGATACGGAATATGTTACCAGAACTACTAATATTCGTGGCGAGATTCGTGTTGGTGTATCTAAGACATTTGCATCTAGTGCAAATGTAGATATTTTGGGCAACCAAGGAGATAGCGGTAAATATAAGTACAGTCTTGGTTGGGCAAATGAATTTAAATTATATATAGGCAGTCGTTTAAGTGGCCCAACCCAGGCATTTGAAGCAAATTCTGTACATGATTTGGTATATGAATTTGGTGATAACAGAACCCGTAGTTTGACAATTGATGGCGCAACGCCCATAAGCGGAACGTATAATGCATCATATACACCGATATCACCTGCATCATTGGCTTTGTTTACCGGACGAGACGCTAAAACAGCATCTTTTAAAAACGGCCGTATATACTATTTTAAGTTATATGCCGATGGCGAATTGGTCCGGGATATGGTACCGGCCCGTAGGGACAGTGATGGTGTGGTCGGGATGTATGACATAGTGACAGGGCGTCTTTTTACCAATGCTGGTACCGGAACTTTTATTACAGGATCAGACAATATTGGTAAGTGTGTGAATGTTAGTGCGGGATATTATGCGCCGGCATCAACGGTGAATTATGGTGATACTGGCACGCGAACTGCATGCCCCGTGGGAAGTACAACGGTTGGATATGGGCATGGCGCAGATACTGCAAATGATTGTGCGCGAATAATGCGTATCGGTGACTATGTTGTGTATGGTCGTCGTGACCAAGTGACGGTGCCATCATTAAATATTAATATTCCAGACGAGAGGACATATTATATTAGCCTTAGTCCGGACAACCATAGTTTGTCGCGATTACATTTGTCATTTAACGGAGTGAAATACACGGCGTATGATGATAGTTTATTTTATGGAGAACGTGACTTTGATACCGATGCACAAATTGTGCAATAAGTGTGTAAAAAATACTTGATTTTTTTAATTTTTTGTCATATTATGCGGGCACGTGCCGTTGGCGCGAAGAACACAACCGCATTGGGAATTTCTGTCCGGGGAACCGGTTTTACATCCCCACGCGGCGAGGATAACAACAGAAATAAAAGGATTATACTATGGCATTGCCAACTTTTACTATGCAACAATTGATGGAGGCCGGCGTTCATTTTGGACACCATACCCGTCGTTGGAACCCGTTGATGACACCGTATGTTTATGGGGTCAAAGATAAAATTCATATTATCAATTTGAATAAAACCGCACCTTTGCTTCACCGTGCATTGGTCGCATTGGAAGCGATTGCCGCCGCCGGTGGCAAGGTTTTGTTCGTCGCAACCAAGCACCAGGCCAAAGACATCGTCAAAGATGCGGCCGAACGTTGCGGTCAATTCTATGTGAACAACCGTTGGTTGGGTGGTATGTTGACCAATTGGACAACCGTTTCACAATCTATTCGCCGTTTGAAAAAAATGGAGGCCGATATCGAAAATGCCGATAAATTGGGCCTTACCAAGAAAGAAGTCGGCGTTATGACCAAAGAAGTCGCAAAACTGCGTGATATTTTCGGTGGTATTTTGGATATGCACGGCGTACCCCAGGTTATGATTGTTATCGATGTTCCGCGTGAAATGAACGCGGTGCGTGAAGCGAAAAACCTGGACATTCCGACAATTGCAATTTGCGATACGAACGCGAATCCGGAAATGGTTGATTACCCGGTGCCGGGTAATGACGACGCGGCGCGTGCAACACAACTGTATTGCGATTTGTTCGTTGATGCGATTTTGTCCGGTATTGAAAAACGCCTTGGTGGGGCGGCCGGCAAAAAGGTAGAATCGAATATGGTCGATGAACACGACGCATTGGAAGATGAAATCAAAGACAAAGAAATGAAGCAGAAATCTAAAACATCTGCGTCGCGTGCCGAACGTCGTGAAAAATTGGCGGACAAGGCCGATAAATAATCTTTAATAAATATGTGGGCGCGGGGCGCGCCCACACAACCAATCTTTAAGAAAAGGGGGAAATTATGGCAGAAGTGACAGCAAAATTGATTCAAGAACTGCGCGAAAAAACATCCGCGGGTATGATGGATTGCAAAAAGGCGTTGATTGAAAATAATGGCGATATCAATGCGGCGGCGGATTGGCTGCGCCAAAAGGGTATTGTCAAGGCCGCATCCAAGGCCGGTCGTGTGGCGGCATCGGGCCTGGTCACGGTTGTGAAATGTGACAATATGGGCTGTGTCGTTGAATTGAACGCCGAAACAGACTTTGTCGCGAAAAATGACAAATTCCAAAAATTGGTTGCAGATGTCGCAAACAAAGCGTTGGAATTGTCGGGTGATTTTGATGCGACATTGGCCGCGGTCAAAGACGATATTGCGGCGACAATCGCAACAATTGGCGAAAATATGAATCTGCGCCGTATTGCCAAAGTGTCTGGCCAGCATATTTTCAGCTATATTCACAATGCTTTGGTCCCGGGTATGGGGCAAATTGGTGTTGCGGTCGCGATTGATGGCGATTCGGATAAAATTGCCGAAATTGGCCCGAAAATCGCAATGCATATTGCCGCAAATAAACCAGAATTTATGACAATTGCCGATGTTGACCCGGCGGCGGTTGAACGCGAGAAAAAAGTGTTTATCGAATCGGGTGCGACGGCGGGCAAACCGGAAAATATCGTTGAAAAAATGGTCAACGGTCGTTTGCAGAAATATTATGCAGAATCTGTTTTAGAAGAACAACCGTTCGTTATGGATCCGTCCAAGACCGTGAAACAGGTTGTGAGTGAGGCCGGTGGTAAACTTGCGGGATTTGCGTATTATGTCCTTGGCGAAGGAATTGAAAAACGCAATGACAATTTGGCCGACGAAGTCGCAAATATGTTGAAATAATAAATAATTGATAAAAATGCCCGCGATTGCGGGCGTTTTTATATTATAAAGTATATCGATTAAATCTTTAATACCTTGAATTCGGGGTCGCCGATGTTCAGGTATTTTAATCCCAATTCTTCCACATAATCGGGGCTGTAATTTTCCAACAGATATATATGTTGTTCTATGGTTTTTAATTTATTCTGTTCGGCAACTAATTCGCGGCGTTCGGTGTTAAGATGCCATATGTTCGCAACAAAATGCGTCACGTTTACATCGCCCCAAAATATGCGGATAAACATAAACAGTGCAAAAAATGCAAAGAACACACCGACCTTGCCATGAATGCCGCCACGCCACGCGCGGGATACAAACCCAAAGAAATTTTTGATTTTGTCTTTCATGTGTGCCATTATATCACAAATGATATTAAATAATCAAATTTTTGCTGCACCGATGGCGGGAATTTCTGATTTGCCGTTTCGGACTGTTATTCGGGATTTTGCACCGAATGTTCCCGTGGTGACGGAAATGATTTCATGTCATTCGATTGTGGCGGGACATAAAAACTGCCTGCGAAATTTTGAAAACTATGGCGCCCAGGGTAATGTCGGAACGCAAATATTTGGCGCGGTGCCCGATTTGATGGCGGATGCGGCACGTATTTTGGCGGATGCGGGCGCGTCATGGATTGACATAAATATGGGTTGCCCGGTGCCAAAGGTTGCAACGCGTGCCGGGGCGGGGGCTTACCTTATGCGGGACCATGCGTTGGCGGGGCGTATAATTGGCGCGGTTGTGCGCGCAGTGAAAATTCCGGTGTCGGTTAAAACACGCCTTGGGTGGGATGATGACAATATGGATTGGGCGGATTTAGTTCATGTTGCCGCCGATAATGGCGCGTCGTGGGTGACACTGCATGGGCGGACGCGGGCCGCGGGGTATGCGGGTGCGGCGGTCCATCCAAAAATAGAAAATATGCCGATTCCAATTATTGCAAATGGCGATATAAAATCACGCACAGATGTTGAAAATATGTTGGCCGCCGGATATTCGGGTGCGATGATTGGACGTGCAATGCTTGGGCGGCCGTGGATTTTCGGTGAAATTTTGGACGACGCGTGCGCGCCAACAAATATTGGCCGGGTCGCATCAAGGCATTTGGATTTAATGATAGAATACTATGGTGCGCGTACGGCGGTGCCAATGTTTCGAAAACACCTTGCCTGGTATTCCGCCGGGCGGCCAAATTCGGCCGAATTTCGAATTAAAATCAATGGGATGATGGATGCAGATGAAATTAGAAATGAAATTTTGCAATTTTGGGGTTGCGCATAAAAATATATCGTTTATTATGTGGTAAAAAGAAAAGGGGCAGTTATGGCAGAAGAAGTGAAAGATGTTAAAACAAACGCCGAAATGACCGCGGGGGAAATCTTGCGCGATGCCCGAACAACGGGACGGCGGAAACGCGAAATTCCAACAATCGCAAAACAATTATGTATTCGTGAAGAATTCTTGACCGCATTGGAAGAAGGAAACTATACCGTTTTGCCAGAGGTTGTATATATCCTTGGGTTCGCGCGGAATTACGCGATGGAATTGGGTGTTGACCCAGATATGATTGTTGAAAAAATAAAGCGCGAATTGGGTATTCATAAAATTGAACAGGTCGTGGCCGCAACCGAGGGAACCGAAAAAAACGAGGCCCCAAAGCCAGTGGTAAAAAATGAAAGCCTCGGTTCAAAATGGAACGATATCAAGGAATGTAAACCGTGTAAATTTATTGTAAAATATTGGAAATGGTTTGTCGGTGGATTGATATTGATTGTGGTGTTGGCGGGTATTGCGGCCGTGTTGATTTCTTCGTCCAAAGAAGACCATACCGAAGCGGTCGCCACTATCCCGGTGGTTAGTAATGAACCGGCATATAAACAACTGGTGCGGGAACGGTTTGGTACCGAAAATCGGGACAAGGGTGAAATAGTATTACAGGCGGTCAGCGAATCGTGGGTCAAAATTGAAGACGCACGTGGTAAAACGGTGTTTAGTCGCGTCTTGGTACCGGGTGATGTTTACTATGTTCCGGCGGGTGGTAAAAACAAGGCAACATTTGGAAATGCCGGCGGGGTTGATGTTTGGGTGCGTGGCACTTTGGTCCCCCAGGTTGGCGATGATAATACGCGCAAAACCGGTATAGAATTGGATGCGGATGCGTTGTTGGAAACAGTCAAGACATCAGAATAATTTTCGTGGTGACCTATTGAAATTCGCAACAAAAGTTCTATATTTTGAACACTATGAGCGGTGTAATAAAAATTCGCGGTGCGCGCGAAAATAATCTTAAGAATATTGATTTGGACATACCAAAGAATAAATTGGTGGTCTTTACCGGTGTATCTGGTTCGGGGAAGTCGTCGTTGGCGTTTAATACAATTTACGCCGAAGGTCAACGGCGTTATGTTGAATCTTTGTCAAGTTATGCGCGACAATTCTTGGATATGCAAAAAAAACCCGATGTCGATTTAATAGAAGGTTTGGCACCAGCAATTTCCATTGAACAAAAGACAACTTCGAAAAATCCGCGGTCAACCGTTGGAACCGTGACCGAAATTTATGATTACCTGCGATTGCTTTGGGCGCGAATTGGCGTGCCATATTCGCCCGTGACCGGTTTGCCGATTAAATCGCAAACTGTTGCGGAAATGGTTGAACAAACAATGAAAATTCCCGCAGGCGTCCGTGCGTATATAATGGCGCCACTGATTCGTGACCGCAAAGGCGAATATAAAAAAGAATTGGCGTTTTTGGTAAAGCAGGGTTATCAACGCGTTATTATTGATGGTGAATTGTATGATTTATCCGCGGTGCCGGCATTGGATAAAAATAAAAAACATAATATTTTTGTAATCGTTGACCGGGTGCAAATGCCGGCGGTGGGGGCATCTGAATCCGATATGCAAGAATTCCGGTCGCGCATGTATTCTTCGTTTGAAGGTTCGCTGCGCCTGGTGCCGGGGTCGGTGTTGGTGCGCCGCCTTGATACAAATGAAGATATTTTGTATTCGCAAAACTATGCGTGTCCCGTTAGTGGTTTTGCCGTGCCGAAAATCGAACCGCGATTGTTTTCTTTTAATGCGCCGATGGGCGCGTGCAGTGCATGCGATGGTTTGGGGGTGCAATTAAATATGTCACCAGATTTAATTATTCCGGACCCATCAAAATCTATTTTGGATGGGGCAATTGCACCGTGGTCGCGTGGTGGAATGTTAAGTCAATTTGACCATCTGTTGGATGCATTGCACAAACAATATAAAATTCCACTTTCGAAACCGTGGCATACATTGACCGCGGAACAGAAAGATATCGTCCTTTATGGAACCGGCGATAGGCCGATTAAGATAAATTGGAATGGGTTTATTTATGAAAAACCATTTGAAGGCGTTGTAAACAATATCGAACGGCGGTGGCGTGAATCTGAATCCGAGGCCGTTCGTTCAGAATTGGCGAAATATCAATCGGAAAAACCGTGCCCCGTTTGTCACGGGAAACGTTTGAATGTCCAGGCGTTGTGTATCAAAATAAATGGCGCCGATATTATTGATGTGTGCGATATGTCAATTGACGATTGCTATGATTGGTTTGTGGATTTGCCGAACCATTTAACAAACCAAGAAAATGATATTGCTAAAATGGTATTGCGTGAGATTACATCGCGCCTTTTGTTCCTTAAAAATGTGGGGTTGGGGTATCTGACAATGTCGCGTATGGCCGGAACGCTTTCGGGGGGCGAAGCGCAACGCATCCGCCTTGCTTCACAGATAGGAAGCGGCCTTTCGGGTGTTCTGTATGTGTTGGATGAACCGTCAATTGGCCTGCATCAAAGTGATAATGATAAATTGTTGGATACACTTAAAATGCTGCGCGATAAAGACAACAGTGTGATTGTTGTCGAACATGACGAAGACGCAATGCGCGCGGCGGATTATTTGGTTGATATTGGTCGTGGTGCGGGTGTAAACGGTGGAAATATTATTGCCGCGGGAACCCCGCAACAGGTTATAAAAAATAAAGATTCTTTGACTGGACAATATTTGTCGGGCAAAAAGAAAATTCCGGTTCCAAAAAAACGTCGTGCCGGAAACGGACAATCTATCAAGATTTTTGGTGCGCGTGAAAATAACCTTAAAAACATAGATGTTGAATTTCCGTTGGGTAAATTTATCGCGTTGACGGGCGTGTCGGGTTCTGGGAAATCGACACTGTTGTTGGATACACTGTATCCGGCGTTGATGCGCGCGTTGTATAATTCTAAGATAGAATCTGGCGCGCATGATATTATTCGCGGTATGGAAAATATTGATAAAGTTGTTGATATTGACCAATCGCCCATCGGGCGCAGCCCGCGCAGCAACCCCGCCACATATACCGGCGTTTTTTCAAATATTCGCGATTTCTTTGCCGAATTGCCCGAAGCCAAGGCGCGTGGGTACGGTCCGGGACGGTTTTCTTTTAATGTCAAGGGCGGTCGATGCGAGGCATGTCAAGGTGACGGCCAGATTAAAATTGAAATGAATTTCTTGGCGGATGTTTATGTGGAATGTGACAAATGCCACGGCACGCGGTATAACGAAGAAACTTTGGCGGTCAAATACAAGGGTAAATCTATTGCCGATGTTTTGAATATGACCGTGGACGAGGCATATCGGTTCTTTATCAACCACCCACAAATAAGTCGTAAATTGGAATTGCTAAAACGTGTTGGGTTGGATTATATAAAATTGGGACAAAGTTCATTGGACCTTTCGGGGGGCGAGGCCCAGCGTATAAAACTGTCCAAGGAATTGTCTGCGCGCAGTACCGGACAAACATTGTATATCTTGGATGAACCAACGACCGGTTTGCATTTCGAAGACATTAAACAATTGTTATCTGTCCTGCATGAATTTGTAGAACAGGGCAACACCGTAATCGTTATAGAACATAACCTTGAAGTGATTAAAACCGCCGATTGGATTATAGACCTTGGGCCGGGTGGTGGTGCGGGTGGTGGAACGGTTGTTGCCGTCGGCACGCCCGAAGATGTGGCGGATAATCCAAATTCACTGACCGGAAAATATCTTAAACGGTATCTGGACAAATAGGTTTTTATCGCATAATATATAAGAAAAAGGAGTATGCAAATGTTTGGTTTTGGTAAAAAGAAAAAAGAAAAAGTTGAAAACGATGTCGCCCCAGAGGTCGAAGAACCCAAGGTCCCAAAGGGTATGCGCGAGACCGCTGAACGTATGATGGCCGGTCAATTCGATATGAACGATATGTTGGCGCAATTAAAACAGATTAAAAAAATGAGCAATTTTAGCGGTCTGCTTAAAATGGTGCCGGGTATGTCGGGCGCGGTCAATGCGATGAAAGAAAAGATAAAAGACGGCAGTGTCGATGCCCAGATTAAAATTCTTGAAGCCATGACGGCAACCGAACGCGCCGACCCGGAAAAAATATTTGCGAATGCCAAGGCCCGCATCGCAGAGGCCGCGGGTGTGACCGTGCGTGATGTTGAACATATTATTAAACAGTATTTGAAAATGAAACAGCAAATGGCGATGATTCAACGCATGGGTGGAATGGAGGCCGTTATGCAGCGTATGCAATCCCAGGGCGGTGCGCCAACAGGTGTAAAATAAAGCGGGGTGATAAAAATGAAAAAAATTTATATTATTGGCCAGCCACGGTGCAAGCCGATATATGACGAATATACAAATAAGTTTTTGTGTTGGAGATTAAGTTATCACACCAGTGAAAATTCTGTGGAAGTTCGTTTTTTTAAGAATACTTTGTTTTCACGTGCGTATAAAAAAATGTGTCGTTTTCAGACACGATTTTTAAGACAGCAAAATGAAAATACAAAATAAAAAGATTGCAAAACATAAATCTTCGGTCGCCTGGTTGCAACGCCAGGCATCGGACCCGTATGTTGCGCGTGCGCATGCCGATGGATACCGCGCGCGGGCGGCATATAAACTTATTGAAATAAATGATAAATATAAATTCCTGAAAAATGGCCAGGTGGTCGTAGATTTGGGGGCGGCGCCGGGTTCTTGGTCACAATTTATCGCGCGAACATTTCCAAAAACAAAAATTTTTGCGATGGATTTGTTGGAAATTACACCAATAAATAATGTCGAATTTTATCAGGGCGATTTTACCACCGATGCGGCGTTGGATTGGTTGACGGAAAAATTAAAATTGGATGAAAACGCGGACGGTGTGGTTGATGTGGTGGTGTCTGATATGGCACCGAATACCGTTGGACACCAAAAGACCGACCATTTGCGTCAAATGGTGTTATTGGAATATGCGTTTGATTTTGCGTGCCGCGCATTAAAGCCGGGTGGGGCGTTTGTGGCAAAATCTTTTACCGGGGGGACAACGAACGATTTGTTAAAACAAATCAAAGAAAAATTCGAATCGGTCCATCACATAAAACCAAATGCTTCAAGGAAAGATTCGGTGGAAATGTTTATTGTTGCATTAGGATATAAAAATCGATTATAATACGCATATAACAATAACATAAACAAAGGGGAAAAATATGGTAAATACAAAAAAAACATCACGTCGGACTTCATCGTCTATGGTCGGGTTTGGAACGGCAATCACAAATTTCTGGACCGGATATTTTGATTTTATGGGGCGCGCGTCGCGTTCAGAATTCTGGTATGGAATATTGTTCGTGTTTATTTTGAATTGGTTGTTCACTTGGTTGGTGGGCGGAATTGTCGCAACAATCGTAAGCGCGGTTTTGTTCATACCGACGATGGCGTTGTCGGTTCGTCGTTTCCGTGATGCGGGTGTTTGGGTTTGGTTGTATATCATTCCGATGTTGATAATCTATGTTATTCCGATTTTCCGTGGTGCAACATGGTACAGAATGATGTCTATAAACGCCGTGACACCGGAAATGTTTGGCTATTCATTTTTCTTTATCGCATTTATGGTTTTGTGCATTGTTGTTGGATGCCTGCCAAGTAAAAGATAGTGATTAGTGGTTAGTGTTAGTGGTTAGTGCAACCCGCGGGAAACCGCGGGTATCTTTATTTTAATTTCTCGGCGGCGGTGCGGGCCAGTGTATCGCACATTTCATTAAATTCTTCGCCGTTGTGGCCACGAACCCATACCCAATGAATCTTTATCCGGCCCGCCAATTCGTCCAGTTTTTGCCACAGGTCTTGATTTTTAACCGGTTTTTTATCCGCGGTGCGCCAATTATTTTTGCGCCAATTTTTTATCCATGACTGCATGCCGTTTTTGACATACTGGCTGTCGGTGTGGATTTCAATTTCGCTGTGCCGATGCGCCGCGGTCAACGCGCGAATGACCGCCATTAATTCCATACGATTGTTTGTTGTGTTTGGCTCGCCCCCCGACCGATGTGCGATATTTTTCCCGTCGGTTGCAACAAACGCCCACCCACCCGGGCCGGGGTTGCCCAAACAACTGCCGTCTGTCCAGATTTTTAACATTTTATTTTGGTCCTTTTTATGATATAATATCACAAAATGATGATAGATGCCAAAAATTTAATAGAAATGTCCAATGCGGTGCGGGCAACGGCTCTGCGCGCGTTGCGACATGCGAAAAGTGGACATGTCGGAATCGCCCTTGGCGCGGCCGATATAATCACTATGATTTACGCGGTGTTTTTGAACCCGGCACGTGACCGATTCGTTTTGTCGGCGGGACATGGTTCGGCATTGTTGTATGCGATATTGAAATTGGCGGGCTATCGTGTGGGTGATTTAGATTCGCTGCGCCGCCTGGACGGGTTGCCGGGCCATCCAGAATTTGGAATCGACGGTGTAAGTGCGACCACGGGGCCCCTGGGCCAGGGTGTTGCGAACGCGGTCGGTATGGCCATCGCCGAAAAACATTTTAATTCAGACGGCCGGATTTATTGTATGGCCAGTGACGGCGATTTAATGGAAGGTGTCGCGAACGAGGCAATTTCTTTCGCCGGCCGGTATAAATTAAATAACCTTGTTTTGCTTTGGGATAATAACGGTGTATCCATTGACGGCGCGGCGCAAACAGACATCAATATGGCGGCGCGTATGCGTGCGGCGGGATGGGATGTGCGTGTCGCCAACGGACATGATTTTGATGAAATGTATGACGCGATATCCGCGGAATCGAACGGGCCGGTTTTTGTTCAATGTAATACGGTAATCGGCATCGGTTCAAGTGCGGCGGGCGGGTCGCGCGCACACGGCTTTGATTTATCAGATGCGGAAATTGCGTCACTGATTGAAGATTTGGATTCGGTACGTGGTCGCGAATTGTGGGGTATGATTGCGCGAACACATGCCACGCCACGGCCACGGAAATATGCGGTTGCACCAAACCCGCTGTTGCCGGATGTGCCACATTTTGCATCGACGCGTGAAATGTCGGGGGCGTATCTATCGCGTATTATGTCACGCGCCAAAAACATTATTTGCGGCAGTGCCGACCTTGGGCACAGCACCAATGTGCGCGTCGATGGCACGGTTCCAATTACATCAAATGACTTTTCGGGGAATTATATAAATTATGGTGTGCGCGAACACGCGATGGCGGCGATTATGAACGGCATGGCGTACAGTGGCCTGCGTGCGGTGGGTTCGACATTCTTGGCATTCAGCGATTATATGCGCGGCGCGATGCGTCTTGCGGCGTTGGCGGGTTTGCCGGTTGTATATGTCTTGACGCACGACAGCATTGCCGTTGGCCCCGATGGTCCAACGCATCAACCGGTGGAACAATTATCGGGATTGCGTCTTGTTCCGAATATGAATGTCTTTCGGCCCGCGAATATGTTAGAGGTTGCCTGGGCATGGCGCACGGCGTTATCCGAAACATCGCGACCGTCGTGCATAGTGTTATCGCGACAAAAGATTATGCGCACCGGCGCGCCGGTTTGGGGCTATGTTGACGCCGGCGGGTATATTATATATAAACCCAAATCGTCGCATATTCGCATGACGATTATCGCCACCGGGTCCGAGGTTCCATTGGCAATCGCCGTCGCCCATCGTTTGGGCACCTGGGTCCAGGTTGCCAGTATCCCATCGGTTGCACATTTCCGTGCAATGGATGCGGAATATAAAAATCATATCTTGCGTGGGCGGGTTGTTGCAATAGAAGCGGCCGCCACCGCGCCGTGGTTTGAATTCGCAGACGATGTAATTGGAATTGACGATTTTGGCTTGTCTGGGCCGGGTGATATGGTGTATCGTGAATGCGGGTTCGATGCCGATGAAATAGCCGCGGCGATTCGGACCAAGATGAAAAATGTCGGAATTTGAATTTATAACTTCAACGGGTGAAAAAATTCCCATTACAATAAATGTGCGTCGTGGGGCGCGCAATATAACACTGCGTCCAAAGGCCGGCGACAATCGGCATATTGAAATAACCCGGCCGTGGATTGCGTCAAACGCGGCGGCAATACGGTTTGTCGAACAAAAGCGACGGTGGTTGGAACGGTTCTTTGCGAATGCACCGGTGCGGCGACATTTGCAATCGGGCGATTGGTTTGATTTCTTGGATATGCGGGTTATGGTTGTCTATGATGCGGGGGTGCGCGGAAATAAATTTGTGTTAAATGACGACGGAACACACACGTTGTTTGTTGGTGGGGACGCGGGTTTGATTGAAAATCGGGTGCGTATGTTTATCAAAACCGAATTGTTAAAGCATATTCAAGAAATCATTCACACGGTGCCACGTGATTTTTGGCCACGGCGAATTTGCCTGCGTGATACTTCGTCGCGGTGGGGTTCGCGTTCGACAACGGGAACAATGTCTTTTTCGTGGCGGTTGGGATTGGCGCCGTATGATGTTATGCGATATGTCGTGATGCACGAATTGGCACACACAAAACACATGGACCATTCGCCAGAATTCTGGGCAACAGTGCGCGAATTGTATGGCTTTGGCGTGGAACGCGCGCGCCGGTGGTTAAACACATACGGCGCCCAATTGCACCAGGTTCTTTAATGCACCCGTGCGATGTGTTTAATATATAAAGTATTTTGTGCCGTCGGCCTTGGTGCGGTGGTATCATTTTGTTGGTATCTTTGCCGATCGTTTTCAAGACGCAATTGTGAACGTTTGCATTCATTCACCATGATACCCGCAATCGCCGATAATATAATCACGGTCAAACATCCCGGAATAGGTACAGAAAACAAAGTCCGTTTTTGGTTTTGATTTTGTTCATTGTTATTTTGCGTGTAATCATTCATTTTTTATCCTTTATTCAATACCAGTATAGGACCATTCCACGGGTTTTCAAGTGTGAAATTGCGAAACCATACCTAGATAACTTTATTGCATTTTGCGGTATAATATGGACGTGTTCAAAGCACAAATTTCATTATTTAACCAAAGGAAAAACAGATGAAAAAAATATCAGTATTGGCGGTTGTTGGTGTAATGTTTGGCGTATCTGCATTCGCGGGTCCAAACGCAAACAACACAAACAACAATATGAATAACGCAAATAACAATATGGTGACTGTAATGACCGTGGAACAGGTTCGTGGTCAAAACGACGACACCCCGGTCGTATTACAGGGATACCTGTTGCGGCAAAATGGCGAAAATTCCTATGTGTTTCAGGATGCCACCGGCACAATCAACCTTGAAATCGATGACGAAGATTGGGGTGGATTGACCGTGTCGCCAACCGATATGGTCGAAATCTGGGGCGAAGTTGACCGCAACGGAATGTCTATGATAGAAGTCGATGTTTCCGCAATCAAGAAAATATAGTCAAACGCCCGTTTGGGCGTTTTTTTATTTTGCTTGATTTATTGACATTATAAAATTCTGTCCTATAATAATCTGTGTGGTGCTGTAATATATAATCAAAAGGATGCAAAATGAAAAACAAAATGTATGGAACCTTGTTGGCGATGCTGATGTTGGCGGGATGCGAATCCAAAGACCAAAAATTGGTTCGGGGTTTTGCAGAATGGATGACAAAAAAGGCAGAAACCGAGGCCAAAGCCGAATTTAACAAAGACTATGTTTATGACGCAACGCGTGATGACACATGGTTGAAAAAGGCGGTTCATGATTCTATAAGATATCATGATGCCCTGGAACGCGATGCCGATATTGTTTTAGACTATGTTGATAAATGTCACAGCGCGAACGAAGTTTGGAACGAAATTCAACGTGCGCCTGCAACCAAGGTCTATGGCCCAGGCAGTTTTATTAATGAAAACGGCGAATGGGAATACGGCGACCATGTTGATAACGGCTATAACAAAGCGTATATAATCACGGTAAATTATAGAGAATATAAAGGCGCCTTGAAAGAACTTAATCGCCTGCGTCATGCCAAGGCAAAATGTAAATAATTTATTGGTGAAACATTAAACGGGGCATCCGCCCCGTTTTTTGTTTATTCCCCGGCCGGAATGTATAGATTTGAACCGTATGGACTGTATGTTGTTGCTGTTGAGCCTTGTTCAAATTGAAGATTGGTATCTTTGGAATTGGAACCAGTTGGTTGCGCATAATACACGCCTGATAATCTTACATAACTTACATTTTCTGGAATAATAACAGTTATTTTGTATTTATTAGTAGTCGCCCCGACATTGGCCAGTCTTGACACCCAATTATCATTTGAATCATAACCGTGTATTTGTTTGTACAATCCCCCCGGGGTATTCGCCTTGCCAGAAAAAGTATAAGGTTTTCCAGGTATGACAGCAATAGGCCCGAAAATAGCCGAATAGGGACTAGAAGAAACGGTTCCATTATTATTGATAGCGCCATATGTAAAAATGTCCGGGTTCAATAAATTTGGCCCCTTGCGCTCGGTTTGGCCGAACACATCCATAAGCAAACAATCGCTACTGTGGTCATTGGGGTTGACCCATTCAATACACTGAAATTCAGAATCAATTGCGTTTTGGACGCCCGCGTTCATTGTTGCCGCGTCTACCAGGTTTTGCGTTTGCGTTGCATACGCGCCGTTCGCGTCATAAATTCCCTTGGTGCCGTATTCGCCCGCCGTGCCGGTGTTGGTTAAAACCTGTGTTGTGCCATCATTTGCCGGAATTATGTCTTGTTTTTCGCCCAGTTTTGAATCTACATAGGATTTACTGGTCGGAATATTTTCGCCCGCGGCAAACGCGCCCGAAAACACAAACACACCAAACAAAATGAATAAAATTTTTTTCATATTTTCTCCAATCTTTCCCTATGCACAAAGCGTAAAAAAACCAAGGTTTTTTTACGCCTTGGATTTTAATTTTTGCAAAATTTATAAGTGATTGTTTTTACGTAAAAACAAAATTTTGGATTTTTGAAAAAAAGTGTTGACTTTAAACCTTGGTTTTTTTACGCCCGCGCGCCGCGGGAATCCGCCGTGAAATATGTTTTGGAATAATTTTTATATGGTTTTTATGGGGTGGGGCGACTGGAATACGGCGGAATAATATTTTTCGTTGAATATCGCGTGGATTTTGATAGAATCAGTTTGTTATATATAAAAGGCCTGGACGATGAAAAATGATTTGTTGCACGAACTTAGTGTGCGTGGTTTTATCAATCAATGTTCAAATATGGACGGATTGACCGATGCGTTGAATAATGGGAAAATTACGGCATATTTGGGGTCGGACCCGACGGCGGATTCATTACACGTTGGGCACCTGGTTCCCGTTATGATGATGCGATGGTTGCAGAAATATGGACATCGGCCGTTGATGTTGGTTGGTGGTGCAACCGGGCGCATTGGTGACCCGTCGGGGCGTGATACGGGGCGCCCGATGATGAGTGAAGAAACATTGGCCAAGAATATTGCGGGGTTAAAAAAATCTTATTCTAAATTTTTGAAATTTGGTGATGGCGCGAATGACGCGGTTATTGTTGATAACTATGATTGGATGAAGAATTACGGCCACATTGATTTCTTGGCGCAATTTGGAACCGATTTTACCGTGCCGCGTATGCTGTCCATGGAAAGTGTTAAACGGCGTTTGGAAAACGGTATGACATTTCTTGAATTTAACTATATGACATTCCAGGCGGTAGATTTCTTGACGCTGTTTCAAAAATATGGTTGTTCATTGCAATTGTGCGGGGCGGACCAATGGGGCAATGCGATTATGGGAATTGAACTTATTCGCAAAAAATTGGGTAAAGAGGCATTTGTTCTTTCAACCGCACTTATCACCGATGCGGCGGGAAACAAGATTGGAAAATCGGCCGGTAATGCCGTTTGGGTAAATGAAGATAAATTGTCACCATACGAATATTGGCAATATTTTCGGAATACGCCCGATGAATTGGTGGAAAAATTCCTTAAAATCTTTACAGAAATTCCAATGGAAGAAATTGAAAAATTATCAAAACTGCGTGGCGCAGAATTGAACGATGCAAAGCGGATTTTGGCCAATGCGGCAACGACGATTGCGCACGGCGCGGATGCGGCGGATGCGGCGGAACGCGCGGCGGCGGCGTTGTTCGGTGGTGCGGGTGCGGCCGAAAATATGCCAACGCGCGACATCGAAATGCCGGCGCCGATGGGGGTGTTGGATTTCTTGACCACGGTGGGATTGTTTGATTCTAAATCGGATGCACGACGCATGGTGGACCAGGGCGGCATTCAAATCGACGGTGAAAAAATTACTGATTGGCGCGCAATCGTTGCGCCCAAGAAAGAATTTGTTGTGCAACGCGGTAAAAAGGTGTTTTTGCGGGTGATTGTAAAATAATGTTTCGAAACGTGATAATTTTGGCGATTTTGTGTGGGGGGGCAAATTCGGCGTTTGCCACGCCCAGTGAATTGGATAAAATTCAAAGCCAGATTAAACAGACCGAACAAAAAAATAAACAATTGGAACAACAGGTTAAAACATCGGACCGTGATGTCGCCAAAACAAAACAGCAATTGGTGACCGCCGCAGGTAAGGTGTCTTCGTTGGAAGAACTGCGCGCGGATATTACAAAAAAAATTGCAGAATTGGATGCGCGAAGGGCGGAATTGTCGGCGGAATTGGAAAAAAATCGTGGGCGCATTGCGGATGCCGCCGCGGGAATGGTTTTTATCGCGTCAAATCCGAACTTTGACGCCCAAACGATGCATGAATTTGTTTTGACTTCGGCGGTGTTGGCGGGCATGTCGGATGCATTTGATGAACAGATTGCAGATGCCGGTAAAAAAATCGCAGAATTAGATAAAATTCGTGACGCGCGTGCGGTAGAGAAAGAAAAATTGGATCGCACCGCAAAAAAATACACAGATGAAAAAAATCTGTTGGATAAATTGCTGCGGCGGCGTTCGGCGCAAAATGAAAAATTGCGCAGCGAGCAAGCCGCAACCCAGAAAAAATTGCGCGAATTGTCGGCGCGCGCAAAAAATATTTCGGAACTTTCCGCCGGCGTAGGAAGTTCGCAAATGTCATCAGATTCTCGTTTTTCGATTCGTAAATTAAATCAACCTGTGCGTGGGCGCGTTGTCGTGCATTTTGGCGAAAAGACCGCGTTGGGGTTAAAGTCTGATGGGTGGCGCATTCATGCGCGGTCTGATGCGTTGGTGTCGGCGCCCGCCGATGGCGTTGTAAAATTCGCGGACAGCTTCAAGGGTTTTGGTCGCGTTATCATCATATCGCATAAAAATGGTTATAATACGGTTATGACGAACCTTGGACAAATTGATGTCATCGTGGGTCAAGAGGTTTTGGCCGGCGAACCCGTTGGACGCATGAATCCAAATAAACCGGAAATGTATCTTGAGGTGCGGCGCGGCGACAAAGCCATTGACCCCGCACGTTTGTTCAAAGAAGATTAGTTTTTATTTGACAAAATATTAAATTTGTGTTATACTATACCCATTATGATAAAACATGGTCGTGAAACTTTGGTGAAAATGACGGATGCCGGCAAATATGTGGTCAAAGAACCGTTGCCGGGACGCGGTATTGCACAAAAACGCGAATGGTTGACGCGCCAGCACGTGGCCGCCGATACCATTCAACAATTGTCGAACATCGGAAATGATGCCTATGGGGTGCCGTGTGTTAAATCGATTGATGACGCGAATTTTCGGGTCATCGAAGAACGCGTTGATGGTGTGCCACTTTCGCCATTATTGTTTCGCCGTATGGATTCGATTACACGCGGGCGCATTATTGACGCCTTGGCGGCCTTTTATGCCGATATGCATACGATAAACCCAATTCCGAATCGAATAGAATATAAAATGGACTATGAATTGGATGTCGGCGCATTGACCGATTTTGTTGATACGGATATGAAGAAAATATTCCCGGCGGGCGATATTAAATTTATGGAAAAAACCATAGACCGGGTGTCGGATAAATCGTATGAAACCCGCCTGGTGTGGTCGCATGGCGATTTATTCGAAGAAAACGTCCTTTATGATTTCAAAACAAAAAAGTTCAATGTAATTGATTTTACCGAGGTTGGAACGGCATTCCTGCATTACGATATGATGACGGCCTATCCGTATGATTTGGGAATTGTGGACGAATTGCGTCGGCGGTATATCGCGCGACGCGGGGCGAAAAATTTGCCGGCGGATTTTACCGATGATGCGCGTTGGGCGCGTATCAAGAAATTTCATGATGCCGCGGTTGCGTTGCAAAACATGAATTCTTATGTATATGATTTGGAAAATGCAGATAACGTGGCGCGCAAAAAATTGGTCGCGCATATAAGACAACAAATTCAAAAATTAAAACAATACGAAAAATAAGAACTTTATCGGCGATGCGATTTTTTTATCACGCGCAACAAAGATTTCTGGGTGCGTTCCATAACATTTAACATGAATTCGTCATAAACCTTGGTCGCGCCCGCGGCGTATGCGCCAATGGCGTTGCGGTATGCAATTTTGTCGGATTTGTTGTTGAATATGATTGGTGTAAAATTGTTTTGAATTAAAATCCAATTCATAACCATTCGCGCCGTGCGTTTATTAAAATCTTCAAATGGTTGCAGTAATATCATTTCTGCGTGCGTCTTGATTGCAGTATCCAATGGGTCGGCGCCAATTCTTTGAATTCTGTTTTCAATGTTTTCGTGCATTTCAAATGGCACGGTTAAATAATTCGGCGCGTGATATTGAATGCCGTTTATGGAAATATCAAGTATCTTGGCCGATGTGCGAAATTGTCCGCCCGGAACAAAAGTATTTTTGCAAATAATATAATGGATATCGCACATGGCACGCCAATTTATTTCTGTGTCGCGGTTGGCACACACATAATCGTATGCGTTCGCAATGTTGTTAAGGTTCGCCGCATCAAAAAATTCCCGAACAGATTTCTTGTCGGCCCATGGAAACAGTGCGCGCGGTTCGGCATGCACGATTTCGTGATTTATCCAATTTATGTCTGAAAAACGTTTGTGAACGGTAAAATCACACTCCATCGCGTGACAAATCGAACGCGCATAAAGTTTGATATTTTTTCGTTGTGTGTTATTGTTCGACATACTTGTAATATAGCACGATTTGTGATTTTGTCAATTGTGAAATAAGATAAAAAAATCGTGTTGCGGGGGCGGATTTTTTATTCTAGACTGAATCCATATATAACCAAGGGGAAAGCAATATGTTTAAGAAAATGTTGGTGTTGTTCGCGTTGGGTTTGCCGGTTGCAATCAATGTTGCCGTTGCCGCCGATAAAAAGAAAGAAGAACCGATTGAACACTTGACCGATGAACAGATTTATGAAGAGTTGAAAAAACTTGCGCTGGTGTTCGAAGTGTCGCGTGATAATTTTGTCGAAGAAGCCGATGAACGCAAAATGCTTGAAGCCGCAATGAACGGTATGCTGTCGGCGTTGGACCCACATTCTTCGTATTTGAACAAGGACGATTTCAAGGACTTTAATGATAAATCCACCGGCGAATTTGGGGGACTGGGGATTCAAATTACATCTGACCGTGGGGCGGTGCGCGTGATTTCGCCAATCGATGATACGCCGGCGGACCGTGCGGGGATTAAGGCCGGGGACTATATAACCCACATAGATGACGAACCAGTGTTTGATTTGAACCTAAATCAGGCCGTTAAAAAAATGAAGGGCAAACCCGGAACAAAAGTGAAACTGACCGTCATTTCCGGCGACAGTGAACCAAAAACAATGACACTGAAACGTGCGATTATCAAGGTGAAATCGGTGAAATTCGATGCAAAACAATTGGCGGATGCCGAATCCGATGCACCAAAGGTCGGTTATATTCGAATCTCTGATTTTGGGGCGACAACCGCACGCGATTTGCGCGACGCAATCAAAGATTTGGAAAAAAAGAAAGTAATCGGATATGTGTTGGATGTGCGAAATAATCCAGGTGGGTATTTGACCGCGGCAATTGATGTGTCTGATGCGTTCTTGGACGGCGGGGAAATTGTGTCTACGCGCGGGAAAGACAAAACCGATATAGACAGAAGTTTTGCCAAACCCGGTGATTTGACAGGCGGGAAACCGTTGGTCGTCCTTATAAACCATGGGTCGGCATCCGCATCGGAAATCGTCGCCGGCGCGATTCAAGATAACAAACGCGGAATTGTTATGGGGTCACAGAGTTTTGGCAAGGGCAGTGTACAACAGCAAAAACCCCTTGGTGATGGGACGGCAATTCATATAACAATCGCGCGGTATTACACGCCAAGTGGAACATCAATTCAAAACACCGGAATTACCCCGGATGTAGAGGTGTTACAGAGTAAAGTCAAAGTGTTGGAAAAACGCGAAAGCATGTATTCCGAAGCGTCTTTCCGTAATTCGTTAAAGAACGATGCCGCGGACAAGAAAGCCAAAGCCAAGGCTAAATCGGGCAAAACAAATGATGATGACGATGATTGGGATTTGGACGAAGAAGACCGCGAATTGACCGATGCAGAAAAAGATGCGCGCGATTATCAATTACAACGCGCAATGGAAATGGTTATTGGTATGTCAAAAATGGCCGAACCGGTTAAAACGGAAGAAAAGAAAGATTAAATTATGGGCACATATTCGTGCCCTGTTTTTTTATAATATGAAAAATTTTTAATCCCTTGCCTTTATTTTTATTTGGGGGTATGATTGTCGCAGTCTTAAAAACAAGAATTATCATAAGGGGATTAAGGTTATGGCAAATTTAATTGTTGATGGAAACTGGGCGGCGGCCGATGTCGCGTATCGTTGCGTGGATTTTGCGGCAATTTATCCAATCACACCAAGCAGTACTATGGGCGAATTGGCGGATGAATGGTCGTTCCAACATAAAAAGAATATTTGGGGTATGGTTCCGCAAATAATAGAAATGGAATCCGAAGGCGGGGCGGCCGGTGCAATGCATGGCGCATTACAAATGGGGGCATTGGCGACAACTTTTACCGCATCCCAAGGTTTACTTTTAATGATTCCAAATATGTATAAAATCGCCGGTGAACAGACGCCGTTTGTTATGCATGTCGCGGCGCGCGCGTTGGCAACACATGCGTTGTCAATCTTTGGTGACCACAGCGATGTTATGTCGGTTCGTTCAACGGGGTTTGCAATGTTGTCATCACATAACGTGCAACAGGCGCACGATATGGCGGCAATTGCACATGCGGCGACAATTCGTGCGCGGGTGCCGTTTTTACATTTCTTTGACGGTTTTCGGACAAGTCATGAAGAATCACGCCTGAATCGCATAGATGACGAAGTGTTGCGTAAAATGATTTCAACCGATTTGGTTGTCAAATATCACGCGGCGGGTATGAATCCGGATAATCCACATGTTCGCGGAACCGCGCAAAATCCCGATGTATATTTCCAGGGACGCGAGGCCGCAAACGAACTTTATATGCGCACGCCGGCAATCGTTGCCGAATGTATGGAAGAATTTGCGAACCTTACCGGTCGGCGGTATGATTTGGTTGAATACTATGGTGATAAAAAGGCCGAAAATGTTATCGTTGCGATGGGTTCTGCGTGTGAAACAATAGAAGAAACCATTGACCATTTGCCCGCCGGATTCGGGTTGATAAAAATTCACCTGTATCGGCCGTTCCCGGTTGATGCGTTCTTGCGCATGTTGCCGAAAACCGTGCGCCAGATTGCGGTGTTGGACCGCACGAAAGAGGCCGGGGCAATTGGCGAACCACTGTATATGGATGTGAAGTCGGTCGTCGGTGACCGGGCCGCGGTGTTTGGTGGACGCTATGGTTTGGGTTCCAAAGAATTTAAACCACGCGATGTGGCCGCCGTGTTTGAAAATATGAAACGCAAAACATTGCATCATAATTTCACGGTTGGAATCGAAGATGATTTGACGAATCTGTCACTTAAAACCGACCCGGCATTTTCCGTTGAAGACCCGAATTTCAAAACCGCGATTCTGTATGGTATCGGCAGTGACGGAACCGTTGGCGCGGTTAAAAATATCGTAAAAATCGTCGGGGAAAATTCGGAACTCTATCCGCAATCTTATGCGGTGTATGATTCGAAAAAATCGGGGGGGCTTACCGCGTCGCATATTCGGTTTTCGGACGCGCCGATTAAAAGTCAATATTTGGTTGAAGTCGCCGATTTTATAAGTGTTTCAAACTTTATGATTGCACAAAGATTTGATGTGTTCCGCGGTCTGCGTGCCGGTGGGACGGTTATGATAAACACGTCCATGACACCGGATGTGGCGTTTGCGAACCTGCCGCGGGAAACCCAGGAACATTTAATGCGCCTGCGTGCGAATGTGTATTTCTTGGACGCGAACAGTGCCGCCGCAGAATTGGGATTGGGCAATCGAATCAACACATTTATTATGTTAAATTTCTTTAATTTAACACGCGTGATTGACCCGGTTGTCGCCGCAAAATCTGCCAAGGCCGCAATCGAAAAAACATACAAGAAAAAAGGTATAGACGTGGTCGCGGCAAATTGGGCCGCGGTGGACCGGGCGGCGGATTACCTTAAACATTTTGATTTGCCGTCGTCGGTGTCGAACTTTGCGCCGGATTTTGTGCCGGCGATGACCGCTGACGCGCCAAATGATATTGCCGGAACATTGGGCGAAATGGCGGCCGGGCGCGGGGATGGCCTGCCGGTGTCGCGTTTCCGTGTTGGGGGGGAATTTGGTGCGGGACAATATCCGGTTGGAACATCAAAATATGAAAAGCGTGCAATTTCACCACGGGTCGCAAAATGCGATTTAGAAAAGTGTATTCAATGTGGAAAATGTTCAATGCTCTGTCCGCATGCGGCAATTCGGATTAAGGCCTTGACCGAAGACCAGGTTGCCGATGCGCGGGCGCGTGGTGTGATTGTCGTCCCGATGAAGACCCCAGAACTTGGCGCAAATATGTATTTCACAATCGCAATTTCACCGGCGGATTGTACGGGGTGCGGATTGTGTGTGAAAAATTGCCCGGTGGGTGCGTTGTCAATGGTTGAGGCAAATGCCGATGACCAGAAAGTATTCGACGAAACGGTCAAGTTGCCGGACACGCCGCGCGAAAAATTAAACCTTGATTTGCCAAAGCATATTGAATTATTGCCACATTATTTTGAATTCCCGGGTGCGTGTGCGGGCTGTGGTGAAACGCCGTATATTAAAATGATGGCGCATTTGTTTGGTGACCATATGATTGTTGCAAATGCAACGGGTTGTTCTTCAATTTATGGTGCGAATTTGCCGACGACACCGTGGACAACGGATGCAAATGGTCGCGGGCCGGCGTGGTCGAATTCTTTGTTTGAAGATAATGCGGAATACGGTTTGGGTATGCGCGTTGCGTTAAACGGTCGCCGCGAAATGTTAAAGGGACTGTTGTTCGAATTGGGATTGCCCAATGTCGAAGAAATGTTTAATGAACGCGATATAGATGCGCAACGCAAAATCAAAGATGATTTAGCAAAAAAATTGGCAAATATCGATTCACCAACGGCGCGTTTGGCGGAAAGTATGTTGGGCGATGTTGTTGATAAATCTGTATGGATTGTCGGTGGTGATGGTTGGGCATACGATATTGGTTATGGTGGTTTGGACCATGTGTTGCACAGCGGTGAAAATGTGAATATCTTGGTTCTTGATACCGAAGGTTATTCAAATACCGGCGGGCAACAGTCCAAGGCCACACCATTCGGGGCCAGTATGAAATTCGCAATTGGTGGTAAAAACCATGCGAAAAAAGATTTGGGTATGATTGCGATGATGTCGGGTGCGTATGTTGCGCAAATCGCGCTTGGCGCGAACCCGGTCCAGGCGGCGCGCGCCTTTCGCGAGGCCGCATCATTCAACGGCCCGTCAATTATATTGGCCTATGCGCCATGTATCGCGCACGGGTTCGCCCTGCAAAACGGTCCGGAACATCAAATGCAAATGGTGAATACGGGGGCGTGGCCGCTGTATCGGTTTGATCCGCGCCTGATTGTCGAAGGGCATAATCCGTTGATGATGGATTCAAATGTTGATACGTTAAGTCCGCTGGAAGATTTCCTTAAAACCGAAACGCGTTTCGGTGCGGCGCGCGCGGCGAATCCGAACTTTGATAAATTGGTGGAATATGCCAAAGAAAATAATCGATATAAAACGCAGTTAAAGAAATATATTGCGCACTTTGCAATGATGCAGGCGAACACACCAAAAGAAAACGGGGAAGGTTAAAATGAAAAAAATAATTTTGATTTTTGTGGCGACGGCCTTGGCGGCGTGTACTTTCCAGACGAAACATCGTGGGTATGTTTTCCCCGATGATTTGGAAACGAAAATCGCAACCGTTAAAACCACCGCGCAATTGGAAGATTTAATCGGTTCGCCCCAGGCAAAAACCATAAATGGCGAAACCGTTTGGATTTACTATGGCGCGGATGAAAACTATCATGGGCCGTTCCCGTTGACGTATGATAACAAGACCGTTTTGTTGGTGTGGGTCAATGGAAATCGTGTTGTACGGACGCAAGTCTTGCATGACAACGAATTGCCAGATGTCAAAATTGATTCGGACGAAACAGAAATTCCGGCCGCAATCGAATTGAACGCGTTGCAAGAATTGTTTAACAATGTCGGTCGATTCAGCCCGGCGGGATTGGGCCAATAAAAAGTCACTTGTCAAATCGGTTCGTTATGTGATAGAATGTGGCCAGCAGGTAAGGGGGCATAATGAAAAAAATTTTTGCGTTTGCGATGGTTTTAATGCCGATTGTGGCGTTTGCGGGTGACTGTGGCCCGGGTTATGTGTTGGCCAATCACGCCAAAATTGATGGTATGGTCACCCAAGAATGTCAGAAATTGTGGTGCGTTGATTTAGAAACCGGTAAACCGATGGGCGCGGGCGCGCATGCCAATAATGGCTATGTCACGACCGCATCGCCGATTGAATTGTGCGATGTGACGGGGCGTTGTGTGGAATGCTTTGGCGACCGGAAATGGTGTTCGGGCATTGTGCGTGGTGTGTGGAACCCGGAATACGGGGCATATACCCGTGGTGGTGCGGATACTGCTACATATGGTTCGGAACAAAAGGGCGGTTGTTGGACATGGAAATTGGAAAAACCGAAATGCGATTCTGGTCAAGACGCAATTCTGAAAGATGGCGAATGGGTATGTGCGGTTGCCAAAACAACCGGAAATATTGGACGGGCGCCGGCGATACGGCGGACCAGTGCGCCGCGCCGAATGTTAAGGCGGTAATAAATTATGTATAAATGCCCCAAAATGTTTTTGGGGTATTTTTTATGCTAATAAATTTGTCTTTTCGATATTTTTGTGTTATAATCCGCACATAAAGGCGAGAGAATGGCAAAGAAAGAGAAGACTATGCCAAGTAAAAAGTTAGATTTTAAAACCGGTCAATATGTCGTTTATCCAACCCAGGGCGTTGGTAAATTGGTGCGCACCGAAGAACAGACAATTGGTGACCAAAAAATCAAAATGTTGGTTATTGATTTTGAAAAAAGTAATATGACATTGCGGGTGCCGTTGGAACGTGCAGAAATTTCCGGCCTGCGTCCGTTGACCACAACCAAAAAATTGGACGAAGCCATTGCGGCGGCCAAGGGCAAGGCCGGGGCAAAACGCATGATTTGGGCGCGTCGGGCGGCGCAATATGAAGAAAATATAAATTCGGGTGATCCCATGAAATTGGCCGAGGTTGTTCGTGACCTGCAACGGCGCAATCCAACGGATACTATGCCGTTTTCGGCGCGAAGACTTTATATGCGGGCGTTGGAACGCATGGCCCAAGAATTTGCCGTTTTACATAAAATGGATGTAGATGCGGCATCTGAAAAAATAGAAGATATTTTGGGCATTCCAAAGGAAATTGATTTGAACGCCGTTGAAGAAGACGAAGAAGAGGAAGAAGATTATTCCGAGAATAGCGATTAGTGTTCGGTTCCGCCTTCGCCACTTTGCTAAAGCTTCGTGGTGCAGGCGCCGAGGTTTCGGTGGACATGGATTAGTAAATACCCGCGGATTCCGCGGGTATTACGCGTAAAAAAACCAAGGTTTAAAATCAACACTTTTTTTCAAAAAATCAAAATTTTGTTTTTTCGTAAAAACAATGGGTTAGCAATTTTCAATTTTTTCAAATTCAAAGCGTAAAAAAACCTTGGTTTATTGTACACTTTTTAATACAGGAATATAGGGGAAATCTGTGAGCAAAAAAACACTTTTATTTGGTGCGATTGCATCCATAATCGCGATAAATTCTGTCTTTGCGAACACAATCGTCACATCGAAAAGTTATATTGATACCACATGTCGGACAACAATTGACACAGGGACAAACGCATCAACACCAAGACCGTCGTGGTTCTTGTTACGTTTTTTATTCATGGGGGAAATGTGAGACAATTTGTGTGTGTTTTTATAATAGTAATGACATGCGCCACGTCTGTATGCGCTGCTGTTACGTGTAATTCTGGATACACAATTGCGAACACCAATAGTATAAACATTGGGACATTCCAGAAAAAAATTTCTGATACATGCCCAAGCGGATACAGCGAATATACATATAATCGTTTGATTGCATATCCTGTTCGTGATGTTACGCATTGCCCATCGGGATATTATTATCATAATGGTTCGTGTGTACAATATGGTTCAACAGCATGCAAGACCGGATTTATTAATGTCACACCATCTGTATTGGACGGGACGTTTGATGTTGCATATGCTGGTGGGTGTATTGCCGGGTATAACCCGATAATTACACGGGTCAACTCCGCATATGTTGTATATGCGTCAAAAGAAAAATGTGGTACGGGTAAATACCCAACATCATCGGGATGTGCACGGTATCCAACAGAAAATTGCCCCGATGCATTTTATGCAATTGCACCGACAACGGCATTTATTAGACCAGATGAAAATGGCGAGTGTGCCACAGATTATAGTTTGTTTCATGATACAGATTTGTGCTATTCGAACACAAATTTGGATTTATGTGCCACACAATTGGTATGTAACGGTGGTGTACAAACATTGCGTACATCAACGGGCATAAATTTGAACATTTATCGCGAACGCGCAACAACGCCTTCGATGCATTTTTTATTACAAGATGGTTCAAAATGTTATCTTAATTTATTGTCTGGAACAAAAAACAATACAATAAACATAAAATATAATAATGAAATATATCATGGGGTCGAATAATGAAAATACCAATTGCAATTATGGCAATATTTTTACCGGTGGTTGCGAATGCGGTGACCATGTGTGTGCATTCCGATTCTTATGTTGCGACATTGTTGCGTTCACATGATGGCGTGTCAGATACGGTTGATGGTAATGGCGGATGGACGGTGACATTTGATTATTATACATCATCGTTAAACACCATGGATGTTTCGGGTCATGCGGCGTGTAACGAAGTTTCGGGTACAGAAAATGTTGCCGATGGCACACTCTCGACATCGACATCGGATGTGGGTACAAATTGTTGGTGTGCCATGTCGCGACCATTGGTGTCTGATTGGGTGTATTCTGGTGCATATTCAAACGATGCCACATGTGCAACATCATGTGCAACCGCATGTGCAAACAAAGTAAAAACATCAATGGTGTTTCGAACGGCGTTATATGAATCAATATGGTAAAAACAAATAATGGGGTAATAAAACAATGACAAAGATTTATTTGGGTTTAATGTTGATAATTATTACTATATCACCATATATGGCCATTGCGGCAAATATGTGTGTCAAAGATGATGCGGTTATGGTTGTGTTAGATCCTGTTATTGGTGGCACAAGTTATGGGGGGGATACGGCATCAAAAACATGGTCTGTGACATTTCCGTATGGGGTTATCAGTGGTATTGCCGGATGTTCGACCGAGGCCCTTAGTGGTTCGGCAAACATGGGTAAAGCCGCGGCAAACCAAGATATTAGTGTATACAGTACCGGTGGTTATTGTTATTGCAAAATGTTATATCCAATTGAATCCAAATGGGTTTTTGTGGGTGGAAATTTTATGAATAATGCTCCGGCCAACTGTAATGGTGGTTGTGCTGCGAGTACTAGCGCATCTTGTGCCAATTATATAAGGCAGTATGTAGATTTGCGTCGCGGTTTATTCAGAACCGCGGGAACAATATAAATATGTATTTTTTCTTTTTGCGTGTATCAAAAGAATTCATAATGTTGGCATAATGCGGCATACCCCCGAATGGCACATATCGCCCAATGTAAAAAAATCCGGTGTGACACAACAGAAACAAAACGGACGCATTTATATTCGCTGGCGCCATAGTGAGTATAGTTATTTATTTCGTGAAAGTATTTGTTTGCGGATACGGGTACGTTCGGCACGGGCGTCGTTATATGCGGTGATTGCGTCCCCAAGTGCGTGTTTCGCATCAATGTATTCTGTATTCGCAACTTTGTAATCGCACGATGCGCGCCCGGTGCATTTTTTATTCCATGAAAAATATGGACAGCAAAATGTTTTTACATCATTTTGATCGCCAAAATTAAACACTTCGCCGGTATACATATCTTCCATTCCTTGACTCAGGTGAACCAAGACGCATGGATATTCATCCCCCCATTCATACCAATATGGTTTAACAAAATATCCAGTCCTGACCTTGGTTTCACATATTTCGCGTTTGGCGCGCACCACATTGTTTTTTGCAGATTGTATTTCATGGCGCATGCGCACAATATTTCCGCACAGTTTAAAGTATTCGCGCAATAATTGTAATTTATTTTTATCCATTGTTGTTTCCATAATTTTCTTACATTGTAAAATCTTCGCCCAGGTATACCTTTTTAACCATTGGATCGCGAATGATTTCATCACTGGTGCCGTGTTTTAAAATTTTGCCGTCGTGCAGAACATAACTGCGGTCTGTGATGCCAAGTGTTTCGCGGACATTGTGGTCGGTAATAATCACCCCAAGGCCACGGTTTTTTAATTGTGATACCAATGAACGTATTTCATTTACGGCAATTGGGTCAATGCCCGCGAATGGTTCGTCAAGTAATATGAACTTTGGGTCGTTTGCCAACGCGCGCGCAATTTCTGTGCGTCGCCGTTCGCCACCCGACAGTGCCGTTGCCGGACTGTGCCGCAGATGGGCAATAGAAAATTCTTCCAATAATGCGTCCAATTTTTGTTTGCGTTTTTTTGAATCGGGTTCGACAATTTCCAATATCGCCATGATGTTTTGTTCGACGGTCAAACCGCGAAAAACACTGTTTTCCTGGGGCAGGTATCCAATATGTAGGCGTGAACGCTGGTAAAACGGCAGGTGGGTTATATCTTGGCTGTTCAAAAATATTTGACCGCCGGTTGCGCGTAATTGTCCCGTGATGCAATAAAAGGCCGTCGTTTTGCCCGCGCCGTTTGGTCCAAGCAACCCGACCGATTCGCCCTGGGCCGCGGTCATGGATATATCGCGCAGGACCGTGCGTTTGCCGTATGATTTTGATAAATGTTCAACTTTTAATACAGATTGTTTCATATTCGTATCACCAATTCGTTTGTTTGTAATTCTTTGCCGTCGTTTGATTTAATGCGCACATTGCCACGCATAGTCACGGTTTTGGCGGCGCGATTATATTCGGCGGTGTTCGCAGAAAAATTATACACCGTGCGTTTGCCATTTTGCAACTGGGTCGTTTGGCCGGATACGCGTTCAAGAAATATTATGTCCGGTTTATCATATTCTTGCCGCCCAGATTCGGCAACAATCTTAAACGGTTCGCCATTGGAATCGGTCCCGCGAAATGATGCGCCACGCATTTTAAATTGATTTGCCGCAACATCCGTCATGTTTATGGCCGATATCGGTGACCACAATAATTGGCGCGTAAACAGCGCACCCGCCACCAGGGCCGCAACCATAACCAGACCCCATCCAGTAAAGAAAAATTGCCACAGACGTTGCCAACGGCGATGTTTGCGGATTATAATAAAATTTCGTTTATCTTTCTTCATTTATGTCTATGTTAGCCCGATATAATTCAAAAAGCAATTTTTTATGTTTGGTTATTTGAACTTTTTGTGATATAATTTAAAATAAACAGAGAGCGGAGAGATGAAGAAATTTATCATCTTTGGAATTATTGCAATGATTGCAGGTGGCACTTTTGATGCATTTGGTGCCGCAAATGTCTTGGTCCCCAAAAAGGCGGATTCGGTCGCAAAACGTGACGCGTCAACATCAACCACGAATTTTGGTGCAAGTTTGTTGCCGACGGCGGTGAACCTTGCCACTAATGTGATCGCATTGAATAACCAGCAAAAGGCATTGACCGCAGAGTGCGAGCCGACATCGCGTGAAATTACATTTGTGAATAATATGATAAAAGAATGGGCAATTGCCGGCGCAACAAATCCGTTGGCGGCGTCGTCTGGCGTGACGGTGGGTGCGCGTGGCATGGTTGCATGCAAAGATATCGGTTCGAATTATAGTTATAGCGACAGCGTATCCCAGGCGGGAACAGGTGTCGGTGTGGACGGTATATGTTATGATACCTTTTCAAATGACGAGGCGCGCGGTGCGGTATGGGCCGGTTTCCCAAAGGCCGCGGTTGCAGATTATTGTTCAGACGGCAGCATGCTTAGCGTGTGCCCAAAAAACAAACGCAAGAAAATGACAAATATGTGGACGCTGTTTGATATGATTGATTTTGATAACAAAGATTATACGCGTTCCGAATCGTCCCAGGCGGTCGCCCTGTTGCAAAAGGCATCTAATTGTTCGGGGAATAAATTGGCGGCAAAACGTCTTGAAACATTTGGCGGGTTTATAACAAACACAATCACAAATCTTGGCCAACCGACAAATACAGGTAATGTTATGGGCGCGGTCCAGAGTGTCGTTGGCCAGACCGGTATCGGTGGCATTGGTAATCTTGCCACGGTCGCAAGTCAATTTTTGGACAAGTAATTTAACAGAAAAATTATTTTGGGATTGTTTTTTGCTTTACTAAAAATGGCAAAATGCGTATAATGTGTCAAAAGGAAATAAAAAAACAGGAAAGGATTATATTATGAAAATACAATCTGGGGCTTCGGTTTGGGTTATTGCGCGCGTGTTGGCGTGCGTGGCGGCGGTCGCGGTTGCGGGCTGTGCACAATCGACGGTCGATTCGGAATATTCGGATGGTTATGTGTCGACGCCGACGGTTGACTATGTGGAACGGTTGGATGTTTATTCGGCGCCGCATCGTGATTCTTTCCTTAACCAATTGGCGATGAATTATCGTTCTTATGCGATTTATAACGCCCGAACCAGTGGACATCCAGATGTTGGCGAATTGTTCGCAAACAAGGCTGTTGCCGCCTTTTCGGGTGAGGTTCCATTCCCAGAATCATTGAATAATTGGGAAATTGCAAATGATAATACGGCATATGAATTATCAATGGCGTATAATGAAATGATTGAACAGTTTAAAAATGATGCAAGTGATACTAATCCAGAATTGGCCGCGGAATTACAGGCAAAATATGACTGCTGGATTTCGGCGGTTGCAACCGGCCAGGATAAAACCGCACGTGAATGTCGCGCGCGTTTTGAACGCACAATGACCGCGTTGCGTGATTGTCGCGGGGGGCGTGTCGTAAATGGCGTGTCTGATCGTATGGCGGCGGAAACAACCACAACAACGACGCGTGAAACAATGATGTCTACGGGGGCGGCGCCGGCGCGGGTGCCGGAATATTATCCGGAAACATCGGGTATGGCGGCGATGCGTGGCGCAAACCGCACGCGTGAAGGTGTGATTATCGTCAACAATGTAAATGTGCCGGAACACCTTATCAATCCGGTGCCGGTGGAAAGTCAACAACCGTTGGTATTTAATCAAAATATCTATGGTGGGGACAAGACATTGAATGATAACAGTAAACGCAACAGTGAAAATTCCCTTACTGCGTTAAAGGCGGATTGCCCGTGTGCGGCAAATCGTGATTCGCAACCGGCGGTTATGGCAAATAATCAACCGGTCAGTGTGACCGTAAATGGTATGCCGGCCGTTGTGGCACAAAATGATGGGGGGACGCCTGTGGCGGATTGTCCATGTGCCCAGGAAGATTATGAAGAAATAACAATTGTTGCCGATGATTTGGTGTCACGCCAAGAGTTTATAAATATGATGATGGCGATGCGTGCGGAATTGGCGGCGATAAATGCGCGGTTGGATAAACTGGCGGCGGGGACGGCAAAGCCGGCGGCCAAGGATTATGACGAAACCACAATTATCAAAGTTCAACAGATTCCATTGGAACCGAAACAACATGTTATGGAAGAAGTCTTTGAAATCCGATTCGATTTTGACAAGGCCAAAATTAAACCGGAATATGATGATGTGATTCGTAAATTGGCAACCGTGACCCAGAATAATAAGAATGTAAAGATTTCGGTTGTGGGACATACCGATACTTCGGGCAGCAAAACATACAATTATGCCCTTGGTGGCCGTCGTGCCGAAGCGGTTCAGAAAATGTTGATTGAACGCGGTATCCCGGCAAGTCAGATTGTCGCGGTTTCCGCCGGTGAAGAAGACCTTAAAGTATGGACGCCGGATGGGGTGCCAAATGCGGAAAATCGTCGCGTTCGCGTCGTGAAAGAGGTGACCTATACCGACCCAAATGGTGGAAAAATGGTGCCGGTTGCGAATGTTGCCGTTGAAGAATTCGTGGAAGATTGTGACGGCGGTGCTTGCGGAATGTAGTTTGTTTCGGTAAATACAAAAACACTTGACAAAAGATTTTGTTCGTGTATAGTTGCGTTTACCAGAGAGATACTTTGAAAAAGGTGTTGAATATGGCAGATATAAAAGATGTAAAGAAAGCAAATACGAAAATGGCGTTTCATATGGGGACGGCGAATGTTTTTGATGTAATGGCAAAATTGCAACAACGTGGTGTGAAATTGCCGGAACCCCAAGATACGGTATTGCGATAAATTATGCAATTCCATATGGTGTTTTTGTGCGGTGGCGCGTGTGCGCCACCGTGCATTTTTATTGTTTGTAATTTTTTGAATTATTTTCAAATAAATATTTGTAAGCATATCAAAAATATGATATAATATTCCCGACCACAGGGGGGAATAATGACACATTGTTCAAACAAATGTAAGTGTATGCAATTTTCGCGTTTCGCGATATTTGTATTCTTGTTTTCCACAATTTTAATTCCGCAAGATTCATATTCGATTGAATTAAAGCAACGCCAATTTGGCGCATCCGGTGCGGCCGATGCGGCGTCCGGTGGGTACGAAGTTCCCGGAACCGAAGGCATGAGCGAGATGGAGGCGATACAAACCCTGCGTCACGATATTCAATTACTGGACGAAGAAATCATGAAATGCGACCGCAAGCGCAAGGGTTGGGTTGCGGCGACGGTTGTCGGTGGCGTTGGTGTGGTTGGGACTGGTGTTGCGGCCATTGTTCAAAACAGCAAGATTCAAGACAAAAAGTCAGAGTTAAAACAGGTTCAATCGGATTTAGACAGCACGAAACAAGATGTTCGTGATGCCAAACAACGCTTTGACGACATGAATAAAAAATAGGGGGCGCATATGATAAAACCAGTATCAACATTATCGATAATTGTTGCGGGTGTGATGTGTATTGTGCCGACGTTTGGTGCGCAAATGACGCCCCAGATTCAGCGATTATTGGATCAAAAGCAAGAAAAGATAAAGAAATTAGAAGAATGCGAGGGCAAGAAACAGGGCTGGATGATAGCGGGTATATCGACGATAGGTGTGACGGCGGTTGGCGTTGGCCTGAACATAGCGCAGGCAAGTAAGCGGAATCGATTGGACGATGAAATCGACACGGCGCGTCATGATTTAGAGGTTCAAGAACGTCACCTGGGCGAAATCAACAGCCAAATCGCCGAAAAAGAACGCGAGAATGCCAAACGTGAACGCGCTGAGAGAGAAGAGTATCAACAGCCCCACGAAACGGTTGTTGTTGGTGAAAAGTGTGGTGAAAAAGGAAGCGGTGTTTGGACAATAGATGAAACAGCAAACCAGAAATGTACCAAAGGTACAGAAGCACATAAATGCAAATGCGTGGTGTCATCGGTGGGTGGTAGCGGTGGTACAGGGAAGTGTTCTTGTCGTGGGTGTAAAAAATCGTTGAATATTTCGAATCAGACCTATACCTGTGGAAGCGAGAATGTGCCAGAAAATACTATTGCCGTAGACTGGTGGGTTTATATATGTGATAATGGTTGTTGGAAGGGGGTAGATACCGTGGGTTATCGTAACGTTCCGGATTGTGAATATGGGCAGATGACCCGTTTAACAAAGACAGACTGGCGTACTGAAACGACTAATCAGCCATATGTTTTTTATGCCGACAACATAGGTAATATGTACAATGTTAAAAATATATGTAAAATTGCGAATCAGGCGGGCAGCGTTTCTCCAGTCGCGAAAGAGAAAACACGTATTTGGCTATGTAGTGATATATCTAGTGGTACAGCTGGTCAGCAGGTGACAGATGAGAGCAGTGTACAGGCCGCGTATGATAGTGGCGGCGATAATGGAAAAAATTGTTATTGTAAAATAAGAACTAATAAAAGAACATTTTGGTTGTTTTTTAAAACTCATAAGAAGTCTAGTGAGTGTGTAAGCAAGTGTGATAATGATTGCCAATTACAGGATGCTATATATTATATTAATGAGTTCTAGGTGTCCTGTATTAAGTACAATCAATGGGGTATGTCATGACAAAAATCCCCACGTCTGTGGGGATTATTTTTTTACGGCCCAGATCATGGCCAGCAACCAACCGATGCCGGTCCAACCAAATACCCATGATGCAACGCGTATGCGCATCGCGTCCGCTTTGCCTTTCTTGGTTTGTGCGGCAAGGTATGCCGGCGCCAATATAATCAGCACCAGCAACCCCGCCGCCACAACATATTTAATAATTAAAATCGTTTCACTGTCGATTTGCATCGCAAATTATTTTCCATATGTTGCACTATTACCCAATTCTTCTTCAATACGCAACAACTGATTGTATTTTGCCATGCGGTCGGTGCGCGACATAGAACCGGTCTTAATCTGGCCTGCGTTTGTCGCAACCGCCAAATCCGCAATCGTGGTGTCTTCGGTTTCGCCACTGCGGTGTGAAATGACAATGCCGTATTTTGCGTCCGCCGCCATACGAATCGCGCGCAATGTTTCGGTAAGTGAACCAATCTGATTTACTTTGATAAGAATCGCGTTCGCAACGCCTGCGTCGATTCCGCGTTTAAGGCGCGCCGGGTTCGTGACAAACAAATCGTCGCCGACCAATTGACATTTGTCACCGATTTTTTCGGTCAGTTTTTTCCACGCATCCCAATCTTCTTCGGCCAATGCGTCTTCGATAGAAATAATCGGGTAATGCGAAATCAAATCGGTATAGAATGCAATCATGTCGTCCGAAGACATTTTTTTGCCTTCGAAATTATAAACACCGTCCGCGTAAAATTCGCTGGATGCCACATCCAAACCAATCGAGATTTCTTCGCCCGGTTTATATCCCGCGTCACGAATCGCCGCGATAATTGCATCCAATGCTTCGGCACAGGAATTAAAGTTCGGGGCAAATCCGCCTTCGTCACCAACGTTTGTAGAATGACCGCCAGATTTCAGAATCTTTTTCAAATGATGAAACACTTCGGCACCCATTTGAATGGCCGCGGCCTCGGTTTTTGCGCCGTTTGGAATAATCATAAATTCTTGGGCGTCAAGGCCGTTATCTGCGTGTGCGCCGCCGTTGATAATGTTCATCATCGGGCGTGGTAAAACATGCGGATTTTCGTTGCCATAAATTTCCGCAAGGTATTTATACAGCGGAATATTCTTCGCCGCCGCGACCGCACGTGCCGCCGCAAGGGATACCGCCAAAATCGCGTTTGCACCAAATTTGTCTTTATTCGGTGTGCCGTCCAAGGCCAACATTTTTTCGTCTAATTCGGTTTGGTGGGATGCGTCCATTCCAATCAATTCAGGTGCAATTAAATCATTCACATTTTTTACCGCACGCGTGACACCTTTGCCCATAAATGCGGTGCCACCATCGCGCAGTTCAAGGGCTTCGAATGAACCGGTACTGGCCCCCGAAGGAACCGCCGCGCGACCAAATGCGCCACCCGACAGTGTCACATCGCATTCCACCGTTGGATTGCCACGCGAATCCATAATCTGGCGTGCATGAATTTTTTTGATTTCAAACATATTTTTTCTCCTTAGGCTAACATATGTTCTTTTTTTTCTTGGCTAAGTGTGGTATAATATAGCAACGAAACGGAAGAAAAAGAACAAAAAAATATGATAAAAAAATTTATACCATTTTTGTATTGCTTGACACCGCTGTGTGCCTTGGCAGAGTCGGTTCCGGGAACGCCGGGGGTATTGAATGAGATTAATGGTGACCTTGATGTGCCGGCGACCGAATCGCGTGAATTTATGGCCGGCAGTGGCATTTTGGTTAGTGGAACAATAACAACCGCAGATGGTTTGTATATCGGCATAACGCCGACAACGCCAAATGGTGGGGCGATATATGCCCAAACGGGTGTCGATTCCGATTATGCGGTGACCGCGGGGGGCGATATCTCTATTGCCACGGTATTACAGGTTTTGGATGGCTATAACCTGAGCATTGGGGGAACGAATTCTGCGGTGAATTTAACCGCCGGCGCGATTGAGGCCGCGGGTAATATCGCGATTTCAAATGTTGACGCATTGTCTTTACATCAATTTGTTGCGTCGGGCGATGGGTCGGCAACGATAACCGCAAATTCTTTATCCATCACCGAATCGGGAACGGATAGTGGCGATTTCCAGGCGTTGGGGGCCAAGGCCGTGACCGTGAACCTTGGCGGTGGTGAGTTTAATGTCGCGGGCGGAATCGAAAATAAATCCAGTGGCGATATGACAATTACCGCCGGCGCGATTACTGCACAAACAATCACGAACGAGGCCGAAACCGGGGGAACAGGCGATTTGACAATAAATGCGTCGTCTTTGACATTGACGGGTGGTAATGCAACGGACAGTGCGTCATTTGTACTAACCGGGGCGGACTTTACGGGGCGGATTACAGGTGATACAATTTTAGCGCATGGATTTGACTTGTCGGGTATGGGGGCAACAAACCGGTTTGATTTAATGACCGGAACATTGTCTTTGGGTGACCGAATCGGGGAATTTTATACTAATAATTTGAATTCTTTTGTGTTGAATGTGACGGGGGGCGGAATTAATGCCGGGACGAACGCGATTCGTAATGGGGTTGGCGATACACCGAACCCAGAGGCTGGCATGACATTGACCGCACAAAGCGTTACGGCGGCCGGTATCGAAAATTTGGCGGCAATGAACATAACTTCAACTGGTGCGGTCACAATGACGGGCGATGTTGTAAATTCTGGTTCTTTGGGTATTGAATCAGATACGTTTTCTTTGGCAAATGTGAATAATTCTGGGGCGGCGACGTTTAATGGAACCGGTGCGTTCGGTGCTGGTGCAATTACAAATGCAACCGGGGCAACATCTTTGACTATTGCTGGTTCGACCATAACGGCGACGGGATTGATTACAAACAATGCGGGCACCATGACAATAGAATCAGACGGCGATTTGTCTGCGTTAGGTTTGGTGGCAAACGCCGGTACAATGAATGTTTATGGTGGTGAATTAAACATCGGCACGTCCGGAATTGGTGTTGCAGAAAATGGTGCGCTGAATACGCGTGGCGACATTGTATCTGCGGGGACGATATTGGTTGCAAATGATTTGACGGCGGGTGCGGGTGCCGCGGCGGCGGGTGATATGGTTGTATCAAACGGTGTTGTTGATATTCAAATTACCAATACAGATGAAAAGTTAAGTGTTGGCAGAAATATTTCTGCGAATGGTTCGGGTATGGGAATGAATATTGATGCGCACACGATGGAAATTGGTGGCAATGTTTCGGCGACGAATTCGGGCGCGTTGACACTTGGGGTGAACGGTGGGGCAAATTACGCGCTGTTGGTCGAAGGTAATTTATCGGCAACGGATGGTGGTAAAATTTACCTTTATACCAATGATGCGTTTGTGTCCCAGGCAATTACAGAAAATTCTGGTTTAATATACACAACCGATACAAACATAACCGCGGGGTCGGTCGGGATTTATGATGGGCTGTATTTTGATGATGCGTCGCATACGAATGGTTTTGTGATAGATTCTGGTAATGCGTTTACATTAAATACCGATATGGCCGTGATAAACGGTGGCGGAAATATTGCATCGGGCAAGACATTGAATATCTTGCGCAATGGAAATCAAATGCCGCTTACGATGTCGGGGAATTTCACAAACGCGGGAACCGTAAATATTGGCGCGGCCGACAGCGCATTTGGCGCGGTGACACTTGGGACATTGACCAATAACGGTGCGTTTAACGTCTGGACAACCCAGGTTGCCGGCGGAAATATCACAAACAATGCGGGTGGTGTTTTGACATTGAATTCCACGGGCAATGTGAATTTGACCAATTTGACCAATTCTGGTTCGGCGGATGTGTCGGGCGCGGCGGTGTCATTGGGGGTGGTTTCGGCGAATTCTGGGAATGGAACCGGGGGCGGTTTGCGCGTTCTTGGAACCGAATCGGTTGGTGCAGATTCCCTGTCGGTTGCGTCGGCCGCGGGGGCGTTGGATATAAATGCGCCGGTTATAAATATTGCGGGTGCGGTAAACACGAACGGTGGCGTCTTGCACCAAGGTGCGGGTTCAACCAGCGCGATAAATTTACAGGCGGACAGTTTTACATTTGATGCGGCGTCTTTGGCGGTTGATTCGTTTGTTGCCGATGGCGGAATTGGAACGTATAACGTGGCGGGCGATATGAATTTCACAACGGGCGTATTTGTTGCAAACGGTGCGCGTGTGAATTTTAATCGTGATATGATAAATGCGCCGGTATTTTCCGCCGCGGGTGACTTGGTTCAGAATACATCGGGCGCGGCACTTGATGGAACCGCAAATATGATGTCGAACAATTTCACATTAAATTCAAATACTGTCACGGTCGGTGGTGATATAGATGTAAATAATTTTACCATTGCAAATCTGAATGCGGACAATGGTGTGAATATCAATGTTGCGGGTAATGTATCGGGTGGCCTTGATATTATGGGGCTTCAATATATGAATGTTGGCGGGGATTACATATTCGACGGGGCCAGTAAAGTTTTGGCAATCGCAAATTCGTCGTCCACGCACGATTATTGGACCGATGTAGATTTTTCGGGTGCGGATCCATTGATAAATCCGTTGAGTGGTGGTGAAACGGCACTTATTACCGTTGGTGGAAATTTAATAAGTCAAACAAACGGCGCAAATATGTCGAACAATCCGGCGGATTTGGCGGATGGACAATTTGGTATCGTCCTGCGCCAGGCGGTGACGGAATCAAGCGCGTTGTGGTTGGCGACGGCAAATGAAATTACCGGCGCGTTCAATAAATTGAGTGTTGGGTTCTGTAATGCCGATGGAACGCATTGCGTAAATTACCTTGACGCGTTCAGTAATTATAATAATACGGATGAAAACCTGCCGGTGTATTTGGTTACGGTTGATAATAATTTATATGTCGTGTTTGATAATCGTTTTGGTAACCCGATTGGTTTGTTTAAATTGCAACCGGTTGTGGGTGCAACCGATGGGCATACATTGGGCGAATGGCAATCGGCCGGCGCGTTGGACGATGTGATAGAGGCCGCGTTGAATAATCTTGGCTATGATTATGAAACCGCGGTTTTGCCGGTTGTAGAAAGCCTGTTCGATGGAACACCGTTGGAAAATGTCGATTCGGAACTCTATGCGCGTATGTATGATTATTCCCAAAATGGAAACGGTAATGTGATTCGCGCGTTTAGTCGCCTGTTCCAATTGCGCGAGGCAAACCAAATTGCGGACAGTTTGGCATTGAATACCCATACAAATTTCCGCGATATGTCGGATCGCTTTATCGATGAAGCCATTTGGAATCGTAATCGTCGTTTGAATAAATTGTGGGTTGATGGTTCGTATGGTATGTTCACAAATGACTTTGGCGATATAGATGGTGATGGAAATCGGTTCAGTTTGTCGTTCGGTTATGACTGGCAGGCGAACAATACCCTTATTTTGGGGTGGATGGTTCACGGTTCATATACAGACGCGAATGTTGTCGACGATATAGATTTGGGTTATGGCGACACGGGATCGATTGCGGGACGCATGGAATCGAATATGACGAATTTGTCGGTTGGTGGCGGATTGTATTTCTTGAATACATTGTCAAACAAGATGCGGCTTTATGGGGACGCGATGGTTGATGTCAACATGATTGATGTTGAACGTAACCAGACCTGGGTTGATACGATTAAGGGTGACGCGACATCGTTTGGGGTGGTTGCCGAATTGGGATTGATACATGATTGGTTGAATCAATACATTATTGGTAATGCCTATGTGCGCGGCGGGTATAATTTCGGATTTAATATGACAGAGCAGGTCGGTGACACCGATTATATGAAGTTAGAATTTGATGGACATCCGATTTTAACACCGGGGTATTCTTTGACGGCGCAAAAACGTGTATATCCGTCTGCGTGGTTTGAATTCCGCCCGTATGCGACGGTTGGTATAGAATACGATTTGTTGGCGTCGCCGGATACAATGCAATATAAATTTGCAATGGCGAATAAATGGACCGAATACGATATTGAAATTGACCCGTTGTGGGCGAACGCGGGTGCGGGTGTTGAATTCTTGTGGGTGAACGGTTTGCACATTGGTTTGGGATATCGTTATAACTATAATGCCGATGTACAAATGCACAAAGTTCAGGCATCCATGAAATATCGGTTTTAAATAGTGGTTAGTGTTAGTGGTTAGTTCCGTCTGCGCTATCGCTCCGTCGCAACAAGTTTAAAACCCGCGGAATTCCGCGGGTGTTTTTTTTATTCCCCGGTGGGCAGGTATATCGGCACTGGCCGAATATCGATATTTGAAACAACCCGGGTAGAATTCGTATTAATTTGAAATGTAAACACGGAATTCAATAATTCTTGGGTCATTTTAAGTTTCGTCCCACTTGTCCAACGATAATACCAATAAACACCGGCATGTATTGCATTCGGAATTTCAACAGACGAACGAAGTTGAATATATTTGGCACTTGCGGTTGTATCGAATGTAAAAATATAATCTTTGCCAACAATTAAACCTGGCGCCAATTCCGATAGTTTTTTCGCTGTGTCGACCACGCTGTTGGTTGGTGTGCTGGTGCATGTAAACGAACCGTCACCATTATTTATTATGTTGCCGCCCGCACCTGTTATATTCGTAATCATTTCTGACCGGAATAAATTTTGATTGCCGATTTGCATCAACAAACATTCATTGTTTTCGTCATATTCAATACATTGGAATTCGGAATCAATTGCGTTTTGGACGCCCGCGTTCATTGTTGCCGCATCAACAAGGTTATTTTGTTGCGCTGCGTATTCGCCATTTGCGTCGTAAATCCCCTTGGTTCCATATTCGCCCGCCGTGCCGGTGTTGGTTAAAACCTGTGTCACGCCATCATTCGCCGGAATCGTGTCTTGTTTTTCGCCAAGTTTTGAATCTACATAGGATTTACTTGTTGGAATATTTTCACCCGCGGCAAACGCGCCCGCAACCGCAAACACACCAATTAAAATAAATAAAAATTTTTTCATATTTTCTCCAATTTTCCCTATACACAAAGCGTAAAAAAACCTTGGTTTTTTTACGCCCCCCGGACACGCAAAAACCCGCGGTTTTCCGCGGGTTTTCACTAACCACTAATCACTTACACTAACCACTAAAACGGAATATCGTCGCCGATTTCGGAAATGGACATTTCTTCGGTCGGTGCCGGTGCCGCCGGGGCGGACGCACCCGCAGACATCGCATCCATTGACTTTGCGCCAGACAAAATTACCATCGTGCCGGCGAATTGGTTTAGGACAACCTCGGTCGTATAGGTGTCGATTCCTTGCTGGTTTTGCCATTTGCGGGTGCGGAGTGAACCTTCTAGATAAAGTTTTGTTCCCTTTTGCAACATGCGTTCGGCAACCTCTACCAAATTTGGGTTAAATATAACAACGCGGTGCCATTCGGTTTGTTCTTTCTGTTCGCCGGTTGCGCGGTCGCGCCAGCGGTCCGATGTTGCCAATGAAAAACTGACCACTTTTTGGCCGCTTTGCATTGTGCGGACCTGGGGTTCTTGGCCGATATTGCCAACCAATATTACTTTGTTTATGCTTCCTGCCATGATTCACTTCCTTTTGGTTTATATATGAATTTATTGAAGCAATATTTCCAATCAAAATCAAGAAAAAAGCAAAGTGCGCCGGGATACTTGACTTTTGATGCAAAATATACTATAATATCGACATCAATCGGGCGCGTTCGCGTCACGAAAAATCCCAGATTATCAAAGGAATTATTATGCATATAAATGAAATCAAGGCTAAATCGCCACAACAATTGTTGAAAATGGCGGAAGATATGGGTATTGAAAACCCGTCGCAATTAAATGTGCAACAACTGCGGTTCGCGGTTATGCGCGGGTTTGCCGCCGATAAAAAAATCACACTTATTGGCGATGGTGTGTTGGAACGGATGCAGGACGGTTTTGGATTCCTGCGCGCGCCGGAAAGCAATTACCTTGCCGGGCCGGATGATTTGTATGTGTCGCCAAATTTGATTAAAAAATACGGCCTTAAAACCGGTGACTATATCGAAGGTCAAATTCAGGCACCGCAAAACGAATCGGAACGTTATTTTGCGTTGGAAACAATCGAACGCGCCAATGGCGATGTGCCGGAAAAGTTGCGTCATCGCGTGTCTTTTGACGATATGACGCCGCTTTATCCCGACGAACAATTAAAGATGGAGGTTGTAGGCGATACCGACAAAGGTCGTAATTTGTCGGCGCGTGTAATCGACCTTATATCGCCGACGGGGCGGGGACAGCGTTCATTGATTGTTGCGCCACCGCGTACCGGTAAAACGGTTATGTTGCAAAATATTGCACATTCAATTGCGACAAATTATCCAGAGGTGAAACTTATCGTGCTGTTGATTGACGAACGGCCCGAAGAAGTGACCGATATGCAACGCAGTGTCAAAGGCGAAGTTATATCTTCGACATTTGATGAACCCGCAACCCGCCATATCCAGGTCGCAGAAATGGTTATTGAAAAAGCAAAACGTTTGGTCGAAGCCGGTCAAGATGTCGTGATTCTGCTTGATTCTATTACGCGGTTGGGGCGTGCATATAACACCGTTGTCCCATCAAGTGGCAAGGTTTTGACCGGTGGTGTTGATGCCTATGCATTGCAACGACCGAAACGGTTCTTTGGTGCCGCGCGTAATATCGAAGGTGGCGGCAGTTTGACCATTATCGCAACCGCCTTGGTTGATACAGGGTCCAAGATGGATGAAGTTATTTTTGAAGAATTCAAAGGAACCGGAAACAGTGAAATTATATTAGACCGCAAATTGTCTGATAAACGTGTTTACCCCGCAATAGATATTACAAAATCGGGAACGCGCAAAGAAGATTTGTTGGTCGGTAAAGACACTTTGTCGAAAATGTATGTGTTGCGTCGCATTATAAATCCGATGGGAACATTGGAAGCAATGGAATTCTTGTTGGATAAATTGCGAGTGACCAAGACAAATTCGGATTTCTTTAATTCGATGAATCAATAAACCAAACGCACCAAACGGTGCGTTTTTTGTTGGGGAATTTTTTATGAAAAATTATTTAATTCTTGCCGTCGTGGTAATTATTGCGGGGGCATATTTTTTTGGTGCGCGTATCGGGCGGGAAAAGTGTGCCGTGGCAAATGCGCGTACGCAAACAAACGAAATTATAAATATCACAGATATACAAAGGAACACAGATGAAAAAGTTTTTAATACCGGTGTGCGCGATATTCGTCGCGTCTTGTGCGAAAAATATACCATCGCAGAATAGGGCGATATGTGCGATTTCTTGCGATATAATTCGTGGACGCGCAAATGATTGGAACATAATAAGTGATGATTTGGCGCGGAATATATATCGGCATAATTTAATGTGCGAAGAATTGAATGGAAAATAATTATTCGCTGTAATATTCAATCATGGCCGCCGCCGCATTTTTTATACGTAACAGTGATTGTTCATATGTCGCACAATCACGGGAAATCTGGGACCGGTATGCGTCGCGCAGGTTTGATGACATATATGCGCACGCACGCAGGTTTTGAACACAATAATTGTGTCCGGTAATGAATGCGTTTTGTCCGCGCATGCGCTCTTCGGGTTCCGGCCAATTGATGTTTAACGCGTTATCAAGGTTTACCCATGAATTTTCGCCTGCGTATTGGCCGACCAATTCCATCCAGTATTCGTTCATTTCTGATTCAGACCATTGACCGCCACCAACAAGGTTTATGATTTGTGTAATCATACGACTTATTTCTGGTTGATAGGTTGAATCTATTTGTGCCAATTTCGCACTGCAATAACAACGGTTATACGGTGTGTTTTCGCGCGCGCAATAACCGTTCATACATGTGATATAATCGGCCAAACAGCGCGATGAAGACACCGGTTCGGTGGAAATTATCGCCTGGGTTGCGGCGGCGGTGGCGGAATCGTCACGGACATTGCGACGGGTTGTTGCGCGGGGGGCGGTGGCGCCCCGTGCGGTGGATGTCGTGGTTGTCGCGGCGCGCGGAACAACGCGACGGGTGGAATTGCCGGTTGTGGTATTTGCCGTCGTCGCGACGCGCGCGGTGCTGTTCGTTGTTGCGGCGCGTGATGTGCGCGGAACAACGCGACGCGGTTCGGCCATCGGCCGTGTTTTTACAATGACATCAATCGGATTATTCGTCTGGGACACCGTGGTGCCGGGATTCATCGCCGTGCGCATTTTATTGTTCAAATATGGGTACATATACGCATAAGATTGTGGGTCGACATACCGTGAAACACGGCCCGGACTTGGCACCGCGGGGGCGGCAAACGCCGGTGCGCAACATAAAACCGCACATAAAAATCCGATAATCCTTTCCATGCATTTTATTTTAATAAAAATTTGGTGGGTAAAGCAATAAAAAAGATGGGGTCGTTTGACAAAATGTAAAAAGTGTTGTATTTTGTCAAACAAAGGGGCGATAAATGAATAAAATGTTGGCATTAGAATTCAAAATAACCGATTGGTGCAATTTGGCGTGTCCGCATTGTCCGGAAAATTCTTGTACGAAAAATCCGCCGGCATTTATGCCGTTGGAAAAAATTGAAGAATATGTGGATGAATTCCAAGAATTACCTTTTAACACATCAAAAAATGTGGCCATTGGTGGTGGCGAAGGGATGGCGCCATATCTGTTCGGAAACGAAGATTATGTTCCGACGGTGATTGGGGTGCTGAATAAATTTGACAAGAATGTGACAATTAAAACGAATGCGTCGTGGGGAAATACATATAAATATCGTAATCCAATATTAAAATCTTTGGCAAAGTGTGCGTATTTTAACAACAGTTTGATAACTTTGCGGATGCCGGTTGATGAATTTCATAACAATATTTCGGGTGTATCGAATATAATTGCCGATATAGTGTTTTCTGATTATTTGTTGGCGGCGCTGCGCGTGGAAATTACGGGGTTTGATACGATTGGTTCGGTTGTTGCGCGGGCACGTCTTGAATCGGATTTGGGGGATAAAGAAATAAAAATGATTGATTCAAGAAATGATGATTTGGTTGCCTATGATGAAAGAGGTGCCGGAATTCACATTAGAACTGATTATGTGTCGGGGGTGCCGCGTTTGGGGCGCGCAGTGGCAAATCATCTTTATACAAGTGATGAAACCGGTGGCGGATTTGTGAATAAATTAAAGATAGATAATGCAGATAACGCAATTTTGAATAATACGGTGCGTGCGAAAATAGGTGGCCGGTCATTGATGGATGTTGTGCAGGGCCTTGGCGAAAAAATGTATGGCCGCCAGAAATAAGCAAATATAACTTGCGTTTATTTTTTTTGTGGTTATAATTTACGGCATTCGGGGCGTAGCTCAGTCTGGTAGAGTGCTTGCTTTGGGAGCAAGATGTCGTAGGTTCGAATCCTGTCGCCCCGACCATAAGATTCAAATCGGCCTTGTGCCGATTTTAATTTTATCGTGGGTATAACGGTTTGGGCGTTGCATTGCGTGCAATGCAAGGTTCGAAACCAAGTAGATTTGGCAAGTGAAACGTGGCCAAATCGTTACGGGTTGCGCGCAGCCGGCACTTTGTGCCGTGCGAGCGAATCCTGTCGCCATGCCGCTTTGTTATTGTGTATCGAGGGGAAAGTCGCCCCGACCATAAAATTCAAATCGGCCTTGTGCCGATTTTAATTTTATCGTGGGTATAACTGATTATGCCCAGGGACCTATTTCGTTTGACATGCAATTTGGATAGGCGCATACTAAATGTATCAAAGGAATATATAATGAAAATAGATTATACACTGCATACACATACGGTTGGGTTTGATGGACGCAATTCCGCCGAAGATATGGTGCGCGTCGCGTGTGCGCGCGGGTTCAAAACAATCGGTTTTTCAAATCACTTTATTGTTCATCCGGATATATCTAAATCACCGATGTATAAATATGCGTTGCGTGGCGGGTATGCGAATATATACAGTGACGATATAGAATGTTCTATTTGTCGTTTTGGTGAACACTTTGCCGCCGTGCGTGCGTTGCGCAGAAAATATCCCGATATGAATATACTCTGTGGCATGGAAATGGATTGGTTTCAGTATCCTGAATGGGGGCAAGCAATGGGAAATGCGGTTGCGCGCCTGCGGCCGGATTATATTATTGGGGCGATGCACTTTATTGATCGTGGAATGGATGGGGTGCTAAATGTACATGACATCAAGAATGCGCCCGCGGTGGAATCGCGTCGATTGTTAAGGGAATATTACCAGAACCTTATGCGATTGGCGGAATTTGATTGGCGCGGATGCAGTTTTCGGTTTAACTGGATGGCGCACTTTGATTTGCCGCGCAAGGTTGGATTGCATTTTCCGGAAATGGAGGCGGGTGCGTTAGACGCGATTGCGCGGAACAGTGTGCCGATTGAATTAAATACTGCGCTGATTAAAAATAAAAACTATGTGGCGCCGGGTAAGGATGACGAAACACTGAAACAAATTGCCGAATATAAAATACCAACATTGTTGTCGGATGACGCACACGATGTGGCACGTATAGGGGCGGATTTTGACACAGTGGCATCGGCGGCATCGGCGACGGGTATGAAGCTTTGTACGGCCACAGATATGTTGGCAAAAATGTTTGGTGTACGCGCGCGCTAGTTTTATTGTGTTGTTTTTACTGTAAAAAACATTTGTTTTTGGGATTTCCAAACTTTAACAGGTATTTTTTAATAAAAAACCTGACAATGTTTATTTTTGTGTTATATATTTGGTATAAAGTAACAGAAGCCGAACGTGTCGCGTTGGCCACATTGGCCGATGTTGACGCGCGGGCGGCGAAATTTTTGAAACAACATCAAAAATAATGTAAACGCCCTTGATAGAACAAACCACCCAAACGGGCGGTTTTTATTCTGTGATTTTTTGAATGACCCAATTTGCCGCAACAAGGCCGAACGTGCCGGTCACGGTCACAATTGAACCAAATTCTTTGGATGTGCCGTGATGCGGGGTGGGGGCTTCGGTTGAAAATACCACCGGAAAATCGCCAATGCGTTCGTCGCGAACAATCTTGCGAATGCGCGCCGCAAGGGGACATGCGAATGTGCGTGAAATTTTATCTATCTTTATTTTTGACGGATCGGTTTTGCGCGCCGCGCCCATTGACGATATAAATGGTATTTTATTTTGTTTACACCAACGATAAATCGCGATTTTTGAATCGACAGTGTCAATGGCATCGATTACAAAATCGGGCCGAATGGACAGGCAACTTTTGTTATCGAAAAACATATCAAAAACGGTCACTTTTATGTTTGGGTTTATATCGGCAATTCGTTCGCGGGCAATATCGGTTTTCTTGCGCCCTAATGTAGATTCTGTGGCAAAGATTTGCCGGTTTATGTTTGATTCCGCAATCGTGTCAAAGTCCAATAAAACCAAATGTCCGACACCGCACCGCGCAAGTGATTCAATCGCAAAAGAACCGACCGCGCCGCAACCAAAAACCATCACGGTGGCGCGTTCCAATTTTTCAAGTTTTTCATTCCCAAGTAATAATCGTATTCTATGCAATCGGTCGGACATAACTTAAAACCCCATTAAAATTATCGTTGATTTGTTCGGACAATTCGTCCGGGTCGCACCCGCACAGGCCGGCGATGGCGTGAATTGTTGAATCTAAAATTTCCACCTCTGGGTTGGCATCGAAAGCGTCACTTTCCACCAAAATTCGATTTTTGGGTGTTTGTCTAATGCGCGTGGTGGCGTTATCGTTATTGGGCGCGGAATACGAAAAATACATGTTATACTTTTCCGCCAATTGCAGAATTAAATCCGGTGCGCCCGAAAATCCGTGCGCGACAATCGCGGGCGGCATCGCGCCGGCATGCACCCGAAATATGTGCAGTATTTTATCCCACGCGCCGACACAGTGCAAATGCACCGGGCGGCGGAATTCGGCGGCAATTTTCAATTGAGTGGTAAAGATTTCAATCTGGCGATCTATGTCCGGGTGAAATTTATCAAGGCCGATTTCGCCAACCATGATATTTGGGTGGTTTGATAATATATCGCGCATTTCTGAATCAAACCCGGCGGACGCGCGTGCAATGTGCCATGGGTGAATACCAATTGTGGCAAAGTTCACCCCATCATCGGCATCGGATACAAAAACCGCGTATTTCCAATCATCGGGCCATGCCGAATTATAAATTCGCCCGGCAATATCTTGGGCGGGGGCGACAATATGACAATGTGCATCGGTATAAATCATATTATAACTATATGCATAAAAATCCCGCCCCGCAACAAAGATTTTTAATTCCCCGCCGGCAGGTATAAATTATGCGGTTGATATGGTGTGGCGGTTGCACCTTCTTCCATTTGATATTCGGTTAAAGAAAAACCATTAAGCCAATTTCTGCTGCCGGCAATATATACCATATAAACCGCATTATCACGGGTTGTGAATGTAAATTTTACTTGTAGTTGATTTCTTTGGCAATTGTTTCTTGAACTGTCGCACGCCCACATCCATTGTCCGCCGGTTGGATACCCAACATGTCCATCTGGAAAAACTTCGGCTATATAATAGTAGTATCCCGCGGTATTATGTGTTTGTGTAAGTTTGGCAGACAGAGTGTATGTTTTGCCATTTTCCGTTGGTAATATTCGTGAATCGTTGCGTGTATACCCATATACAGTATTCGTTCCGTATGTATCCCAATCCATAAATGATTCATCCAATAAATTTATCGTGTGCCGCCCGGGTTGACCGAACACATCCATAAGCAAACAATCGCTGGTATGGTCATTGGGGTTGGCCCACTCAATACATTGGAATTCGCTGTCGATTGCGTTTTGGACGCCCGCGTTCATTGTTGCCGCGTCCACCAGGTTTTGCGTTTGCGTTGCATATGCGCCGTTCGCGTCATAGATTCCCTTGGTGCCATATTCACCCGCGGTACCGGTGTTGGTTAAAACCTGTGTCGTGCCATCATTCGCCGGAATAATGTCTTGTTTTTCGCCCAGTTTTGAATCTACATAGGATTTACTTGTCGGAATATTTTCGCCG
>CADCGT010000002.1:0-140281 GCA_902801125.1 uncultured Pseudomonadota bacterium | reverse complement strand
ACAAACACACCAAACAAAATGAATAAAATTTTTTTCATATTTTCTCCAATCTTTCCCTATGCACAAAGCGTAAAAAAACCAAGGTTTTTTTACGCTTTGAATTTGAAAATTTTCAAAATTTATAAGCGGTTGTTTTTACACAATAAAAAATTTTTGAATTTTTTGAAAAAAGTGTTGACTTTAAACCTTGGTTTTTTTACGCACAAACCCCGCGGAAAACCGCGGCTGTTGGTTGCATGGCGAATAAAAAAATTAAATAAATATGCGAATTTATTCGTGTTGTTTTATATCAAAAAATATGATATTATATATAAAAATTGGGGGAATTGTTATGACAAAAGAAATTAAAGAAACCAAAAAAACAAAGGTTCGTAATAAAAAACGCGACCTTATCCGCCTTGCAGACCAGGTTTACCGCAATACCGCGCCGCTGTTGCTGGGCGAGGCTGCGCTGTTCGTCATCGTTGCGTTGGTTATGATTATAAAGCCGGTAGAGGTTTTAACCGCAATAACCTTTGTTGTTGGGTTGGGGTTGGTGCTGTTCGGGCTGTATCGCGTTAGTATGGCGTTCGTTTCCAACCAGGGTTTGACCGCCGGAACATTTGATGTGTTCTTTGGTTTGATTACATTTGTATTGGGCGTTGTGTTTTGCATTTACCCGCATGGGGCGACGGTTGGCGTGATATATATATTTGTGGTGCTGTTTATGCTGAACGCATTGCGGATGTTATTCTTTTCAATAAATATGGCGCGTGTCGGGTTTCGTCATTCACGGGCGGACATTGTTGTGTCGATTGTGTTCTTGATATTGTCGGCGATGTTGCTGTTTATGCCGAATTTGGCGATTGGGGTTTTGGTTTGGTTTTTGGCGGTGTATATGTTGCTGTATGCCGCGGCGGATGTGTATATGTTTATAAAGTTGTTGCGCCTGCGTCGGACGGTGCGCGCGATAAAATAGGGCGTTTGCACAAATTTATTGAAAACCGAAAGTGTTTTGTGTATAATCACGGCATGTTGATAACACAGAACACTTTTTTTCATGCGTTTCATCACGCCCATGCGGGTGTGTGCTGGTAATGTTATACAAATAAATAATACAAATTCGGTGGGCGACGTGCCCGGGTTCAACAAAAATAAACAAAAAATACGGGGAAAATAAAATGGATTTGAAACCAACAAAACCTTTATCGGGATTTATAGAATTATTGCCGGCACAGCAACGGTTTGTGGATGCGTGTGCGGCGCGCATGTTGGGTGTTTTGCGAACCTGTGGTTTTTCATACCTTGATTTGCCGGCGATAGAGCGGGCTGAGGTTTTAACCGACAAAGACAACTGGGACGAAATTGAAACACAAATGTATTTGTTCCAAAAGGGCGACACGAAGATGGGCCTGCGGTATGATGGAACGGTGGGGCTGTCGCGATTCGTTGCGGGACACCTGAATAATTTGACTTTCCCGTTCCGCGCAAGTCAGTTTTCAAAACGTTATCGTGGCGAACGGAAACAGCGCGGCCGTTATCGTGAATTTTATCAAATGGACATGGATATTATGGATATAAATTCTTTGTCCACTAATTATGATGCAGAAATTATTTCTGTTATTCAGCAGACATTAAATTCTGTTTCTGAATTTATTGGCGATAATTACGTCTTGGTTGGGTCACGCCCGTTTTGGGATGCGTTGTTTAATTACCTTGGGTTGACGGCGGAACAAAAGAAAGAAATCTTTATTTTAATAGATAAACGGGAAAAAATCGATGGGGCGGAATTTGATGCCTGGTTGGCCGATATATTGAAAGACGAAGGTCTGGAAAGCCAGGTCAAATCTGTTTTTGCAAACGGATATGAATATTTCCAAAACAAATCGGAAGAATTGGATGCCGCGATTCGTGAACTGACCGAATTTATGAAAAAATTGTCAGCGATGGGTGTCAAGAACGCGAAAATAGATTTGTCTATTACGCGCGGATTGGCATACTATACGGGTTTGGTCTTTGAATTTAAATTGTCGGAATATCCCGAATTGGGAACGGCGGCGGGTGGTGGCCGTTACGCCGATTTGGCGGGTAAATTTTCCAAGACAAAAATAATTGGGGTTGGGGCGGCAATTGGTTTTTCAAGAATCTTTGTCACATTGGCGGAATCCGGTAAAATTGATTTGTCGCGATTTGAATCAAATGTGGATGTGGCGGTGTTGGTTATGGGCGATGAAAATTTGCCGTATGCGATGTCCGTTTTGAATGATTTGCGGGGTGCCGGGGTGCCGTCTGTGGCGTTCCTTGATACGGACAAAAAGTTCAAAAATCAAATTGAATACGCGGATAAAATTCGCGCTAAATTCAGTGCGATAATCGGAACAGATGAAGTAAAAAATAAACAAATTGCGTTGAAAAATATGACCACCGGAGATCAGGTTTCTGTGACGGTTCCCGACGCGATAAAAATGATAAAATAATGGGCAAAAAATGGTAATAGAAGATAAACTTTTGGACATAAAAAAACGCGCAAGTGATATCCAGGCGGCCATGAATTCGGGCGATGTGTCGGGCGATGAATTGACGAAATTATCGCGCGAATACGCACGGTTGAATGATATTTTGCCCCTGGTGGACGAATATTTTCAAACCAAGCAGGGCATAGACGATGCGAATGAAATGCTGCACGATGAAGAACTGCGCGAAATCGCCAACGAACAATTGGAAGATTTGAAACACCGCATGCCTGATATAGAAAAACGGTTACAGATTGCCTTGTTGCCGCGGGACGATGCGGACGACCACAGTGCGATTATGGAAATTCGCGCCGGGGTGGGGGGCGAAGAATCTGCGCTGTTTGCGGGGGATTTGTTCAATCAATATAAATCCTATGCGTTGCGTCACGGGTGGAAAATTGAAATTGTGGAAGAAAACGCAACATCGCTGCACGGGTATAAAGAAATTATTTTCAAAATCGATGGCGATGGGGTGTTCGCGCGCATGAAATTTGAATCGGGCATTCATCGGGTGCAACGCGTCCCGGAAACCGAGGCCGGCGGTCGTATTCACACCAGTGCGGTTTCCGTTGCCGTCATGCCCGAGGCGCAAGATATCGATGTCAAAATCGAAGAAAAAGATATTCGTATCGATGTCTTTCGGGCATCGGGGGCGGGTGGTCAACACGTCAATAAAACCGACAGCGCGGTGCGCATAACCCATTTCCCGACGGGAATTGTCGTCACATGCCAAAACGAACGCAGCCAGATTCAAAACAAGGCGACCGCCATGGCGGTATTGCGTTCGAAACTGTATGAAAAACAGCGCGCCGAACAAGATGCCGCGCGCACATCGTCGCGGCGCAGTATGGTTGGTTCGGGCGACCGCAGTGAAAAAATTCGCACATATAATTTCCCGGAACAACGCGTGACCGACCATCGTATTAAATTGACACTGTATAAATTGGACGATATTTTGGCGGGTGGCGAAGGATTGGATGAAATGATAGATGCGCTGATTTCCGCCGACCAATTGGAACGCCTTGCCGCGATGGAATAGGGGAAGTTTCGTCTGCGTTTACGCTCCGTCGCGACAATGGTTTAGTAAAAACGCCCATACGGGCGTTTTTTTAATCCGGTAAATCCCACAACAGGCAATTTTCACTAGTTTCCGCCGCACCATCCAGGTACCGAACACAACGTTTTTTGGTTTGCCTGTAATTTAATTGTCGCTGGATTTGTTCAAATGCCTCGTCAAGTACACCGACCGAAACGACAGACTTTTTTAATTCATTGGCGGGTGCGTCCCACATCTCTGATAGCATGGTGGTTAAATTATTTAGGGCAAGTTCGTACCCCAGATTTTCGTTCTCTTCTAAAAATCCATTACCGCCCCCATTATCCGAGCCTTCAATAATAAATCGTTTTGCGACAACACCGTCTGTATCAGTATCGGTTATAACCGATACAGGCATCGGCCCAATCCATCCGTCTTCGTCAATTGCGGAAATTTTATCTTGTTTTGTTGCAACCTGGGTATCGACATAGCCCTGGGTGGTTATGGTTTGTGTGTCCGCCGATACGGCGCTTGATAAAAATGTTGCGACGATTATGCCGAATAAAAATGCCTGTTTCATGAAAATTCCCCTTTTTGTTGTGTAAAAAATAAACCGTCCGGGAAATTCAGACGGTCGGGGTGTTCGAAAATCATATGTACCAAAGATTCCGGCCGCCTTTTGGGTTAAACCATATTGCATACGCGGTCGGCACCCCGAACCGCGCACGGCCGGGGAAAATTTTATCTCGGTTGCAAAACACATGGAAAATCACAATGGATTACGATGCGTTGCACCGGGTACATATGGGCCTTCGACAGCCCCGAACCGGATTCCCATCCGTATTCATCTCTAATGGTATCATTTTGTGGAAATTAATGCAAGTGCTTTTTGTTTTATGGGTGTGTTTTTTATGTTTTTTTGATAAAAAATGGCGGATTTTCGCCGATTTTTGACGAATTTTTCAAAAATATAAAAATTAAATTTTTTTTAGTAAAATTGGGATGTTGTTTGTGATTGTTAAACAGACGGTTTAATATGTGGAGCGGGGCGGTTTGTATGTGCGCCATCGGTGTGGGGTTGGGTGATTTTTTTATTGGTTTGTGTGTGTAAAAATGGTTTTAGACATTTTGAATGCGAAAATGTGGGATTAATGTTGAATTTTGTGCGCGGTTATGCCGGCGGCGGGCGGCGTTTGGTGCGATGTAAGGTGTCGCGATATTAAAACAATTTGTTAGGTTGTTGTGATAACAATTTGTTTTCAGTATGAAAAAGGCGGGTTAAAAATCGGGCGTTTTTTGCCGGCGGGGCGACATATACAAAAGGCGCATAATATATATTATGTATAGTTAGTCGTGTGGGGCACGACATAACTATACATAATATAATTCTTGTATTTTGTGCGGTCCGGAATTTGATTTAGTTGTGCGTGGCATGACATAATTATACATAATATGAATCTTAATATGAATCTTATAGTTTGTGCGGTCTGGATATGAATCTTGTTGTGTCGCTCTATTAGACGCGTGAACATACAAATATATGCCCGATAAAAATTTGCTCGCTATTAGACGCGTGGCTGTTATGGTCGCTCTGGGGAAAATCTGTTTCGGTTATGTGGCTAATGCGGCGCCGGACATATAAATATATGTCTTTTGAAATTTTGCGCGTCATTAGACAGAGTTTGCCCAGGTGTTTTTATGACCATGGTGGTTATGCCAATGCCCAGATAGTTTTGATGAAATTTTTATGTTTGTTTTTTATTTGTGTGCGGTTTTGTTGTTGGATGCCTGTGGGTTTTCGGTTCGGTTTGTTTTTCGTTGGTGGTTATGTGGCAACAATTTTATGGGGTTTATGCGCAGTGCACAAAAAGCGTGTTTTTGGGCCAAAAACGGCAAAAATTATGAAAATCGCCCTATTCTGGCCACAAAATTTTGAAAAAATGGCGGATTTCTGCGGCTTTGCGGCGATTTTTTGGGTAAAAAAGTGGCATGCTCACCCCGCCCGCCGGATTTATGCAATCATAACGCGAAACTTTGTATGAATTCAACCAAAAATATTTTAGGCTTGCGCCGAATTGCGCATGCGTGGTATAATTTACCAAAGAAAGGAATTTGTTGGTGGGATTTCACATAAAATCTTTTTTATTTGCCTTGGCGGGTGTTTTTCTGGTGTGGGGCGATGCATTGGCAATTTGTACCGCCACTAAACAAGACTGTGCAGATGGTTATTATAATATGCGGGGGTGTCAGGTAGATTCGCCTCTTCATCCGGTGGGTTATGAATGTAAACCGTGTCCGGCGCCGTTTGACAGGTCTGGTAATAATGGTGATACGATTGCCGAATGCTATGCAACAAAAACATGTTCTGTGGATGAGCAGTGCCTGATACATTATAACGGTGACACAAGTTGTAGCGATGGTGTTGGGGCGCCAGGGAACAATCATTTGGAAATTATTGATCAAAATGTTGAATGTGTAGGTAATGATAGAAACTGCAAAGATTTTAATGTTGGGTCTATTGATTGGGGCGGTGAGTGGAACAGTTCGCAAAATTCGGCCGAATATATGGTGTGCGATAAAAACGAGCAATCCGGCACAGCGCGATGGCAAAATAATAAATGGAATATTTCAGGATGTCGTTGTTCCCATAGTGGTTTTATATGGCATAAAAAGTGTGATGGTAAATATGTTTTGGTGCCGCGATACCCCAATTCTGGATTGTCCGGTATTGGTGATGAAATAGAATACTCTGAAACACCGGAACAATATTATTGTAATGGGTGTAAAATTGGAACGGTTCCAAGATATGTTTGTATTAATGATTCAAGTTATCAGTGTTATAATATGGATAATGGCCAGTCAGGGAACGTAGTGTGTGAATGCAAGGATGTGAATGCACCGTATTATGCAACGGGATGCACGATAACATATCCTTTTGATGCAAATGTGACATCGGGTTGCCATGATGTTAGTGACAACAATATTTCAAGTGGTTGTCAGAAGTCTTGTCCGGCGGGAATGGAAACGATTGAAAATGGTGCGACCAGTATTGATGACTGTGTGCCGGATGTAAGTCAAACATATAGTGACGGCACCGGTACTTTTACATTGGGAACGGAACGGTGTCCTTAGAAGTGTGTAATTAAAATAAACCCGCCCTATTTCGGACGGGATTTTTTTATCGGTGCAAAAGGTGTTATTTTGCCTTGGCCGGTTCGAACAATTCGGACGGTTTTACCGCTTTTTCCTTTTGCTTAACATGGGTCAGCATCGCATCCAAAGATTTGCGTTCGAAAATCATTCCGCGCAACATGGTCAATGCATTTTGATTCTTGTTATAGAATTCAAAAATCTGTTTCGGGTCTGGATAGCGTGCGGCTTCGGCCCATATGGCGTTTTGCAAATCGTCGCGTGTGACTTCGACTTTGTTCGCACTGCCCCACTCGGCTAGAATCAGTCCCAATTTTACGCGGCGTTCGGCTTCGCGACGTTCTTTTTTCTCGTCAAATTTGCAATCATCGCAATCGCCGTCATGATGATGGTGCGCGTGGTGATGTTCGTGTTCGTCTTTCGCCATTTGCAATTCTTGTTCCACCAATGTTTCCGGCAATTCCAATTTTACTTTGTCGGCCAAGATATCCAATAATTCGTTTCGCATTTCTTGCTGGGACGCGGCGTCGTATTGTTCGTTCAAAATGTTGCGAATGTGTTCGCGCAATTTTGCAACCGTGTCAAAGCCAATAGATTTTGCAAATTCATCATTCAATTCCGGCAAGATATGTTTGCGAACCTCGTGCAGGGTGATGGCGAAACGCGCCGCCCGGCCCGCCAAGTTTTCCGCATGATAATCTTTGGGGAACTTTACATTGACATCAAATTCATCGCCCGATTTGTGGCCGATAATTTGGTCTTCGAATCCCGGAATAAATGAACCAGAACCCAAAACCAAATGGTGCATTTTTGCCGCGCCACCTTCGAACGCGTCTTTGCCGATATATCCGGTAAAGTCGATGACCGCGGTGTCGCCGTTTTCGGCCACGTATTCCGCTGGTTGTTTTTCGGCGGTTGAACGCGCACGGCGCAGGTTTTCGATTGCCGTATCAACCTCGGATTCTTCAAGTTTTGTTGTCTTTTTTGTGACAGTGAATTTTGTTAAATCAATTTCCGGCAATGTCGGTAAAATGTCAAATTCCAAAGTATATTCGGCATCGTCCCCGATTTTCCATTTGCCAAGGTCCGCGCGTGGTGCGCCCGCAAGGCGGATTTTTTTCTCGGTCGCGTATTTTTCCAAATCGCCGTTCATCAATTTGTCGATTGCATCCGCCATGGCGTTTGCATTATATTTCTGGCGCAGGACGGAAAGTGGGACATGCCCCGCACGGAAGCCCGGCATTTTCACATCCGCACCGTATTTTTTAAGTATTTCATCGGCGGCGGATTGAATTTCATCGGCGGTCAAAACGCCGGTCACAGAATAATGTAAATCTTTGATTTTTTCTTTTTTTATCATAATTTTCCCTTTATATTCGGATTTGCCGGGCAATTATACAAACATTTTTTTATAAATGCAAGTGTTAGTGGGGGCGCCCCGCGGTTGAAATAAAAACACGGGCGCGTGGCCCGTGATAATTCATCTTTAATCCGGTAATTCCCACAAAAGGCAATTTTCGTCATTGTGTTCCGGGTGTTCCGGTGTGTCAAGCCAACGGATACAGACCTTTTTTGCCTGGGCCCAGGCGGTGACACCGGACATTGTCGGAATTTTATTTGCGTCATTTGTTGCGTTGTATGTTGCCGCACCGGTGTATGTTGCAACCGAACCGCCAATTTGACCGGACGCATTATATGTGACAACATTTCCCGCCGTCCCCGTCGGCAGGGTCGGGGTATTATTTGAAATTGCCGCCATAACCGCACCCATTGTAGGGATGGATATTTTTTGAATTTCCTTTTCGTTGGTGCTTAAAGATGATGCCTGGTAATTCGGTACATCGGATTCTTCGATAATTTTGCGTTCGCCAACAACACCCGCTGTTGATGTTTTTGTGACAAGACCTGTGCCTTTGACATTGCTGTTTAGCCAATCGTATACACCGGTGCCATTGCCATTTGTTGCGGAGCCCGGACCGAGCTGTAACAATATTGTGCCGGATTCGGGAATTCTGAATTGGGTGTAGCTTAAAAGCATTGAACCATAATCAAACATTGCCCCCATATCAGGGATTATTGGAAGGCCGCCGTTTTGAATATACTCAGGATAGTTGTCGGTAATTGGGCCACTTTCATACCAACTGTAAGTTGGGGCGGGGGTTAGAATATCGAAAGAGTCTCCGCCACTTACGGTACCGAGGTATAATCCATACTGTTGTGTGGCGCCCGTGGTGTTTGTTGGACCGAAAATTGAAAAATTCCAATTTTCGGCTTTGGCTGGTAATACATCCTGCTTTGCCTTGGCCAGTTTGTGAAGGCCTAATACAACCGCACCGGTGGTAAGGGTTGAGTTGTCGCCCTCATTTTTTATAAAAGCGATAGCGGCTTCGTTTCCATAGGCCATTTCGTCCGGAATCAGGTATAATTCGTCATTGCCCAATCCCATTTTGGATAGCGGTCCCTCGTTCATTTCCGCCCTGGTCCATGCGTGATTTAATTTTAAATCTTGTTGATATTTGGCAAGGTAATTTAAAATCGCACCAGATGTCGGAATGATGTCGTAGTTGGTGGTGATCAATGTGGTCGTGATTTGGCGGCCGGTGAATTTTGTTTGACCGTTTGCGTCTGTGCCGTTATAAAGGACGATTTGCCCCGCCGTCCCCGCCGGAATTTTATCTTGTTTTAATGCATCCGCGTTATCGACATAGGTTTGTGTTGTCAAAACGCGTCCGTCATCCGCCCACGCGTTGCCCATGATGGTTGCCGCAATTACGGCGAATAAAAATTTTTTGTTCATTGTGTTCTTTCCCCTTTACTTTCCTTGGTGTCAAAAACCGTCCGGAAATCCAGACGGTCGGGGTGTTCAAAAATCAAGTAAACCAATGATCCCAATGGCCTTTATATATTCGCCACCGGCACCCCAACCACACATTGGGGCAAAATTGCGGTGCAAAAAGCATGAAAAACCACAACGGATTACGATGCCATTGCACCGGGCTCACTTGGGTTTTTGAAGACCCCGAACTGGATTCCCATCCAAGTTCAAATTCATTATATCAAAAATACCCGAATCGGGTCAAGAAAAAAACGGTCGCGAAGTGCGACCGTTTGAAACAATTCTGCAATACGTAATGTTTAACGTTTGCTGAACTGGGTTGAACGACGTGCCTTGCGGAAACCATAGTGTTTACGTTCGACAACACGGCTGTCGCGGGTAAGGAACCCGGCCGCCTTTAATGCCGCGCGCAGGTCCGGTTCGTTCTTTTCCAATGCCTTGGAAATACCGTGTTTTACCGCGCCCGCCTGGCCAGACAAGCCACCGCCCATAACCATTACAAATGCATCATAGGCACCTTCGCGTTTTGTCACCGCAAATGGTTGATTCAAAATCATTTGCAACACCGGACGGCGGAAATATTCAACCATCGGTTTGTTGTTGATGACGATATTGCCCTTGCCCGGCATCAAATATACGCGGGCCACAGAATCTTTACGTTTGCCGGTTGCATAAATCGCCTTGTCCAATTTTGGAACACTTACCGTTGCGGTTGCTTTCTTTGCCGCAACAGATTTTGTTGTTGCCTTGGTCGCCGTGGCCTTTTTCGTTGCCGGGGCCGCTTTTTTCGCCGTTGTCGTTGCTTTCTTGGCGGTTGTTTTTTTTGCTTCTGTCATTATTCGCCCCTTTTGTTTTTACGATTCAAACCCGCAAAATCAATCACAGTCGGATTTTGCGCGGCGTGTTTGTGTTCCGCACCCGCATACACATGCAGTTTCGTCAGGCGTTTATCCGCCAGGGCGACCGCCGTCCGACGGCCCATCATGCGTTTGACCGCGTTTTTAACCAATAATGTCGGTTTTTCCGCGCGCATTTGTCCCAATGTGCGTTCTTTGATTCCGCCCGGGTATGTTGTATGCCAATAGAATTTTGTTTTGTCGGCCTTGGTGCCGGATAATGCAACCTTGTCCGCGTTTATGATAATCACATGGTCGCCGCAATCCATGTTCGGTGTCCATGTGGCCTTGTTCTTGCCGCGCAGGATGTTCGCAGTATATGCCGCCAAACGTCCCAACGTGCAATCGGTCGCGTCAATCAGATACCATTTGGCGTCCAATTCACACTTTTTTAACGATTTTGTCGTTGCCATTTTTGTTTTACCCTTGGTTGTTTATTAAAAAGTTCGCCCTATTATGGCGCAACCGTGCGGAAAAGTCAAGAAAAATCGTTGTGGTATTATAATACCGTAAAAGAAAGTGGCGCATTTACAAAAAACTTGAAAATTTTATGCTTTTTTGCTATCATCCGCCGGCAGAACATATACATATGGAGTATAAAATGGCATCTGATGATATCAAGAAAATAATTGAACGGGAATCAAAGTGGCAACGCCGGTGGCGTGATGCGCGCGCATTTGTGCCGAAAAACGATGGGTCAAAACCGCGTTTTTATACGTTGGTGGAATTTCCTTTTTTGTCAGGTGCAGGTTTGCATGGTGGGCATTTGTTGAACTATTCTGGTATGGATGTGATGGCGCGTTTTCGTCGTCATTTGGGATACGATGTAATTTATCCTATGGGTTTTGACGCAATGGGAATTGCCGCAGAACATTACGCAACAAAAATTGGTCGGCACCCTGCGGATATTGCGAATGAATTGAAAAAATCTTATGCCGAAGTAATAGATTCTGTGGGTTGGTCGGTTGATCCAGAAACGCGCGTGGCGACATCTGACCCGGAATATATTAAATGGACTCAGTGGATGTTTATTCAATTCTGGCGGGCGGGTTTGGCATATAAATCAGAATTACCAATGAATTGGTGCCCGAATTGCCGTACCACACTGACCAATGAAGAATTAGAAGATGGTTGCTGTCCACGTTGTCATGGTGTTATTGAAAAGAAAGAAAAAATGCAATGGAATTTGGCGTTGTCTAAGTATGCCGATAAATTGCTAGATGGACTGAAAGATTTGGATTTTGATGAACGTGTTAAAAAGGATGAAATAAACCTTATTGGAAAATCAAATGGCGCAGATGTCGATTTCCGCGTTGGTGATGATGTGATGACAATCTACACGACACGTGTTGATACTATATTTGGGGTAACGTTCTGTGTTATTGCCCCAGAACATAAATTGTTGCGTAAATGGTTGGATTCTGGCAAAATTGAAAACAAAGACGAAGTTGAAAAATATATCCGCGAATCTGCGGCCAAGACCGAAATTGAGCGCACCGATGCATCACGCGAAAAGTCGGGTGTCGAATTAAAAGGAATAAAAGCAATTAACCCATTTACCAATACCGAAATTCCGGTGTTTACATCGGACTATGTGTTGGTTGATTATGCCTATGGAACAATTATGGCGGTGCCGGCGCATGATGAACGCGATTGGGACTTTGCAAAAAAGTTTGGTTTGGAAATAATTCCTGTGCTTTCGGGTGGCGAACCAGATAAGGTTTGGACGGGCGATGGTGTGCATATAAATTCGCAATTCTTGGATGGTATGGATAAAGAAATGGCGATTGCAACCGCGATTGAATATGGTTCTGAACATGGGTTCGCGCGCGGAACAACGAAATATAAATTAAAGGATTGGGGATTTTCGCGTCAAATGTATTGGGGTGAACCAATTCCGTTAGTGTATTGCAAAAAATGCGGTTGGCAGGCGGTCCCAGATGATGAATTGCCGATATTACAGCCATATATGGCGGACTATCGTCCAACCGATGATGGTGAAAGTCCGTTGGCGCGCGCGACCGATTGGGTAAACACGAAATGTCCGTGCTGTGGTGCGCCGGCAAAACGCGAAACAGATACTATGCCAGCTTGGGCGGGGTCTTCGTGGTATTTCTTGCGGTATTTGGATCCCAAAAACGATAAAGAGTTTTGTAGCCAAGAACAAATGAAAAATTGGATGCCGGTTACACACTATAATGGTGGTCATGAACATAACACACGGCATTTGATATATTCGCGGTTCTGGCAACATGCGTTGTATGATTTGGGTTTGGTGACTACCCCAGAACCGTATGCAAAGCGCACGGCGCTTGGGCTGTTATTGGGCAGTGATGGATATAAAATGTCCAAATCGCGTGGCAATGGGTTCCAGGCGGCCGAATTACTGGCCCAGGTTGGCGCGGATGCGGCACGTGTTTCGGTGCTGTCGTTGGGACCATGGAGAAATAATACCATTTGGTCTGATGGTGCGCTGGCTGGGGTGCAAAGATTCTTGAAACGCGTGGAAAATTTCTCGGATAATTTGACCGATAATGCATTGACCGACGAACAAGACCGATTGGTTAATAAATTGATTGCGGATGTGACGGAACGCATTTCGAATATGGGATTTAATACATCTATATCGGCGATGATGGAATTTATAAACGAATTCCCGGGCGGAAAAATGCCGCGCCGTGCGTACGAGGTTTTGATTCAAATGTTGAACCCGTTTGCGCCGCATTTGACCGAAGAAATGTGGAAAAAATTGGGGCATGCGGATATGTTGGTGTTTGAACCGTGGCCGACATTCGATGCGTCTAAATTGGTTGAAACAACCGCCACATTTGCGGTGACGGTAAATGGTAAGCGCGTTGCCGAATTTGTCGCGGATTTGAACGCAGATAATGAAACGTTGGTCGCCCTGGGGCGTGCGGCGGCGGGTGCCAAGGTTGCCGGCGCGGAAATCATTAAAACCATCGTCGTGCCAAAGAAGTTAGTGAATTTCGTGGTAAAGAAATAGTGGTTAGTGTTAGTGATTAGTGGTTAGTGAAAACCGCCCTGCTCTTTGGGCGGTTTTTTATTTTAGAATACTACAATATGTTTGACATTATAAAAATTTGTGTTATATGTAATACAAACAAAAAAGGGAGCCAAAAATGACGGATAATAAAAAGTTATTTCCTGGTGTTACGCAGGCACAATTGGATGCCGAAGACAGAAAAAAACAAAAACAAGAAGTCCATGACGCCAAAGTCGCAGAGAAACAACTTAGGGCGACGATGCGTGCAGAACTATTAAAAAAATTTGGTGTGGATTTAAACCAATATGCGCGTGAACGCAAAGCGGCCATCAAAGGTGGCGTTTTTGGGGCGTTGATGGGTGTGTCGTTTTGGTGTGTCCTTAGTTTTTTTGTTAATGGAATGATCGATTCTTTTCGGGACAAAGAAGTTGGTGGCAAAGAATGGACAAAATCAGTAGTAAATCCATTTGTAGATGGCAAGTTTGAACCAACAGGTACCTGGTATCGTCAATTGGCATTTTTGATTTTCTCTGTATGTTTAGCAATGGGGATTTATAGAGTATATGGCAAAGAATATCGCTATGATAAACAAAGAGTTCGCGCGGTTGATGTGATGTTAGAATTAGAAAAATCAGGTGTAAAATATGATTTGAATACACGCGAAGTAAAACGCTTGGTAGAGGTTGTGCCTTTTATTATAGAAGGAATGGCCGCCGAAAAAAGAGTATATTTTGATAAATTGATGAACGGGGAAATTAGTATCAAAGATAACGATACATTTCGCAATATGGCGGTCGCGATTATGCAGGGGCATCTGCAGTCGCACCCCGAAGACGCCGCGTTGATTTTGGATGTTTTTGAAGAAAAATCTTTGCCAGATACATTATTGTGGCGTTGTAGACAATTACAATTAGAAAAATAAGAAAAAACCGCCCAAAATGGGCGGTTTTTTAATGTCGTTGTCTTATCGGGACATTTGGTTTTGCAGTTCGCGTATAATCGCCACTATTTCCGGGGTGACACGAACACCGGCATCCCATACTTTTTCGGCATCGTATTGAACGTGCCGTGCTTCCAAATCTTGCACTTTTTGGCCAAGTAATGTTCTGAATGTATTTCGTGCCTTGGTGGATAATAAATCAACAGTGTCCCACAATGGCGTTTCGGGAACAATTTCAATGCCATTTTCGCATTTCCTTGCGCCCTCTTTTTCCATTCTGTACATTTCTTGTGCCATTATTTGTGCCTGTTGTTCTGGTTTTGCATCGGTATTCCACAATGGGGTATGCGATGCCAATGTTAACGGTTTCTCACGATAAGATAAACCATATTTTGTAACCACAAAATTGCCGCGACACTTGTTAAATGGTGCCGGGGACATCCAATCGTGTGGATCCCACATAAGATATGTGTTAAGTTGTTTCGAACCTTCTGGTTGCCAACGCCAATCCAAGTTTTCGATTTGTATGCGACCAATTGTTATCACGTTCCAATCGGTGGCCGCGCGAATAACGCGGTTTGGATAATTTAATATCAAATTTTGCATTTCTTGTTTGATGTTATATTCAGGTGTTTGTGCCATGTTTTTTCCTCTTGGTTGACAAAATATAATGTAATGCAAGCAAAATATAGCAGAATGTTTTTCTTTGTCAAGAATATTGTTGCGAAAATAAAAAACGCCCGAATGTCACCCACAAAATTTTTTGATTTTGTGGGACAAGACTTTGGGCGGTTGGTTTTTTACGAAATTTTTTCAATTCTGCGGCGGCGTTTTTCGCAATCGTCAAATGGACTTTCAAGGAAAGCCTGTGCGCAAAGGAATGCCATTTCAATATCTATGTCGTCCGCACCCAATGCCAAGACATTTATGTCATCGTGGAAACGGTCGTCGCGTGCCTGGTCCGGTCTATCGCAACGCGAAGCGCGAATATGGCGATAGCGGTTTGCGGCAATCTGGACCCCGGCACCCGTGCCACACACCAATATCCCGCGGGTATCTGGTTCGTCCAACATTGCATCCGCCAATGTTTTTGCAACATCCGGAAAATCAACCGGCGTGTTCAAATCATCGGTCCCAAGGTTTATCATATTATATCCCAATGCACTTAACATTTCGATTAAATAGAGTTTTAACCCTACCCCACGATGGTCGGCGGCAATAAAAACTTTTTCGATAGATTTATTCATGTTTTTTATCCTTGCGTTTCGCCAATTTACATTCAAGCCCCGTATTGGCGGTTATGTTCAATGTTCGATATGACAATACCCCGGTCATTTGCGCGTGTGAAAACACATTTGCAATTTCAACCGTTGCCGGGCCGTCCAATGTTCCATGCAGAAATAAATTGTCGGCAATAATTTTACCCTGGACCGTGCCACCGCGGCCAATAACAACCGTTTCGGCGACAATATCGCCGACAATATGTCCATGAATTTGAACACTGTGGTCGGTTTTAATATCGCCGGTCAATTTACAGCCCGCCCCGATAATTGTTGGGGACGTTTTTTCATCTGCGTTTGTAAATGCCAACATTTTCCTTTCCTTTTTATTCTTTTATGAATTTTTCCGGGTCAAATGGATTTCCCTTGTACCGAATTTCATAGTGCAGGTGTGGCCCCGTTGAACGGCCCGAAGACCCGCCAAGCCCAACTATCGTTCCCGGTCGCACCCAATCGCCACGCGACACCGTTATTTTAGACAGGTGCGCATACAGTGTTGTGAATCCCAACCCATGGTCAATTTCAACGGTCGTGCCATATCCCACGCGTTCACCCGCCGATATAACCCGGCCCGGTGCAACCGCCATCAATTCCGTGCCAATTTTGCCGGCAAAGTCTATGCCGCGATGATGTTTTGGCGCGCCCGTGAACGGGTCGTTGCGTTTGCCATATTTTGATGTGACCGTCACATTTTTTACCGGTGCGCCCAACGGCAACACGCGGCGCAGTTTATTAAGGCCGTTCCATAATGTAATATCATTTGCCAATTTTTGATATTTTTCATCCAATTCTTTGTCTATTTCCAGCGGATTAAATGCCGCGCCCACCAATTGATTTGAATATTTATTTGCGTTTTTAACCAATTCAGATTCGCTTAGCCCCAATGTCGCCAGTGTTCCACTTATTTTCTTTAATTCTGTGCGCAATTCGGCCGTGCCATCGCCCGCCAGTTTTGATACCGCATCAACGATTTTTGTATCGGCATCTAATACCTTGGACACGGTTTCCAGTATTTCAATATCACGCTTTTTAATTTCGGCGTTTTCGGCGCGCGTCAATTCGTATTCAATTGCCAAATCTGATATTTTTGTGTATTCCGGCGCATAGTCTTCGTTGGTGAACATCTCGGTTATGCGGGTTTTCAAGAAATCCAATTCGCCCCATGTTTTAAGACGGTCATTTATTAAACTTTCTTTCTGGGCATCGGTCAGTTTTGTGTCTTTAAGTAATTTATCGTCTATTACATTTATATTCTTGGTCAATTCGTTATATTTTCCAAGGTAATTGCGCAGGTCTATCATATGTGTTGCGTATTTTTCGCGCATTTGTTCCAATTGCTGGGTCCGGTTCTGTAACATTGGACGGTGATACACAAACACATAGGTTGACCAAGACGCCCATATAAACAGACCTATTTTGGCACAGAATTTTGTGAAACGCCAAAAACTGCTCTGGTTAAAAGTATAAACATTACCACGTGGCGTGTCCATAACCGTGAATTCACGTGGTGGGAAAATACGCACAATTACGCGCCATATTGCGCGGAATGGCGATGTGATAAACGCCCACAGTGATGTAAAATATCGCGTTATAAAATTTATCATAACATGCACAGCATAGTAAAATAATATCGATTAGTCAAGAAATCACAATTTATCGTGTTTCATCCCGGTGTTGCGCAAAAATGTCCCATATGGATTTGCCGTCGCGTAATACTTTTTGGTTATTCATGTCAAGGCCAGAATACATCTTTGTTTGCGCCCCCCGCCCCAACCGCGCAGACAACAACACCCGTTCGGCCGTGTTTTTCTTGCTGAACAACGGCATAATACGTAAATCGCCACAATGACGCGTCATTTCAGAAATAACCGTTCCGGCGCGTGTTGCGTCAACAATCGTGGCGAACATGCCGCCCGGTTTAACCCGCGCAATGCAGCGGCGTGTCCATTGAACCAAATCGGCGTTGTGGTGCGCATTATGTGTGGCGGGCGTGCCATTAAAGTACGGTGGATTTGTTATTACTAAATCAAATGCGCGTGATGTGCGCCATGTTGTAATGTCTGTATGGATAAATTCGGCCGTTTGATTATTTAACGCAAAATTTTCACTTGCCGCCGTAATCATGGCCGATGAAATGTCGATTGCGGTCATTTTGATTTGTGGAAAACGCGCCATTAGACAAAGCGCCACCCCCCCAGAACCAGTTCCCACATCAAGGGCCGTTTTAGGGGCGTCGTCAATAAATGCCGCCAACCATACCGCATCAGATGTTGGATTATACATTCCGCGCCGCATTTTAACCGCGCCACCCATAATAGTAAAAATGTCTTGTTTTTCGGTCATGCCTGTATAATAATCTATTAAAAATAAAAGGCAAGTTATATGTTTGACGAAAGTTTAGTTGTGGCAAGCGCAGTTAGCGCGTTTAATAATGCCGCCGTTGTGGGGCCGGCGTTTTTGTGGAATGCGGTGTTGGCGTCACCGTTGTTTGTGGCGATTTATTTGTTTGCGCGACATGGGATGGATAAAATGGGGATTCGGCCATACGTCACAATGGCACGCGCGACATTTTGGACCGTGGTGATAACCGCGCTGTGGGTTGTGTTGATGGGGGGAAATTATTCTGTTTTGCGCGATGGGGTGTCACTGGTTCCGTTTGTGACGGCGGCGGTTTTATTTGCGTCTTGTATATTTGTGGGAATAAATACACGCGCGATTAAATTGCCAATCTGGTATGGTTCTGCAAATGCCAGTGTGCGTCGCCGTTGGATTGTGAATCTTGCGGTTTTCGCGATATGTATGGTGCCGGTGGGGTTAAGTGATACATTAAACTGGTGGGGGCCAATTTTACAAATTGGTGCGGTTGTGTGTGGGTTTGTCGTTGGACGATATGGACACCGTCAAATGCGTGCGGTGCCGTGCGCGATTGCGGTTATGTTGGCCACGACAATCGCAATTTTAATGCAGCCTGAATTATTCCGATTCGGCCAGTTGGGCAACCTTACGCCGATACATTTGGTTTGGGTGTTGGGTGTTGGAATATTGGCGGCGGCGGCAATGGCGTTGGATATTACAAATTCGCGCGGGCGCATCCATCAAAGTGCATATACTAAATTAAAGTGGCTGACGCGATTTGTGACCGTGTTGTGCATGGTCTTGTTCGTTTTGACCGAGGCGGTTCCTGTTTTCATTGCTGCGGTGATTTCGGCGTTTGTTCAATTTTCTATGGCGGTGTGGCATGCGACGGCGGTGCGTGATGGACTTGGGGCGCGTGCGATGGCGTGGTTGATGATTGCGTTTGGGGTTTTAACCGGAATGGTGACCGTGACGGCAATCGGCATACTTTTAATCGCGTCGAATAAAAGCGGTCGTGGTGGCGCGGGTTTCCTGTTATAATTCGTTATATTTATTGAATATAAATATCGCGGCGGGTAATGTATATTTGTTGGGTAAATCTGGTAAATTATGGTGAAAGAATATGACAACAAATATACATCCGACCGCGATTATTCATGATGGGGCCGTTATCGGCCCGGATTGCAAGATTGGACCGTTTTGTATTGTGGGGCCAAATGTGGTCTTGGGCGAACGCGTAGAATTGGTTTCCAATGTGGTGATTGGTGGCAAGACATCAATCGGTGACGATTCAATCGTTTATCCGTTTGCCGTCCTTGGCGTAATGAGCCAGGATTTAAAATGGCAAGATGAAGCCGCAATGACGGGACTGCGCATTGGGAAACGTTGTCGCATTCGCGAATATGTGACAATTCATTCTGGAACGCCGGCGTCGGACGGAACGGTTATTGGCGACGATTGCCAGATTATGGTGAATGCACATGTGGGCCATGATTGCAAGATTGGAAACAGTGTGGTTATGTCTAACCTGGTCCAGGTTGCCGGCCATGTAGAGGTTGAAGATTTCGCAATTTTGTCGGGCGATGTTATGGTTTTGCAATTCGCGCGTATTGGTCGTAATGCCTTTATCGGTGGAATGTCGGGGGTGTCTAATGACATTTTGCCATACGCGATTTATGATGGACCCCGTGCGACATATCGGACAATAAATCGTGTCGGGTTGATGCGACATGGGTTCACAAACGAAGATATGCACGCGATTCATTCGGTTTATAATGCGGTGTTTCGTGAAACGGGTGGCACGGTAGAAGAACGCCTTGCCCGCGTCCGGCGCGATGTTAAAAATAACAAATACGCAATGGATGCCATAGATTTTATTGAAAATCGTTCAAAACGTGGCATTGGAACATCGGGTAATGCAGAATAAAAAAATCAAGATTTTCATTATTGCAGGTGAAGTTTCGGGTGACGCATTGGCGGCGCGTGTAATGCGGCGCATGGTCGGACGGGCCGATTTTGTCGGTGTCGGTGGCGCGGCGATGACGGCATGTGGTTTGAAATCTATTTTTCCGATGTCGGATTTGTCGGTTATGGGCATTACCGAGGTTTTATCCCATGCGCGGACATTGACGTGGCGAATAAAACAAACGGTTCGTGCGATTATTGATGCGCGGCCAGATTTGGTTTTGACGGTTGATTCACCGGGGTTCGCGCGGTCGGTTATAAAAAAATTGCGCACGTCAAGCGCGGGGCGTGAATTGATTGCGGCGGGATTGCGGTTTCATCATATTGTCGCGCCCCAGGTTTGGGCCTGGCGGCCGGGACGCGCCAAGAAATATGCGCGCACGTTTGATAAACTGTATGCGTTTTTTGATTTTGAAGTCCCGTATTTTACTAAATATGGCCTTAACACGATTGCGGTTGGACACCCAATTGCCGAAAATATTATGGATTTGCCCCCCGCCCCAAAGGTCCGCGATAAAATTATAACCCTTGTCCCAGGTAGTCGTATAAGCGAGGTTAAAAAATTATTACCCGTGTTTAGGCGTGTGGTTGAAACGATAAATTCTTGCGGTTATATGGGGTATAAATTTGCAATTCCAACCGTGGAAACAACCGATGAATATGTTCGTCGGGAAATCAAAGATTGGGTGGTTAAACCGGAACCAATTGCCGCGGATGCGCGATATGAATTATATCAAAAAACCTATGTCGCCGTTGTGGCAAGTGGCACCGTGTCGGCGGAATTGGCGATGTTGCATGTGCCGGCGATTGTTGCATATAAAATGAATCGAATTACAACACTGATTGGGCATTTGTTGATAAATGTAAAATGGGTATCGTTGGTAAATATCTTGTTAAATCGCACGGTCTATCCAGAATTTTTGGGTGCGGCGGCGACATCGGAAAACATTATCAACGAATTTGATAGTATTATTTTGCCGGCAAATCGTAACAAGATGATTGCGGATTTACACGCGGCGGACAATATGTGGGTTCGCCCCAATGGCGTGGCAAGTCAAATAATTGCAGATGATATATTAAAGAGTGTTTAGTGGTTAGTCCGTCACGACCGCGGCGCGGCGTGCCGCGACGGGTGTTAGTGTTAGTGGTTAGTAAAACGCGGGGCAACGCCCCGTGTTTTGGTATGTTAGTTTAAGATGCCGTCAGGAATCCCATCTGGAACCGTGCAATGTTCGTCTTGATCATCAAATGGGCAAACCTGGTTTGTATCGACATTAATACTAGATGTGCACCACGCATTAAAACCTGCGCCGTTTGCTATAAACGGTTGGGTTCCTTGTGGACAGGCTTGGTCATTACTCTCGGGATAATCTGTTGATATAACAGGGGTGCACTTACTGTATAATCCATCTTTACTTCTGCGACCGCCGTTTTCCCAACACAAGCACGTGCCCCATGCGTTTGCATCCACATCCAGTGTATAATTTTTTGGACACATATTTTCTAGATAACTTGTTTCTATGCCATAATTTGTGAACGAGGCAGTTAGTTTGCAAATATTAGTATCCACCCCAACCCCATACCGGTTATGGTCGATGAATTGTGCTTCGACAAATTTGCCCTGGACGTTGGTGCATTGGGTAATAAGGCCGTCGATAATCTGGTTATAAACCTCGGTCGCGATGCCCGTCGGACGCAGGCGACGGTTTCTGAAATGTTCCCAATCGATTTCGCCCCCAGAATCCGCCATTGCCCAACCATACGCGTTTATAGGGGTGCCGGTTCTTGGTTCGGTATATTTATATTGCCCCAAATCACCGATACTTTGTTCGGCGGCAACGACATCCAGACCGCCAAATGCGGCGACCACTTGGTCTTTGCAACTTTGTATATCGGCAATGCGTTGGGCGCACACGGATTTATATTTTGGTGTGCCGTCGGAATTTAAAACGCGCTTGCCATTTGCATCATATTCATACAACGTGAACCAATCAAGTGCCGTTCGGCCCCCGGTCGATTGGTCTGTGTCAACAACATTTGCCATGAACAGGCCACTGTTCGGGGCGATAAAATTCTCGTAATTTGTGCCACCAAAACTGTCAAAGCATTGCTGGGCCACCGTGCGGCACGCGGCCAATGTGTCGGTATTTGTTTGAGATTCAATATATGTTGCGATTACGTCGTTGCCAAACATACCATTACATGAATCAATATAATCACTGCACATCTGTTGGGTTAAAACGATTTTGTCCGGGGCCAATGATGTCGCGTTTCCGCCATTTATCAACGCCGACATCGCCGCGGTAATTGCCGTGTCGCGGTCCGCATAGCACGACGATATTAAATCAAAACAACCCGTTTGAATGGTTTTAACCTTGGACTGTTGCGCATAGTAAATGTCCAACAATGCCTTGTCCAAGTATTCCGCCCAGACGGCATCGGCGATTTCGGTGCATTTGTCCAATGCCGGTGCGGCAAATTTCTTGGTTTTGGTTTCGAATGCGTCCAAGAATTTTTTATTGTTTGGATTTTGTGACAATTTTTGGTCAACCATGTCTTTGCTAAAATCAAATTTTAACAAATTCCCCAATTCATTAAAATTCACAACGCCCGCGATTGGCGCACCGGTTGACACATCGATAAATTCCCCGTTATCAAGGCATTTATGATAATTTGCGCCACATACCTGTTCGCTAAGTACGGCGGATTCAACCTCGTTTATACATGTGGTCATGTCGGATGAATTATGTTTCTTGCGGTTTTCGATTCGGGCAAGGTCCAACATCGCATCGCCTTCACGAATGGCGGATTTTAATTCGCGCTGTTTCGTGGCAAGTGCCGTTTGCACCGTATTACAGTCCTGTTCAATCGCCATAAGGTACGCCGTCACCGCGCGTTGCAGTGACGCGTCATTGCAATCGGCCGCAACCGCAGACCGGCACGATGGATAAACCGCGTTATAAAGTTCAACACCGTTGTATGCCGCAACAACCTGGGCTGTGTCACCAAGGCCGAACATATTTGTGGTGTCGAATGATAAATTTATACTGTTTAAATCGGACCATTTGCCGGAAACGGACGAATCTTCGCCGCGTATAGAATTCATAATGGCGGTAAGTAATGCCTTGGACGCGGAAACATCACGTGTCAATGCGTTTTCACCGTCGGATGCCGTGTGCATGGCGGTTGCCTGGGCCGCGGTAAGGCCCACCACATCAAGGTTTTCGGTAAATTCAGACAATTTTGCGTTTGTTTCATCCAAACTTTTGCGGGTGGCGATTAAATCGGTAATACGCGCACCACAAGAACAGCGGCGGTATTCATCGTTCTTTAACATACAGAATTGGTCCATGCATTGAAAATATGCAGATTTACACTGATTATACGCGGCCCCGGTTTTGGTTTCGGACATATTTGTTGCGGCACGCGTATATGTCGCGCCGACCGTTTCCGATGTCGCGCGCGGCGTGGATGTTGCGATGCGTGGTGCAACCGCCCCGCCCCGGCCCGTTTGTGTGGATACGCGTGTCGCAGATGTGCGCGGTGCAATCTGCATAGTGCCGGCGCGTGAATTGCGTGGCGACGTTGTGCGCGTTGGTGCGACGGTTCGTGTCGCGGTGTCGGCGTTTGTGCGAATTGTTGTTGTTGCGGTTCGTGATTGTGTTGCGGCGCGTGCATTTGCCGACACAGATGTCCCGTCGCGCACCGCAGACAACGCGGGCGCGTTGGCAAATATGCCCAGAATTGCGCCAAAAATCAGAATTCCTTTCATCTCTGGCTTTGATTTTAACAAAAATCATCAATTCGTGGCAAGCAAAAAAACAAGATATTTACGATAAAGGCCCGCACTTTTTTGTGCGGGCTAACAAAATTTGGTGGTGGAGCTGATGGGACTCAAACCCACGACCTCTACGATGCGAACGTAGCGCTCTATCAACTGAGCTACAACCCCAAAACTGTCTATCACGACTTTGCCTTGTCGGACGGATGGTGGGCATAAGAAGACTCGAACTTCCAAGGGTCGCCCCACTAGTACCTGAAACTAGCGCGTCTACCAATTCCGCCATATGCCCAACAAAACTTCTTTATCTTTTTGAAAAACACTTGTTCTCAAAAAGATATTTCAGACGCGCGCGTCTACCAGTTGTTCGCTTTGCTCACCACTCGTATGCGCTCGGCTGCGCTTTGCTTGCCTTGCTAACTCGTACGCCGCCATATGCCCACAAGGCGTTGCAAATAATAAATCAAATTTAATTGTTTTGCAAGCAGAAAATATGGTGGATGTGATTGGACTCGAACCAACGACCTCTTCGATGTGAACGAAGCGCTCTAACCAACTGAGCTACACATCCAAAACCCCCGACACTTTCAGTCTTGTTTTATTGCCCGCCACACAAAGCCTTGGCAAAGTGTGGTGGGGATAGTGGGACTTGAACCCACACGGTCGCAATGACCAAAGGATTTTAAGTCCTCAGCGTCTACCATTCCGCCATATCCCCGTGCGAACGCATGACATAATATCAACATGTTTCGGCCTGCGCAAGAAAAAAATACGAATAACATAAAAATGGCCGGGTTTGTTTTTTTTATATTCTTTATTTCGTCAAATCGTGATATAATTGAATGAATGAGAATGTGGTATAATATTTTTTGTGTTTTGTGTATAATTGTGCCCAGTGTGGCGCATGCGCGGCCGTTGCCATCAAATGTTGTACCGTTTCCGGTTGTGGTGGCACCGGCAAATCCTGGTGGTTTTCTGCAACCAACCGCGTTTCCAAAAACACTTGCAGATTTAAGTTTTTCAGACCGTATGGCGTTAAAATCCAGTGGTTATGAACCATTCAAAGATATGAAGGCGTATCATGGTTTGGTTGTCGAAGGCGAAGAACATTTTATTGAACGACAGATGGCCTTGATGGAAATGGAACGACAATCTGATTATGAAACTATGACGCCCGGCGAATATTGCGATAATTATCCACTTGATGCGGAACATTGTGCCCAGACCCCGGGTGGTTATGATGCGGTCGTTGCCGTCGGTAATGCGGAAAATCCCGCCGGGGTGACATATTCGGGAACGACGATTGGTGGTGGGGCGGTTGTGGCAAATAATAAATCGCGCGGTGGGTCATGCTATCCGGCGGCGCACAGCAAAGATTTCAAAAATCAAATTTTAACAACCGGTCGATATGAACGCATATCCCCGGCGTTTGAAAAGGCGATGATAACCATATTTCGCAAAGAAGGACGGTGTGGATATATCGCCGGTGACCCGTGTGGGTATACCTGTTATGGAATTGGGGAATATTGTTTGGGTAAAAGTATTGGGATTGGCCGGGCGGAACTTGAAAAACTTACGCGGGGTGACGCCGAAGACATATATTACAAACATTATTGGCAAAAATATAACATCGGTGTCTTGCCAGATGCTATCGCGGGTGATGTGTTCTTGGCAATGATGGCCAGTGGCGCGGTCACCGGTATAAGGCAATTTAGAAATTTTTTAGGCGTGACAACATCGCCAAGGGACAAACTGGATGAAAATGTTGCGGCCGCCGTTATGAATTATAATGGAGATATTCACAACAACTGGTTGGATGTGCGCCAAGATTTCCTGGTCCAGGTTGCCGCAAGAAAATATAACAACAGTGTCTTAAAGGGATGGATGCGTGCCATAAAACTTAAACGCGAAAACGGTTGTCACGTTATTCCGTCACAACCGTTGTTCAGATAATTTTATATATTTTTTATTTATCGCAAACCCAATGCGCGACAGCATGCCGATGCCGCCGTTTTCCAATCAGAATATTGTTTTTCCGGGTTGCGCAGGTCGCGCCAACCCTGCCACCCGGTACAGGTTTTGTTTACACCGGTTCCCGTGCATTTTATATAACGACGCAGTGAACATGTTTGGTTTGATAATTTGCCCAAATCTGTGGTGCACTTTACGACAACATTTTGGTTTTTGGCATCATCGCGCCCCATTTCACGCGAAGACATAACCGTATACGCGTGACCAGAAATCGTGGTCGCCATTACAAGTATAAACGCGGTAAGAATTTTTTTCATGCGTGCCTCCCTTGTGTTTATCATACAATTATTTTATAAAATTTTTCACCATCAATCAACAGGTTTTTTATCATTCCGCCATCGCGGTGGACCACGGTTCGTCATTCATTACCAACCAATACAGTTCTTGGAAATCTGTATCGGGGTTACGAATAATTGGGCGAACAACATATATATCAACATCGCACGCATGACGGCCGGTTTCATCCTGCATCTCGGTAAGGTCTTGATAGAATTTCTGGGCGAAATCCATTGCTTGCAGGTATGCGGTGTCATCGTCGGTTGCATTCGTCGAATCACCCGCCCACATTAACCACATTCCGTAATTTACGACATTGTCTTGGCCTTCGATAGAATCGGCGGACAGCAACAGAAACGGTTTCATAGAAATTCCGTTTGTGAATTCATCTGTGTCGGTGTCCGCCCAATCATAAAACCCGCCGACCAATCCAATTACAAAATTTAATGCCGCCAAATCCGCGCCAAGGCGTGCGACGCGCGACGCGTTTCGCATTGTCGAATGAAACAGCCAATCGCGCACACGGCCGGATTTTGACGCCTGGCGTGCAACCTTTTCGGCGCGGTCAAGTGTTTTTGTGCCAGTGCGCGCGGCCTTGGCCGATGCACGCAGGTTCTTTGCGCCCTGCCATGTTCTGTGGAATATGTTCCCAGTGCGCGCGGTTTTAAATGTTTTTAATTCCTTGCTGTATTTCATAACATCTTTTAATGCGTCGAATTCTTTGGCGAATTCGGCGACGTTTTTATCGTTCTTTGCCATTTTCGCCATGTCTTCCTGGATGGTTTCGATTTCTTTGGCGTTTGCCTTTTTAATATCATCAATTTTATCAAGGTCTTTAACATTTTTGAATTCGCCGGCGCGGTCAAATTTCTTGGCGTCTTCGATGTGTAATTTGCGCGCGGCATCCAATTGTTTTTCTATGCGGTTGTATTTCGCGCTGCCTTTGGCGGCCTTGTTAAGGCGTTCTTCAAGTTTTGCAACATTTTTGAAAGATTTGGCAAATTTTTCGGCGTTTTCTGTTTTTCGCATAACCTTGTGCATTTGGGCGGATGCCTTGATATAGTCTTTTACGCTGTCTAATTTTGTAAGGGTTTTCATGGTCTTGCCCAATTTTGATGCCGTACGCGCCGCACGTGCGCCCTTGGCCGCGCCAGAGGCAACCGCAAAACCACCGTATGACACAACCGACAAAACTATGTCAACAACGATTTCCGCCACTGAAATCCATTTAAGGTTTCGGTCGCCCGCAATATAATAGTTATTTTTGTCGTTATCCATTGCCGCCGTTCGTTCGCGAATAACATCGTGAACCATTGCATTGTTTGTTTTTGCGCCGATTCCGGTTTTGGTGGAACACCAACCGTCCATATTGCGCGGGTACAGGTTGTCTATATTGTCTTCGACCCATTTCATTGAAACAGTATTATTTTTGTTCGGGCCAACAAATTCACGCAACGCGCCCGATTGCACAACCATAATGCCATACCATGCCGGTTCAGTGTTTACCCAGGTTGCGTGTTCGTCGGTTGATGAAACCGCGGGATTGGGGTCGTCGGTCGGCAATTCGGTCTTGGTTGATAACATAAAGCGTTGTTCAAGTACTTTGGGTTGGGTTTCATAATTTATTTCCACCGTGCGGCCGTTTGGAAAAGTATATTTAATCGGCATGAATAAAGTTGTGTTTTCTTCTGCGTCCGCGATTTCAGGGCAAGATAATACCGCGCCCAAAACCTCTGGCGATTGCAGTATGTCATAAATCCAATCGCGCACAGTATCGCGGTCATCGTTTTCATTCACCATATACGAATTTTCAATCAGCGCATTATTAAATTCCGCCGTTGCACATTCTGTGTTTGCTGCCGTTGTAATATTTAATAATTCCGTCGTGGTGTCAATTCCCCCCGCCGCAAACGCCGTAAGGGGAAAGAGAAGAAAAAACAGGATGCGTTTTATCATCTTATGAAAAATGGTTCGGATATGATTTTGACCGTTGTTGCCTTGTTTTCGTCTGGGGCGGGTTCAGAAACCAGATAAATAATCATATTATTACCGGCGCACCCACCATCCGCATTTACAGCATCCGCAAATTTTTTAATTTGTTCACGCGCCAATGCATAATTCTTTGTTTTTGTTAATGTTCCCGAGACCCCAAATGTTTGGTGAAAATTGTATAACATCCCAGGAAAACTAATATCGCCGAGTAAAAAACCATTGCCACGAGAGGCGGGGTACACTGGACGCGCTGCACTTTCTATGGTCCAATTTCTCCAACCACCGGATGGCCCATTGGCTTTTGATGTATAAAAATTACCAGTACATTTTCCCATAAAATTTGGTAATGACGCGGCAGATTTTGACAATGTGGTACCTATATTTTGTGTGCCAGAATTATTTATAACAATTGGGTAAGTCCAATAAGTTGCATAATCGAACAATTCGGTTTTATCGATGCCTATGCCCATTTCAGAGCCGTTAAAATTGATATACACAGGAACGGTTGTAGATGAATCAAGCAATGTGTTGAATTCGGTTATGTCGGATGCCGAACCTTTTAGACAATATTTTATGACATAGTCTGCAACAAAAGTATAAAAACCATTTTTATTGGTGCCAATCCATTTGTTCAAATCGGTCACGCCCGCCAAGTCAGTGGCAAGTTTTGATTTAAATGCCGCGTCATTGGACATTTTTATCAAACACTGTGGCGCATTTTCTGGATTTGAAACCGGATCTGGCGTTGGATCTGGGGTTGGGTCTGGATTGACCGGGTCGCCCGGTTTTGCGCATTTGTTGCCATTTAATACATAGCCGGGGTTGCATGTGCATTTGCCATAAAATGTCTTGTCGGTGTTTTCAGATGGGGCAATGGTATATTTGTTTTGACATTTGGTTAATGAAACATCTGTACACCATGCGGTGCATGTTCCGTTTTCAATTGTTGGACGGCATGAAATGGTTGCGCCCCGCCCTGTTAAATATTTGGTTGGACAACCGGTGTTTGCCGCGCCGGCACCAACATAGTGTATGCTGTGTTCAAGAACCGATTTCATACGTTCATAATATTCGTCTTCGGTTTCAAATTTTGGGGTCTTGTATGATTTTAAGTCTTTGTATGGTTCATATCCCGCCGATGTGTTCGCCATGCGGTCGGTAAAGGATAAATCATCAATCGTTTTCGGAAATGCCGCCGGTGTCACCATTGCCGATGCGGTCGTTTTTTTTTGTAAATTTTCCAATTCTGCCGTGCGTGCGTCCATCGCAATTTCCGCCGCAGACTTGGTTTGTTTAAATGGGTTTTCAATTTGAATCGATGATGCCGCCATTTTGTTTTGTATTGGTACAATATTCACGATACCCGTGGACGAATTGCCGTATGTTTTTTGATAACTTTCGAATATTGTATCGATATATCCACCACACGATGTCGCAAAATTATGACCCGGTAATTGCGACAGACTTACCATTATATGCGGGCGGACATCCGATATGCGCGCATTCGCACAATTGCCACGCGACGCACAATATTCGGTAATAAGGTTTTGAACGATTCGGTTGCAATCGCCGGTATTTACATCCGGCCCGGTTGCATAGATTGGGGTTGGAAAACGTTGATTATATGGACTGTCGGGTGACCAGAATGGGTTCGAAGAATATTTGTTTACAGATTGAATTTCACCGTATTTGGACATAAATGTTGGGGCGTTTTGGGCCGCAACCACGGGCGCGCACGCGCACAGTGCAACAAATGATACCGCAAAAAATCTGTATGATTTATTCAATCCCCCTGTCCTTTCAAATCACATTATAACAAAAATGCGGTTGCAATCAAAGACAAAATTCCACCAATAATGAAAAAAGGTGCGAACGGAATAAATTTTTGCTTTTTGCGGTATGCCCACGCCGCACCAAATACGCACGCCAACACCAATGCAATGCCAAGGCCGACCGGTCCGCACCATAATCCCCCAACCGCAATCAATTTAATATCGCCCATTCCAATCGGTGTTTCCGCCGCGGGGTTGCGTCGCGTCATAAACCAATCGAATATCAATCCGATTACCGCCGCCATGATGTATCCAAATGTCATGCCGATAACGCCCGCGCCTATGTCGTGTGGCCACGGAAAAAATGTTGTCATAATTGCCCCGATTATCATAAGTGGAAACAGGTACGCATCCGGGATAATACGGCGTCGCATATCCGCCGTTGCAATTTTTACGCACAGATAAATCGCCAGTGCAAGCAACAACCAAAACATCATATCAATTATGTATAAAAACATTATTTCCCCCTTGCGTTTCGAATCGGTTTTATGATAGACTTATTGTATCATATAAAACGTTTAAGGTTTAGAAAAAATGAGTAAGTCTTGGGACAGTAGTATTTTAAAGAAGTTAAAAGCCCTTATGGGCAAGGGTTTGTCAACCGCAGAAATCGGCAAAAAATTGGGTATTTCCAAGAATGCGGTGGTCGGGAAACTGCATCGTATGGGATGGAATTCGGCGGCAAACGAATCGGTCGCGACGCCAGTAAAAAAATCTGGGGCGAAAAAGCCGACGCTGGCGAAAAAGACCACAAATAAAAAATCTGAACCGGTCAAGGCTTCAAAGCCGGCCAAGGAACCCAAGGTGGCAAAGCCCGCCAAGAAAGAAAAAACGGCGCCAAAACCCAAGGCGGCGCAAAAAAAATCCGCCCCGGTGGCCAAAGAAACCAAGCCTGTAAAGGCGCCGGTTGTGGCCACCAAACCGCGCGTTAGTTTGCGTGCGGCCGCGGGCAAAGGTGCGGCGGTGCATCAACGTATTGTGCAACATGCGTTGGAGATGGCAAATCTAAAACCGAATCAGTGCCGTTGGCCCATTGGGGATCCGGATTCTGATGGGTTTCATTTCTGTGGTGCAACCGTGTTTGTTGGGAAACCATATTGCTATGAACATTGTAAACAGGCGTACCAGTTTACACCGCCAAAGAAAAAATAAATAATGCCGGGGGTAAAATAAAATGCCGAGAGAGAATAAATCTTTGCCAGAATTGCGTTTTACGGACTTTGATATAGACGGCAATGTGTTCCGTGCGTGGCGCGATGATGCGGGGACGTTGGTCTTTGTGCGTGATGATACAATTGACGAATTTAAACCCAATGTCATGTTGATTTTGGCGCGGCACGATGACCGTAAATGGGACGATATCTTGGTCAATGATTACGGTGTTGATTTGGAAAATGTTCGGCCCAAGGTTGATAATAAATATCAAAAACTTGATATTGAATACAGTGGTTTGGATGTTTATGCGCAATTGATTGACGAATACGAAAACGGCGCGGACGATTTAGATTCGATAATTTCTGATTTGATTGATTTTCGTGATACTGCGTCGCGTCGCGCGGCAATGGCGCGGTTGGTTGCGGCAACCGATGAAATTGCCATGGCAAACGATACGATTGCCCGCACAGAAAACAGTATCAAGGGTCTGCGCGAGCGGCGTCGTAAATTGCGTGAAAAATTGGCCACGCAACGCGAAAAAATTGGGCGCGAGGCACCAAAGGAATCCGCATCAAAAATTCTGCGAATCGAGGCACAGATTGAAGCCGTGTCTGAAAAATTGGCGCGTGCGGAAAAACGCCTTGAAAATGCGCGGCATCGCATAGACGTCGCAACCGAAGAAGCAAATGCGGCGCGTGAATTGTTGGCGCGCACACGCGAAGTGGCGACGGATGATGTGCCGGAATTTACTGTACCGGCCGCAAACCGCGGGCGCGTTGCAAAACAAAAAATTACAGAGACAGAAGAACCAGAAATCGACGAAGCGGACGAAGAAGTAGAAGAAGCAGAATCAGAGGAACCGGAATATGCAGACGACACAGACGAAGCGGACGATATAGAATCTGATAATGCACCTGTGCAATTTCCGGTGCCTGAACATAAACATAAACCACAACCCAGGGATGAAGAAATGGCTGAACAAGAAGAAGTAAAACCATTGTTGGACCAAGATCCAGAAATATTGGACGAAGAAATCGCGTTTAAACCGGTCGAATTCGACGATATAAAACCGCGGGACGTGGAAAATGTGCGGCCGCGGTCGCCGTACGATACAGATGACGCCAAGGAAGAAACCGCGTCACAAGAAGAATACCGTGAAAGTGTCCGCATGGATACCCAGGGCGATTCCAGTGCGGCGCGTCCGTTGGATTTTTCGAATGCAGAACATGTGACGGAACATGATTCTTATCAAGATGCGCCAACGCCGCGTGAAGAACCGGTTATAAATACTATTAAAACCGTCGAAGACCCCCGCCCAATGGATGTTGACACAACGGGAAATACAACAAATGCGCAATATGAAAATACAAATGTTGTGCGTCCCGCCCCGGCACGTCCAGAGGTAGCAACGAATACATATGTGCGGCCTTTGTCCCCGATTAGTGGAACCGCACCAGTGCGGCCGGTTGGCGAATCGCGCAATCGTTCGTCATTTGCGTATTATCTGTTGTTGATATTGCTGATTGGGTTGTCGATATTTACATTGTGGCTGTACCAGAAAAAGAATGGTGCGACGGTTCCAATGCTGAATGCGCCGGCGGCCGGAATTATCGAAGAAGCACCAAAGGAAGATGTTGCGCCAATTGTGGAAAAGCAAGACACACCAAGTGATTTACCGGTTGTCGAACCAATACCAGAACCCGCGCCCGAACCCGATGTGCCGGTTGTCGCGGATGAACCAATAAATGTTATCTTTCCAAATGAAAATGTTTTGCGTGCCGCCGAACCCGACACACCGGTTGTCGAACCCGAAGAAGATGTCTTGGGTCGCAAAGATGCCTATGATGTCGCGCGTGATAAACCGATTTATGTGCCGGTTCCGGAACCGCGTGTGACGAATGTGACCGCACCCGATGTTATATTCGATGACGATATTATATCGGTGCCGACCGACCCGGTGGATTATGGCGCGCCGGAAAACTATGTCGTGGATGAAAATATGTACTATCAAAATCAAGATGGCGCATATTATGATGAAAATATGCAATATGATGAACAGTATAACCAGTATGATCAGTATGTTGATGAATCGGGCGGCTTTGTGGCGGAACCGGAACGCGAACCGGAAACCACGCGTCATTTAAGTATTCATGATGGTGGGCAATACAGTATTGGATATACCGAAACAACATATTAAAATATCAAGACAAAAAATATCACACCAAACGGTGTGATATTTTTTTCGCCTTTCGTAAAAAAACTATTCTTTTTCGATTACGACCATGGCCGCCGAAAAGTTATCTTGGTCGGTAATAGATAAATGAACACGTGCGGTGATTCCGGCAATTTCTTTTAACCGCGCACGTGCGCCACCGGCAATCATGATTTCCGGTTGGCCCATGTCGTCATGCACAACCGAAATATCAGAAAATGCGATATCATCGCCAAACCCGGTGCCAAGTGCTTTAAGACAGGCCTCGCGTGCGGCCCAGAAATTTGCCAGATGTTTTTCGGCGTTCGCGTTATCGCCATCGGCATATTCCAATTCTTTTTTTGTGAAAATGCGTTGTTTTTTGAACGCGGACCAGTCAAGAAAACGGCCCGATTCGACCAAATCTATACCAATTCCAACAATCATATGATTCCTCCCTTGGGTATGAATGTATGTTGAACCGATACGGGAATATAGAAACTTTTTACCGATTCGTGCAAGCACAAAATTCAAAGTAATATAAATTTGTTAAATTTATTAAAAAAAATTATTGACTTTTATAATCATTATAATTTATAATGAATGTGAATCAAAGGAGTAAAACATGAAAAAATCACGTCTTTTATTGGGCATCGGCGCAATTGCGGTGGCGTTATCATGTGGCGCGGCAAACGCGGCACCATTACACGCCGGTTCGCGTTACACGGATGTTTATCGGACGCAACATGTTCAACCGGCACCGCGCCCAGTGGCACGCCATGGCGGCGGGCATCATCATGGCCATCATGGCGGTGGACATGCGGTTGTTGTGACGCATCCACATCACCACCATCATCATCACAGCAATACGGCGGGTAATATTATCTTGGCCACGGCGTTATTGATATCTGCATTTATGTAAAAAGAAAACCGCCAAAACGGCGGTTTTTTCTTTTATAAAATTTATCCTATTACGGTCATTACTACCCCGACACTAATCATAATAAAACATAAAATTTTTTTTATCATGGCCGATTGTGATACATCTTCATGAAAACGTTTGCCAAAAAAGTATGTTAAGATAATGCCGTATATTGCGACAAAAATGGGTTGAACTGATTGAATGCCAGAATCCACCAGAACAGGTATCAATGATAACGCGAATACAAGACTGAATGATGCGCACCTATCAAAAAGTTCCATGAATACAAACATACCAAAACGACGGCGATATTGACCGAAACTTTTAATTATGTCTTTACGAACTGGGCGAACGAACAGCATAGTAAATTGTGCAATGAAAGATGTTACGGCTACCCAAAAAGCCACAGATACCCAATTAGTGTCTACCAAGAGAGCTTTATAAAACGTTCCTTCAAATGATAGCATTATAGAGGCCAGACACATTAACCAAAAACCAGTATTTATTTTTATTTGATCTCCGCGTTTTATATTCAACATCAGGGAAAACAATATTATGATACCGAAACCGATATATTGAACAGGGTGCAAGGCCTCGCCTATTATTAGAAATGCCCATAATGGCACAAAAATCTTTTCTATTTGGAATAATGCGGCGACAATGGATGTATCCAACTTATTTAATGCCGCAAAATATGGAAATTGATAGCCAATTTGTATAATTGTTAGTAAACCGATATATAACCATGCAGACGGTGGTAATAAATGAATTGGTCCAAACAGTGGCAGACATAACAAACCGATTATATTTGTTAAATTCATATAAAAAATAGTTGTTGGAACACGTTTAAAAACATTGCCTACAATATAGGAATCAAAAATATTTGATGCCGCCCACATCATAGGACCAATAAAAGCGAAAAAAATTCCAAGTAAACTCATAGCAAAGGAATTATATCATAAAAAAATAAATTCACAAAACAAACGGTTGATTTTATTTTTATGGTCGGGGCGACAGGAATGTAATTCCCACTCTCTGCGTTCGTGGGCCCCTTTCACTGCGCGCACTTTGTGCGCTTGTTCCGAACCACGGTTCGATTCTACCGCTGCGCGGTTATAAAATAATAATGCCGCCGTTGGCGACATTCTTATTTTATGGTCGGGGCGACAGGAATGTAATTCCCACTCTCTGCGTTCGTGGGCCCCTTTCACTGCGCGCACTTTGTGCGCTTGTTCCGAACCTGGCAACTGCGTTGCGATGTATCGAACCGTTATACCCACGATAAAATTAAAATCGGCACAAGGCCGATTTGAATTTTATGGTCGGGGCGACAGGAATCGAACCTGCGACCCCTTGCACCCCATGCAAGTACTCTACCAGGCTGAGCTACGCCCCGACGACAAATGCTATGTTAAACCAAGATCATATAAAACACAAATGTTTTTTATTGTTGCGAATTGCTGTTTTGTAACAATTGATTAAAATCAATTTTATCCATAATACTCCCCATTACTGGCGCCATTTTTTTGGATAATTCTGTTGTGCAATCGGTGACGGTTACAGATACATAACGACAATTTGGGTCATTTTTTTTGTGTTCAGACTCTGTGCAATTTTTTTCGCCATAACCATATGAATATGTTTGTGATATAAAAGATTTTAGTGGCGAACGTTCTTTTAAATGATTTATAACCGCATCGGCGCGTTTTTGGGATAATTGTTCGTTTGTGGTGTAATCACGTCCCCGCTTTTGTACAGGGGTTGTTCTATCTGTGTTCCCTTCGGCGGTAATGCATATTTTTGAATCTTTATATTCGTCTTGAAGTAAAATATTGGAAATTTTGCGCGCCCATTCGTCAAGAGCAGCTGAGTTTTTTAATGTGTATTCTCCCGATTCAAACGTGGCGTTATCGGTTACAAAATTTAATTTACTTAGTTCTGTGCCAAGGTTGTTTTTTACGCCTGATACCTTGGTAATTGGTTTGGCATCTATTGTGGCAAGTTTTTCACGATTTTGTTGTGTGGACCCCTTGGTGTCTGATATTGTTAGAATAAATAGCGGAAATTCAAGTTCTGTTTCTTTTTCGACTTGTTGGAATTCTCGCTTTAATTATTCTGTCTTGTTCCCGCGTTCGTTGACCAGGTAATTTCCGATAATTCCGGTGGCAACACCCGCACCGGCAACGAGTGCACCGGTCTTTAATTGTTTTGCGGATTTTTCTTTTTGTTCGGCCCAGGACGCCGCATCCGCGCTTTCTTTATCCGTCAATGCACGATAAAGTGATGTTTCCGCGCCGCCCGTTTTTCCAATGCTTGCATACTGATATAATCCGGATTGCGCACGGTCATATAAAACCTCGCTCTCTATCCCACTGCGCAGGCCCAACGCAGATTTCGTCGTTTTCAAATTGTCCGCCAATTGTTTATATTCGGTATAGTAATCCAATAATTCGTTCCCGCCCGGCAGGGTTATTTCTTCGTTGCCCAGTTTGACATTTTGCCCATTTCCGTATTCGCATTTCATTGTTTCGATATAGGCACGCATTTCTTTTTCTGCCTCCGCGTCCGCCCGTTGTTCGGCAATGCCTTCGGCCAATTGCACATTCCCCCCAAACCGGTCATTGCGCTAGATGCCGCGGTGACCGCACGATTTGCCCAAGAATTTTCCTTTTCGCGCGCCGCCGCCAATGCATCCTGGGCCGATTTTAGTTTATCGGAAATTTCCGGATTTTCGTTTTCATTTTGGGTTTCATTGTCGTCGTCGCCGCTGGCATCGTCGATATCTGTGTTTTCGTCGCCCTTTGTATCTGTGCCTGATTCAATGCCTGTTGCTTCGTCCTCTGGTTCTTTTTTTTCCGATGTTTCTGATAGCATATCATACCCAGGAATGTCGCTAATTGATATACAACCAAAAGCTTTCTTAAGCGGGTCTGTATAATCCATGCCTGTTTTACAATTACAAAAATATTTATTATTATCTAATTCTAAGCCTAAATCCGAATTACAAAAACATGAATTATCTTTTTGTACCCACGAACCACCTGTTATGCTGCAAGAATTTTGTTTATCTTGATCTTCTAACTTAGAATAAAAACCATAAATCTTACCGCCATTCATCACATTTATTGCGCCATCTTTAAGTTGCTCACACCCAGTTAAAATTTTATTGTAGTATTTTTGGTTTTTATTTTGTGTACAAATACATTCGTTGTTAACATCCGTTGTTCCTGTCAGTTTTTTGCAGTCGCACTTATTGTTTGTCCATTCGCCGCCACTGCCAACGCAACGTTTTTGTGCGTACGACCACGAATCCGTTTGTTGGGGGGCTGTAAATTCTATTTGTATATTCTGGTTGCCGTAACAATAGTATATGTTATCAGTATTTTCAGAATTGTCTTTATTGGGAAATGTAATGACGTTTATTAGAGAGCAATTTGTGTGTTCCCCGGCTTCGATTGTATCAAATAACGCATCTCTTTGTTTTTTACAGCTATCCCACAGTGAGCTAGGTATATGCAAATAATCGTTTTTATCAAAATAATTTTTAGTTATATCTTTACACTTTGTTATGGAAACAATCTCGTCTTTGGGCTGACATAAGCCGGGTTTGGTGCAAGAAAATGTTAGAGCATTGGCATCAATAGCCAAACACATAAAAAAAACGGTGGATAGAACTTTTTTCATCTCTCGCGTTTGATCCCTTTGTACCCTATTCTATCAAATTTTGAATTTTGGTGCAAGTGGATAGTTGGCAGTGGCTAGTCCGTCCCGTCACCGAGAATGCGGTGACGGGCCGCGATTACACTAACCACTATTTTACATTTCTTTTGGAATTTTTAATCCCATTAAATCCAAAGTCTTGGTTAAAACATCAACGGCAATTTGGACCAGGCCAAGGCGCATTGCACGCGTTTCTGCGGGCACATCTTCACGCAGGATTGGACAATTATGATAGAATGTATTTACCAATTGGCACAAATCGTATGCATAGTTTGCGACTAAATCGGTGGCACGCGATTCAAACGCCGATTGAACTGTGCGGTCAAAATCCAACAATTCCATAACCAGGTTCCGTTCGTCCGATTCGAATTTGGCGTTTGCCGGTGCGGTGAATTTTTCTGCGCGACGCAATACAGAATTTAACCGAACCGCCGTGTACAGAATATATGGCCCGGTGCGTCCTTCGAACGAAGTGATTTGCGTCGGGTCAAATATATAATCTGCACGGACATCGTGTAATAAATCGTTGAATTTTACCGCCGCAAGGGCAATCATTTGGATTGTATCTTGGTCCAATTTTTTGCCTGATTCCGCGATGCGTGCCATGACCGCATCGTTTGCAGAATCCAATATGTCGTCCAATCCCGCCGCGTTACCATCGCGGGTCTTGAATGGTTTGCCATCGGCGCCGTTGATTGTTCCGTAACCAATATGTTCAAATTTATCGTATGGATATATGCCGGACATATCGGCAACACGGAACAGTTGTTCAAAGTGCAGACTCTGGCGCAGGTCTGTTATATAAATAATCCTGTCGGGGTTATCGGTGTGGATGCGACAATAAACGGCCGCCAAATCCGTAGAATCGTATGTGTCGGCACCGCGGGAATCACGCCACATATATGGTGGCATCGGTTTGTTGTCGTCTTCGCGTTTGACGTTTATGATTTCTGCGCCGTCATTTTTATAAATCATATTTTTTTCGCGTAGTATTTTTTCAACAGGTTCCAAATATTTTGCGGCGTTTCTTTCGCCCAAATCATAATCAAACGGCAAAATATTTAACCTTTGCACAGTGTTATTCATTGTGCGCAACGATATTGCCAAAAACTTTTCATACAGCGCAAAATACCCCGGGTGGCCTGATTGAAATTTTGCTTTGATTTCCTGGGCATGAATTTGAAATTCTGGGTTTTCTTTGGCAAATGCCGATGCCGCCGGATAATACGTGTTTAATTCATTGGCGTCTATTTCATAATCAACGGGCGTGTCGGGGTTAAAATCGTCCCGGAAATATGGCAATTCTGGATGCAGGCGTTCAATCCATGCTATAACCAATCCCATTGGTTTGCCCCAGTCCCCAATATGGTTCCATGAAAATGTTTTATGACCAATAGATCGTGCAATACGGTTCAATGTGTCTCCAACAATAGATGTGCGCAAGTGACCAATGTGCAAAGATTTTGCGACATTGTATGCGCCATAGTCCATGTCAATAACCAATTTTTTGTCCGCCGGCGTAATATTTGCCGCGGTTGCGGCGGCGCGCCATAAAAATTCGTCTTTGATTTTCATGTTTATGAATCCCGGCCCCGCCACAGATGCGGATTCTATAAAATCTAATTCCGTGATTTTTGGTAAAATATCGTTCGCCAATTCACGTGGGTTTTTCCCGGCCGACCGCGCCATAACCATTGCGGCATTCGTCGAAAAATCGCCAAATTCACGATTGCGCGGGGTTTCCAGTTTCGCATCAAAACCCAATTTTTCATTTAATCTTTCAGATACATATTTATACAGATTCATTTTTTACCCCGTGTTGTTTGTTAAATTGGTAATACCACCCGGACGCGCAGGCCGCCAAGTTCACTGTCTTCCAGGAATATTTGCCCACCGTGATTTTCAATTGCCGTTTTCGCAATAGAAAGCCCAAGCCCCGTTCCGCCGGTGTCCGCCCCGCGCGCATCATCAAGGCGTACAAATGGGCGCATTGCGTCGGCCTTTTTGTTGTCGGGAATGCCGGGGCCGTCGTCTTCGATAATAACCGTGGTGTCGTCGGTGCTGTCAATTTCGGTTATGCGTATTATTTTTGATGAATAACGCGCCGCGTTTTCAATTATGTTGCCGAACGCCCGCGCCAACGCCATGGGACGCGCATAGAATTGCACCGGTGTGTCCGGGAAATTGGTTAAAATGCGTTTGTCGGGTGCGGCGTCGCGTGCAATCCGCAACAGCATCGGTGGTAATTCGGTTGATTGTTCGATTTCTGGTGATTCGCCCCGCGCAAAGGCCAGGTATCCACTTATCATCGAACTCATTCTGTCAATGTCGGCAAGCAATGCGTCTTTGTCGGCGCTGTCCGTTTCAATGGCAAGCCGCATCCGCGCAAGCGGTGATTTCAAATCATGACTTACCGCGTTCAGCATATCTGTGCGTGTGCGGTTGTATCGGTCAAGTCGTTCTTTCATTGTTATCATTGCCGATGCCGCTTCACGTATTTCGCGTGAACCACTCGGTTGGAATCCCGGCGCATCAAGGCCACGCCCGAAACGATTTGCCGCATGTGCGATACGACGAATACTGCGATTATGCAGTATAATAAACGGCGATATAAGGGCCGATACGATTAAAATCGCCCCCAGTAGCCAGATTATAAATACCTCTGTACTGGTGGAATAAATGCGATAAAGTGTTGTACCAAATGTTGCGATTTGCCCGTCTTTTGTTCTCGTATCGATGTATATAAGGCGGGGTTCGCGATCAATATATATGTCCGCCGGGCGTTTAAGACGACGCGACAGTTCGTTGGCAAGCAGACCCGCTTCGCGGGAACGATTATCATTATGCTTTGGCCGGTTCAGTTTTTCGTGGATGCTAAAATTGATTCCTATATCGGTTGCCATGCTTTGGGCCGCCGGAATATTCCCCGAATCAATAAAGCCAATCATGGTGGCAACCTCGCCCGCCAATGTGCGCGCCAATGTTGCGTGGACGCGCGCCCAATGATTGCCAAAAAACACATTGGCAATAATAACCTGGGCCACGACCAGTGGAACCAATATCAATAATATTGTACGCCAAAAAAAACTGCGTGGAATCAACCTCATATACTTATGCACCCTTTTGTTCTTGTGTGGCGACGGAACATACCAATTTGTATCCGCGACCACGAATTGTCACGATATCCAGATTTGATAATACATTATTTAATTTATTACGCAAGCGTTTTACAACCATTGGCGCCGCCGGAACGATATTACCCAACGGACAGGTTAAATTTGCCAATAATTTTTTTTCTTCGGTTGAAAGCGCAATAATGTTCAGGGCACCATTTTCGCCACGCGCAAAAAATTCATCGTCCGCAAGGACAAGGCCATTAGGCATTTTGGGGGCATCTGTGTTTTTACTGTGGCGCATAATGTTTCCAAGGCGCAGCACCAATTCCCTTAATTGAAATGGTTTTGAAACATAATCATCGGCACCGCCGTCAAGGCCGTCTATGGCATTTTCGGCCCCGCCCATTGCGGTCAACATAATTGTTGGTGTGTTATTGCCCGTCGCGCGCAATTTTCGCAAAAAACTTAATCCGTCCATGCCGGACATCATACGGTCCAAGATAATCGCATCAACATTTATGCGGGATAATATTTCATCGGCGGTTTCGGCGGAATTTGCGGTTAAAACATAAAAATCATTTGTACGCAACCCCCGCGCAAGCGCATTGCGCAACATATCGTCGTCATCAACAACAAGAATAGTCTTATTCATAAATTGGACCCCGTTATTGGTATATTTTATCGTTTTTTACACCAATTTCAAGTCCAAACAGCCCTATTTAGTCAATGGTTCAACCGCGTATTCGCCGGGTTGGATTGTTTGAATAAGGTTGTCGTTTTCATCAACCGCCGCGCGGAATTGCATACCGCCCGTTGTAAATTCTGTCTTGAACAGTGCGTAACCCGTTCCGCCGCCGGATGTTGGACCCTGGGTTCCCAATGAATAATATCCGCCCAAAATACCGTAATCCAGGTCGATATAGTCCAAATTTACCAACAGTGATACATTGCTGAATCCGTCACTGGTCATATTACAGGTAAATTCGCGATTCGACAACGTGGCCGACGAATTGTTCGGTATAACAATGTCCATAATTGTTGGTTCACAAACGCGACTTATTCCGTTTACCAGTAATTCATAGGTCATATTCACCGTTGCACGCGAAAGGCCGGTTGAAACATTTACCTGGGAAATTGTGGCCTTGGGAATTTTAACAAGGGCGTTCGCAATTCCCGCACGAACCGGGAAAGATATCCCAGATTGCAGACAATCGCGCGAAAACGGATCGGCCTCGCATATATAAAGGCGGGAATGCGCGTTCATCATGAATGTGTTGACAAGGCTGTTAAACAAAAACGTCCGTGTTATTTTATCATTCAGCCGTGTGCAGCCGAAATTACGGCATACAACCATTGGACGTTCGGCAAACATGACGCCCGGGTGCGCAAAAGATTCTGCTTCGCGTGCATCAATAATGTTTTGGTCGTAATCCAAACTGTCTGCGCGTTGCATAAATTCACTTTCGGGGACAAAGTTTGGGTCATCCGGGTATGCATAATACGATTGAACCGGTGTTTCGGTGTATATTGTTTGAAAATTTTCTTCTATATACTGGGTTGCACCAAATGCAGATGTTGCAATAATCGCGCCAAAAACCGCCGTGAAAGTTGAATTTTTCATTTTGTTTACCCTTCCCTTGAATATATTATATTGTTATTCTAAAACATTATGGCCGTTCGTGTCAAAGCAAAAATTTTTATTGAAAAATGATATTTATTTGTTCTATAAGTCATACATATAATATAAACAAAATGGAAAGGTGTTGAAATGGTTGATATTATTATATCTGGGGATGCGGGTAAATTACACGCGGTGTATCATAAATCTTTGGCCGAGGCCGCGCCGTTGGCGGTTGTTCTGTCGGGGAATCCGCGCCAGAAACATCATATGAACGACAGAATATCTTATGCGATGTTTCGGGCGTTTATGGATATTGGATTTTCGGTTGTGCGATTTAATTATCGCGGCGTTGGCGATTCCGAAGGCGCATTGGGGACGACGGCGGACAATATGTTGGACATCGCAACGGTCATAGATTGGATACAAAATCATAATGAAGACAGCGATAAAATCTGGCTTGCCGGGCACCAGTTAGGGGCGTGGTATGTGTTGCAGACCCTTATGCGGCGACCAGAGGTCAGTGGTTTTGCGCTGGTTTCGCCTGATGCGTCGGTGTCTGATTTTGCGTTTCTGTCGCCAAGGCCGAATCGCGGATTGCTGCTCCAGGGGGCGGAAGAATCAGACGATGCCAAGGGTTTTTCAACCCATCTTACCCAAATGTTGAAAAAACAGGCACAAATAAGTTTGGAAACCATTCGTGTCAAGGGGGCAAATGAAACATACGCTACGCCCGCCGATTTGCGCCAGATGTATAACGACCTTAAGGCGTATGTGGGCCGCGAAAACGCGGATACTAAATTGCTTTAATAAATTGGATGGCCTATGGAAAACACAAACAGATTTCTTGACCCAAACATTCCAGATGAAATGGCGGCAACGATTCGCCCAAAGACTTTGACGGATTTTATCGGGCATGACGCGTTAAAACAAAATTTATCTGTGTTCATATCGGGTGCGCGTTCGCGCGGCGAACCGATGGATCATGTGTTGTTGTATGGGCCGCCGGGGCTTGGGAAAACGACGCTGGCACACATTGTTGCAAATGAATTAGGCGCGAATTTCCGGGCTACATCGGCGCCGATGCTTACCAAACAAGGCGATTTGGCGGCAATATTGACTGCGCTGGAACCGATGGATGTGCTGTTTATTGATGAAATTCACCGCCTGCCGACCGCAATTGAAGAGGTTCTTTATTCCGCAATGGAAGATTTCAAGTTGGATATTATGTTGGGCGAAGGCCCGTCGGCAAAAAGTGTTCGAATCGATTTGCCACCATTCACTTTGGTTGGCGCGACGACACGGACGGGGCTGTTGTCTAATCCGTTGCGTGACCGATTCGGAATCGATTTGCGTTTAAGTTTTTATCCGCCCGAAGATTTGGCAAAAATTATTCGACGCAGTGCCGGAATTTTGGGCATAGAAATAGATGCCGGTGGTGCATTGGCGTTGGCAAAAAGTTCGCGTGGCACGCCGCGTATTGCCAACCGGTTGTTAAAACGCGCGCGCGATTTTGCCGCGGCAATGGGTTCCAGTATAATCACGGCGGATGTGATAAAGACCACGCTTGCCCAGTTGCATATAGATGCCAGTGGTTTGGATCAAATTGATCGTGAATACCTGAACGCGATTATAATGCACTATGCGGGTGGACCGGTTGGAATTGATAATTTGGCGGCGGCGTTGGCCGAACCGGCGGACACAATCGAAGATGTGATTGAACCCTATCTGATGCAGTTGGGGTTGATTCAGCGCACACCACGCGGACGCATCGTGACCGATGCCGGCTATCGCCATATGGGATTGGAGAAATAATTATGAATAAAATACATAAATTTAAATTTTCGGTTGCCTATGCCGACACCGATGCAGGTGGAATAATGTATCATGGGCGGTATATAGAAATTGCCGAACGCGCGCGTATGGATATGATGCGCGGAATTAATATGCCGGATGGCGACATGGGATTTGTCGTAAAAAAATTAGACATAAAATATATGACACCGTTAAAATTGGCTGACGATTTTGTCCTTGAAACCCGGATAACTGGGGTTGGCGCTGTTTCGATGGAATTGGAACAAAAGTTCGTGCATGATGATGTAATTTGTGCTATAATGCACATAACAGTGGCGTATATCGGCGCGGACATGAAGTTAAAAGCTGTGCCCGATGATATTACGGCACGTTTAAAATAAATTTTTAATAAAGAAAGGGAATAAAAATGAACGCATTTTCTTTGTGGCGGTTATTCACTACTGATATTGTGACGGCGATTGCGTCCATCGTTTTGGTGGTGTTTAGTGTTATGTCGTGGGCGGTAATTGTGGAAAAAATCCGCCTGTTTCACGGGGTTAAGCATAAAAAGATAACCGGCAACCCCGATGAAGCGATTCGTCCATTTGATAAAAATCTGTGGTTTTTGGCGATGTGTGCGTATGTTTCGCCATTCATTGGGTTGTTCGGAACGGTTTGGGGTGTTATGGATTCTTTTGCGTCAATCGGTGCGAATCAATCGGTCAGCATTGGGGTTATTGCACCCGGTTTGGCGATTGCGTTGGGAACAACGGCCTTGGGGTTGATTGTGGCGATACCGGCGGCAATTGCGCACCAGGTTTTTTCCAAACGCGCAGATGATTTGTATGAAAAAATTGGGGGAAAATAATATGTCACGGGCGCGACGCAGAATTTCAGATGCGGCAATTTCTTTGACGCCGATGATTGATGTTATGACGGTGCTGTTGGCGGTGTTTATGGTGACGACGCCAATGATGACGAATGGCATAGACCTTGATTTGCCGAATGCCGGAACAACCGTTTTAACCGGAACCGACCACGCAATGCAAATCAGTGTCGATTCGGCGGGCCGTTATTATATCGGCACGAACCAGTTGCCGTTGGACGATGTTATTAAACGCGCGGTTGCGATGCGTGGTGAAAATTCAAATTTGGCGATTGTTATAAACGGTGACCGCCGGGCGGATTATGGTGCGGTCATGGCGGTTATGGGCAAATTAAAGACCGCCGGGTTTGAACGTGTGGGTTTACGGACAAAATTGGATAAATAAAAATGGGACGCTTTAACCATTTTATGACAGAAAATCTTGGTTTTTCAATATTGGGGCACTTGGTGGTGTTGGGTGTTATGGTATTGTTGGCCGATGTCGTGATTGGTGGATACGAACGTTTTATTGCGCCCGACCGGATTCAAATAACCATGATAGATTTGGACAGTGTGCGCGTGACGGGTGATGAAACGGTGCTTTATAACACAAATGTTGATGAATCCAAAGAGGACGCGGTAAAAGAACCGGAAAAGAAAGAAACACCGGAACAAAATGCCGCACAAAATCAGACCGAAGAAATGAAATCTACAACCTTGGTTCCGGACGAAAAACAACAAAAGGTGGAACCGGATAAATCCAAAACGGAAGAAAAAAATCCAGATGAAGCGTCCGCCCCGAAAACCAAGACAATTGTGCGTGTGAATCGTAATGTGGTGTCGTTGGATCGAACACTTACGGTATCGGTTGTTGACGCATTGCGCGTGGCAATGACGCGTTGTTGGAATATAAATACATCATACCCGGGAATTGATGGAATCCGGGCGGTTGCGCATTTAACTATGCGGCAAAATGGAACCGTATCTGATGTTTGGTTTGAATCGGCGGCGCGCGCAGAAACCGATTCGTCGTTTGCGTATGTTTTGGAAACGATTCGTGCCGCCATCAATGTATGCCAGCCGTTTCGTATGTTGCCGGCAAATGAATATGATAAATGGAAAAAGATTCAATTGACTTTCTATCCCACCACCGGGTCGGTGATGTAGGGTAAAAAACGTCCCCTTGCGGGGACGAATTGCCGTATAGTCAAACGATAAGCCGGATTCTGTTCCGCCCAAGTTCAGTGTTGTTCCGGCACATTCAACACCATACATTGGGTGGTGGGCATAATTAATCTGCACAAGATGTTGCCACCAAGTGTCAAGCCCTCTACCCGTTTCCGATTTGGGACGAATCGTTGGAAACCTATTTGAAGTTGCTGCACACAGAGATTGCCCGTTTCACTCAGGTTAAACCTGCTTCGTCACTGTTGCTCTAATCGTCGGGTTGCCCCGCCCGGTCGTTAACCGGTGTGTTGTCCCACGCAGTCCGGACTTTCCTCCGCCACGGATGACGGCTATGCCCTGTTTAACTACGTTGTTATTCTAGGCTTTTGAAATCCGATTTCAAGATTTTTATACATTTTGTATTTTGAACACATTTTGGATTAATTTTTAGAAAAAAATTGTATGAATTTAAAAGGTTTACAATCATAAACGCATAAATATAACATATTGAATATAGTGGTTTTTTATAATTTGTAATCGTGCCATAGAACATTTCGTATTATTAGTCAATGTTTTTTTTATATTAAATATGCGATTTTCTTTTGACTTTGTTTTCGATAATTTGCTAATGTTTACAGTGTAGGAAAGAAAGAGGAAGGATTTTGTCGAGATTTCTGCGCTTTTTTAGGGTGTTGTTTATTGCGTTTGCATGCGTGAGTTCTGTAATTTTGTTCAGAAATGTGTTTGCCGCGGGTACCGGAACAACTTCTTATACATATACATTGAATGATGATGGTGCAAAAATTGCCAGTGTTCCACATTCGTGGAACATGGGTTCGGTTACACAATTATCATCTTTGCCATATAAACCGGGGTATGGCTATGGCGGACATTATACTGGGACGAGGTGCACTGGGAACCGAATTATTGATTATCAAGGCAATGTTTTAATTTCGCTGAATGAATCAACGACATTGTATGCGTGTTGGCGTCCAATGAATCCTCATTGGAATAGTCCAATTGTTGTTTTGAATGATGCCGGTGGCAGTGGGGGCGCATTTGCAACGCCGTGTAGTGATGCCAATATAACCTATAATTTAAATGGAAATTATGTTTCGTATGGGGCGCGTGGAGATTGGGCGACAATTGATACATTTCGTAGCGGGGACTATTGGTGGATTGCGGCGTGCGCCCGTTCCGGTGGGGGGGGTGAATTAACCACAATGGCGGTTACACCGACACGGTCGGGATATGTGTTTCGGGGATATTATACCGGACAAAATGGAACTGGAACCCAGGTTGTATATGCCAATGGGAATATGGTTGATACATCCAATGTGTCCACGCTAAGTTCAATCGAACCAACAACAATATATGCATATTGGACGGTGGATAATTCCGGAAATTATCTTATCACATTAAATGATGCCGGTGGGTCTGGAAGTCAAGTTGGTGGAAATGCCTTTTTACACTTATATGAAATATATGGTGAATGTTATGCATCGGCGATCAGTCAGAATTCCAGTGGAACGTTAAGTGGTTCAGAATGTATCCAGGCTATATATGCCACACCGACGCGTACGGGATATAATTTTGGTGGTTATTATACGGGTCAAAATGGTACAGGCCAACAAATTATAAATGCATATGGCACAATTGTCGGGTCAAATACTTATTTTACCGCGCCGGCAACAATATACGCCAAATGGACACCAAAGGTTTTAACCGTCACGTTGAATCATAACAGTCCGTCAAATTCGCCCAGCCCGTCAACGGTGTATTTGAAATATGCAACCGGTTGGTATTCAAATCCGGGTGCAACAACGTCAATAACGAATATGGCAACGGTTCCAACCAAAACGAATTACACATTTGCCGGTTATTGGACAACAAACGCATCCAACGGGGGTGTTCGCATAATTGATGCGGACGGTCATTTTGAAACCACAAGTGCCGCATTACAGGCGTTTTCGGCAAACGGGACGGCCTATGCACGGTGGGTGGCAAATTCGTCAAATCCAACGCCGGTATGGGTGACGGTCACGATAAACGACCAATCGGCAACAACAAATTCACAACCAACGGTTTTATATCGCAACACCAATACGGCCGTGTCAAATTGTTCGGGATACAAGGCAAGCCAATTGTGCGATGCCGTAACGGTGACCAGTATCACACCGCCGACCAAAACAAACTATACATACGGCGGGCATTATACCGGAACCGGTGGTTCGGGAACGCAGTGGACAAATGCCAATGGGACCATTTTATATAATGTGACGGCAAATACGACCGTTTACGCCAAATGGACATCTAATTCCGGCACGATTCACACTATAACACTGAGTCCCAACGGTGGCACCGGTTCCAGGACAATATATGAGAGATATAATGTTGGTTGGTTCCGTAAAGATGGTACTTTGTATTATCAAATTACATCGTCTATATTTAATAACACATCATCTGGTGGCGCGGGTTTGACAAAACCGACACGGACCAATTATACATTTAATGGTTATTGGGATGCATCAAGTGGCGGGAACCAGATAATTGATGCGGACGGTTATATTATTGGCGCGCCGTCATATAATGCCAACAAAACATTTTATGCGCAATGGGTTGCGCCCAGTACCAGTAAGATTAAATTAAACCCAAATAATGGTGTTGTGTGTTCGGTTGACGTTGTTGAGGCGACGTTTGGACAACCGATGCCGACCGTATCGTGCCCGCCAACACGGACGAATTATGTCTTTACCGGGTATTTTGATGCCGCATCGGGTGGAACGCAGTACTATACCGACGAATTGCAATCGGCGCGTAATTGGGATAAAACGGGTGCTGAATCGGTACTTTATGCACATTGGGAGGCCATTCCGACATACAATATCGTATATTATTGTGATAAAGAAGGAGCGCCGAGTTATACGGACACAGGTATATACTTTGGTCAAGATTATATGTTTAAGACACGTGCGGCGGTTGGTTGTTCAACGCTGTCCGGCAAAAAGTTTATGGGTTGGACCGATGACGAACACGGAAGCAGTATATTATATCAACCCGGCCAAATTGCACAGTACCCGTATCAATCAGATGCAAGGTTGGTGGGATATAATTTAGACATTGGGACCGTCACATTAAATCACGATGACCCAGATAACACACCGTCTCCAAGCACGGTTTACTATGTGCCAAGCGATGCATGGTATTCCGATTCGAATGCAATGAACGAAATAACCGAAATGACCACGGTGCCGGTGAAGTATGGATATGAGTTTTTGGGCTATTATACCGCATCATCCGGCGGAACCAAAATCATTGATGAAAATGGTGAATTTATAAATCATAATTATGTGCCGTCGGGTACCACAAATTTCACTTTATATGCGCATTATTCCGCAAAAAAGTATCCTTTTATACTGGATGACGCAAGTGCGACAACCGCGTCTTCGCCGAATTCGGTAACGTATAAAGTAGAAATTGGTTGGGTAAATAATTCTACTAACACGGAGATAACATCTATTACAATACCAACCAAGACGGGGAATTCGTTTGCCGGATTCTGGACCGGGCCAAATGGAACCGGAACAAAAATTATCAATGCGGATGGCACATTCGTCACGATGACGAGCGGTATTTTGCAAGAATTCGATGAAAACAATGTTGATACACTGTATGCGAAATGGAATCCAAAAAATACCGTCACATTCTCGTGCGAAAACCAGGCCGGCGATGGTTCGGGAACACCAAGCCCCGCCACAGTCCAGGTTGCCGATGGTGAAACATTGACATTCCCGTCAATGGCAAACTGTTCTTGGGGTAATGCGGGATATTCGCCGTTCCTTTGGGGATATGTTGTAAATGGTGGATTTACAGATACACATGATGCGGGTGATACAATCACGTGGGATTCTTCGTGGGGCGATCGCACGTATAATATGTGGTATGCACCAAGTTACTTTAATTACGAGTATTCTTGTGGGGCGGGGACGGGAACACCACCCACATCGGGGAATACATATTATCATTCCAATTGGACGACCGCGGCAAATACATGTACCAAAGAAGGTTACAGTTTTGCCGGTTGGTTGGAACCCGTATCAGGTGTTACATATGCGGAAAGCACCATGCCGACAAATGGTAATGTGGCGGGATGGTTATGGCCGTATGATGTGATAGCGTCGGCCGGTGGTGCATTTACCGCGCAATGGACGGCAAATACATATACGATTGCGTATACATTAAATGGTGGAACCGCCGGCGCAAATGCCCCAACCAGTGGCACATACGATTCGGTTGTGAATATTAGTAATCCAACACATGCGCATGCAACGTTTACTGGGTGGACCATTGCGGGTATGGATAATGGTGTGACACATTATTATGGAACCAGCAACCCACCAACATCAACCACCACCGGAACCAGTATCACAACGCCGACCAAGGCAACGTATTATAAAAACTTGCGTTCTGTATCGGGAACGGTGACATTTACCGCGGTATGGGAATGTAACGCCGGTTACACAGGAACAAATTGTAATACCCAGGTACAATATCCTTTGACATGGAGTTGTGGTGACGCCAGTGGAACACCATCGGGTGCATCATTCCCAACGACAATAACTTATGGTGGAACACTTACGTTCCCATCAAATCCATGTGGTTCAATAGTGGGACATACATTTACCGGGTGGGTTGTTGATGTAAATGCCACGCAATACAATGTGGGCAATACGTTAACATGGCCATTTACAAGTGGGTCGGCAATTACCGCACATTATGACCCGGTTAAGGTTAATATTACCTACTCTTGTGGTGGCACGGGTACAACGGGAAGCCCGTCTAAAACGGCCGATAATAACATAGATTACGGCAGTCAGGTAACATTGGCAACACTTGGTACGTGTGCCAAGGCCGGTAATACCGCAACGAAATGGGTTGTGTCCGGGACAAACGATAATTATGATTTTGGTGCAAATGTTACGCATTGGAATTATACGGAAAATAAGACATTGGTCCCAAATTGGTCGGCACAATCATATAATATCATATACAAGGATGAAGATGGTACAACCGTGTTAACTGGTTTAACACCAAGCAGTTATACATACGGTACATCAACAACAATAAATGCAGTGCCAACGAAATTGCATTCCGTATTTAATGGCTGGTGCACAGGATATAATACATCTACTAAGACCCCAACAGGATGTACAAATACAAATACTCCACTGGTTATTGGTCCGACAGAAACAGGTATAAAAACATTCTATGCAAGTTGGTCTTGCGATGCTGGATATATAAAATATGCTGATGCAGATTTATACGAGTATATAGAATATGGTGTGTCTGATGCCCAGTCATACAAGGCGAGAGATTGCGCTCCTGGATATTTTCATTTGTATTGTAATGCTCACGGTGGGGTTGCATGTTTGGAACAGTTTACAATCAACAACAAGACATATCATTTTGGTGAAGTGTATAATACACAGGCTATTCGTAACAGTGGTATGTATGGGTTGTTGGTAAGTGGAAACCCGGTTGCGGTAAGTTCTGGTACGGGCGGTGCTCTATTTGGACATTCTAATTCGTATTCTGTATTTGGTCTTTGTCTGGCGAGTGGTTTTCCAAATTGCAATGATTTGCTTGATGCAAATGCGACTTATTCAGATTGGTTGGATGCCCTGGCCTCTGCGACTGGGACAACATGGGGGCGTGCCCATCATACGTTTAATGGTTTGTGGTCGCAAGAAACTGGTGGTACTCAGTACTTGGCACCTAACACACCATTAGCTGCAATGGGCTATGAGGCAAATAATAATATGAATTTACCAACGTTGTTCACATCTGATGCGACGCTTCATGCGCAATGGATACCAGATGTTTATACGATATTGTTAGAGGCCGAGGGTTATGATGGAACATTGCCCGCAGTTTATGAAACATATAATACCGGTTGGTCGCAGACATTGGCGGGCACGCCGGGCGCATGGGTGCAATTGACCGCCGCACAAATGGCATCAAAACCGGGTTATACTTTGTTGGGATACTATTCAACCGCATCGGGAACTGGGACAAAGTATATCAATGGTGACGGAACATTGGCAAGTGGTGTGACGCCAACAACATTTGGTGAAAGCACAACATTGCATGCACGGTTCCAGGCAAACACATACAATGTGACATATCTTTGCGGAACGGATGCGACAGGGACCGCACCGGCATCGGCAACCGCAACATATGATACGAACTTTACACCGGCATCGATTGGTGGTTGCACAAATCCGGGACGCTCTTTTGCCGGTTGGTTGGTAAGCAACACCGGTAATCCATCCGATACTAAACAGGCCGGAACCGCATTCCAATGGAAATATACCGAGGACAAGACATTTACTGCGCAATGGACAGATAATACATATACAATCACCTTCCATCCAGGTAGCGGTGTAACGACAACCGGGACAACGGAAGTTCAAGAATGGTACAGTCATGCATATCGTGTACAAACCAGTGGTTCTATGAGTTGGACGGCGGTTACGGAAATTACATTGCCGACCAAGACGGGATACACATTTGCGGGATATTATGATAATGCATCTTTCACGGGTAACCCTGTTATGACAAATGCCACCCTGCCCGTGACAACACCGGCGGCAACATACTTTACGGCCGACGCGGATTTGTATGCAAAATGGACCAAGACCGGATATACCGTCACATATAAAAATGGCGGTGGAACGGGTAATGATGTTGTTCAAGATGTATCATATGATACACAATTTACAACCAAGCCCGGGTCAATCTTTACAAAAACAAATTCTGTTGTGACAAAATGGAACACGACAAGTGGTGGAAATTACCCGAATTTGAATTCAAATTATACATATTCCACCGCGGGTAATACGGTTTTGACCGCAAATTGGGGCGCGTGCACATGTACCAAGGGAACCCATGTTGCATCGTGTGATGTGACCGGTGTCGCAAATAATACCTGTCAGTATTCATATACTTGCGAGGCCGGATATAACAACGCCGGCGCGACCAGTGGCACATTTAATGGGACCGCAAATACCGCCACGAACGCCAGTCCAAATTGTGGTGGTGCAAATTCATACACCATAACCGTGACCGCCGGTAATGGCATAAGCAAGGTTACCGCATCCGGCTGGACGAACAGCGGGACCGCAACCATGACCAAGACATTTGATTTTGGTGAACAAATTGATTTGTCGACCGTTGTGACGGCAACGCAAAAATCTGGCTATACCGGTGCCGCATACACCGTCACAAATGGCGCGGGTTCAATTTCGGGCAATGTTTACACTGTCGGCGCGGGTAATGACACAATAACCGTGTCTGCAACCGGAATAACCACGCCGGCGGGTGTGACAATTACGGGTGGTACGACCAAGGTTTATAATCTTTCGGCAACCACACTGACCGGTGCCACAACAACCACATATGACAGTGGTATAACCGTAAAATACAGTTTTGGTTACGCCCCCAGCAGTAACGGAACGTATGGTAATTGGACGACGGCATCTACAACAGAGACAACCAGTATTGCCAAGGATGCATTTTTGGGAACGCGCTATTACAAGGTTCGGGTCACGGCAAGCGATGGAACATTGACATCGACGACGACAACGGCCACAACACCGACAACGATGACATTGGACCAAAAGAAAATAACATTTGATGCGACAACAAACGGTGGAACATTATCTGGGACTTCGCCATTGTATGTGCGGTATGATTCTGCAAATGTTTATACCGGTGCGGCATCGACCACAACCGGAACGGTGCCAACGGCAAGTAAGACCGGCTATACATTTAACGGTTGGTACACCGCACAAACAGGTGGTTCCCAGATATATAATGCGTCGGGAACATTAACATCGGCAACCGTTTCTGGATGGACAGGTTCATCTAAATGGCGGGCGACAGAAGACAAGACGCTGTATGCGCAATTCAGTGCGAACACGAATACACCGTATAAAGTTTATCACTATACCAAAAATTTAACTGGCACGGGATATACATTGAATGGTGCGGTTGATAATTTGACCGGAACATCAAATGCCAGTGTGACATTGGAAAGTTTGGCACGCGCGCTTCCCGGATTTACATACGATGCGGGATTTGAGGGTACGGCCACACATGGCACGACAAAACCGTCGTCTGGCGCGGTGACAACGACAACAATATTGCCGGATGGAACACGTGTAATAGACCTTTATTACAATCGCAATTCATACACCATAACATATAAAAACGGTGGTGGCACGGGGTCGGATGTGACACAACCGGGTATATCATATATGGGGTCGTTCACAACAAAACCGGGAACCACGTTTACCAAGACGAATTCTATTATGACGGGTTGGAACACAACCAGTGGTGGAAATTACCCATTGTTGGATCATACGTACAGCGAGTATGATACCACGGGTGATACGGTTTTGACCGCCGCGTGGGCGACATGCGGTTGTACGCCAGGAACCGGGGTCGCATCATGCACGACATCCGCCACGGCAACAAATACATGTGCGGCAACCGTTACGTGTGCATCTGGTTATGACCAATCCACCGCGACATGGTCGTGTTCGGGGGCGTCATGTTCTTCTTCGTGCAGTGCGGATGATTTCGAGATTACATTGAATAACGCGAACGCGACTACTAATGGAACCGCCAAGATTTATACAACGTATGGTGTAAATGTTTACTTGGATGCAAATCGCAGCAAAGTCATGACAACCAGCGCGAATCCAATAACAAAACCGGAACGTGTTTATACGGTGACGTATAACGGTAATAATGGAACGGTTGGCACGACAACGGCGGCGAACACAACCGCAACATATACCTTTAAGGGATATTACAGCGCGGCTACAAATGGAACGCAATATATTGTTGGTTCTACGGGGCGTATAACATCAAATGGTATTACCACCGGTAAGGGATACAGTGCAAATGCCACATGGTATGCACAATGGACATATGCATCGGTGACATTGCCAAATGCAACACGTGCTGGATATACTTTTGCGGGTTGGTATGATAACGCAACGGGTGGAAACCTGATTGGGGCCGCAGGCGCGACATATACACCAACAGAAGACAAGACGCTGTACGCGCATTGGAATGAATGTACCGCCGGCAATTATTGCGATGGAACCGGAACGGTAACTTCGTGCAACACGGCAACGAATGGTAAATATCCGCACAGTGCGGCAGGTAGCACCAGTATAAACGATTGCTATTTAACAACAACGGCGGGTAAATATGTCGCGACCGCGGGTGCCGGCGAAGTGCAATGCGTTGCAAATGATTACTGTGCCGGCGGGGTAAATGTATACTATGGCGGAACGCACAGTACGACACATCCGACCAATGGCGGAAACGCCAGCTGTTCAAGCGGAACCAATAATAAGTATAATTATAGTGAGGCCGGAACCGGTACCGTAGATAATTGCTATTTGACATTGACAACGGGTAAATATGTTGCAACCGCGGGTGCCGGTATGACCAATTGCGCCGCAAATAATTACAGCGATGATACAACAACGAAAATTTATTATGGTGGAACCGCATCGTCAAGTCATCCAACAACAAGTTCTTGTGCGGCATGTTCCACATTGGGTGGTGGTTTGTATAACAAAAGTGCCGGCGGCACAGGTTCAACGGGATGCTATGTGACGACAACGGCGGGTAAATATATCATTGAAAATACCAATACGGCACAAACAACATGTCCGGTCAAGAAATATTGTGAATCTGCAACAATTTATTGGCCGAATGTTGGACAAATTGCCGATTGCCCGGTGGCGGATACAACAACGGCGATGACTTCATACCCGTCAAATTATTATAATCCGACACTGTTGAGTATTTCAAATCAGGCTTGGTCAACCGGGATAACATCAATAAATGGCTGTATGGCGAATTATAGTTTGCGTAATGCACGTGGAGATTTTACGGTGGAAAGCGTAAAATACAATTCTACCAGCGGTAAATATGATAATGGTGGTTCAAAGTATTATAGAAAAATAAATGCGGGATATTATGGCAACGAACGCTATAGTGCCACATATTGTGATACTGCAACACACAGTATGATTTATAAAGATGCTTTGCCGTGTCCAGCGGGCAGTTATTGCCCTGGCCTGACCAGTATGCCGTTATGTTCGTCTGGAACCTATGCGGAAACAATCGGGCTGTATCCTTGTCCGACAAATTACCCGGACAGTGCCGCGATGTCTACCAGTATAAATGCGTGCTATTTAACAACAACGGCGGGTAAATATGTCGCAACCGCGGGTGCCGGCGAAGTGCAATGCACGGCGAATAATTATTGTACCGGTGGTGTGGTTGTTCACTATGATGAAATTGGTGGAATTACCGCGTGTTCAACTGGCGCAGGCAGCAATTATGCCACCAGTGCCGCCGGCAGTGATTCAAACACAGATTGCTATAAGACAGTGACATTGGATAAAAACGGTGGTTCGGGAACAATTCAGGGAACATCGGGGACAAACCCGGCATCTGTTGTATGCCACTATAACACAGAATGTAATTTTGGCAGCGCGAGCGGACTGACCCAGACCGGTTATACATTCAGTGGTGGTTGGGGAACGACAAACACCTGCAGTGGCACAACGGTAAAATTCACCGTGCCGAACGATACCGGCACATACTATGCATGTAAGAGTGGTCAGAGCAAAACATGTGATGCGGGATATTATTTAAAGGCCGATAATGCAACATGTACGGCGTGTCCAGCAGGTAAATACTGTGTGGGTGGCACATTTACGTTTAATGGAAGTGACCAGGGTATAAGTGGCGACATAGCAGCTGGATATTATGCTGATGGTTGTGCCAAGACTTCGACAGGTGCAGTATGTAGCACGAGTTACCATGGTGGCATGGTAAGTGGCGGATATTACAGCACTGGGGGTGGTACGAGTTCGACTCCGACGGCGGCAGGGAATGGATGCCTTAGTGGTAATACATGTGGTAAATTAAGCGCACCGTATTACAGCAATGGTGGTAGCAAGGCAAACGATGGTACGTGTGTCAGTGGTCAAACATGCGGAACATGTGATTCGAATTATCGCGCAAATACCACAACCGGTAAAACCGCGGTGACACAATGCCAGACACAATGTGCGGCTGGGCGCCAGGTTGCCACGGCAAACGCGGCATGCAGCACCCCAAGTGGCAGTTGGTATACTGCGCAACATTTGGTAAATTATGGTTCTAAATCCAGTGATACATCGAATGTAGTAAAGGCTTGTGCTACGAACTATGCGACAGCTAACACGACGACCCAAACTGATCACGATGCGCAGAGTGATTGTAAACGGACAATAACATTGGATAAAAACGGCGGAACCGGAACGGTGAATGCAAGCGTTGTGTGCAGTGAAGGTGTTGCGTGTGACCTGCCCGATGCAAGCGGATTGAATCAGACCGGTTATACATTTGCGGGCAGTTGGTCCACGACCAGTGGTGCCGGTGCCACGGGCTGTGTATCTACTGTGACCACCCCGACATCCGGAACATACTATGCGTGTAAGAGTGCGAATACGATAACAATAAAATTGAATAAAAATGGTGGAACTGGAACCTGTGGTGGCGCAACCGGGGTGTCCGATGGAACGTTGACGTGTACATATGATGGGAGTTGCACTGCACCAGCGTGGGATTCTACAACATGTAATATAAATAATGGTTCAAAAATATTTACCGGTTGGAATACCGCAAGTGATGGCGGTGGTACATCATATGCCCCAGGTGCAAGCATACAGAATATAATTGGCAGCGGAACAACCACAATATATGCGGTATGGAGCGACGTGACATGTAATGTGACAAATGGTTCGGGAACCGCATCAAATACTACAACCAATACACCGGTATGTGCAGTGACATGTACAAACGGATACAGCAAAACCGGATATATGAATGCAACAACGACGTTTAATGTTACGGGAAATGTCGGTGCCACAACCGTGACAAGTTCTTGTGCAGCGCGGACGTATAAGGTGACACTGGATCCAAAACGTTATGCTTCGGCATCTGCACAAACGGGCGTTGAACCGGATTCAACTGGGACCACGGCATATTGGTATCGTTATAAAACCAAAAGCCCATGTTATTATTATAAGGTTGAATTAAATTCTGCATCAGACGAAGTCGCAAGTAATTGTATTGCGGGAACCGGCGGTGTTACCATTACACCACCAACGATGGCTGGCTATACATTCGGTGGTTATTATAAATCAAAGCCCGGCACAGGAACACAATATGTGACGAATGTTGGTGGAACAACGAATAATATTTATTCGAATGTTGCGGCAAATTCTACATTATATGCAAAATGGACCGCTAAGACATATACTGTTACATTAAATAAAAATGCAACGGATGCAGTGGCCGGAACAGCAAGTGTGACCGCAACATATAATGCGGCGATGCCAACAAGCAGTGTCACGATGCCGACGCGTACAGGATACGAGTTTGCGGGCTATTATGATACCAGTGCCGCAACCGGTGGAAAACAATACTATACATCAACGGGTACCAGTGCAAATAATTGGGATAAAACAACCAATACTACATTATATGCACGCTGGACGGCGGATTGTAATGAGATAACCGTGGATAATACAACGCGCGGTGGAACAACGGCAAACACAAAATTGTATAAAAATAGCGGTGATACCAAGTGGTATAGTGACAGTTCTTGCCAGACGGTCGTTACAACAACGCCACGCCCGTCTAAGACAAATGCAACATTTAGCGGGTATTATACCAGTGCGACCAATACCACAACCCAGGTTGGAACCAACGCGAACCCGAGTGTGTTGAGTACTACCTGGACGGTGACGGAACCGACAACAATCTATGCACACTATAATTGCAACACCGGTTGGCAAGAAGACGGAACGGATATTGCCGGAACGTGTATCGGCACTATTACTGCGACCGCATCAGACAAGGTTTTGACATATAACGGAACCAATGGCAATAACGGCACCGCCCAGAGTTGTGCAAATGTGACCGTCACTACGCCGGCCAGTGGCGCAAGTGTGACATACGCCACCAAGACTGGAACGGCATGCGGACAATACGGTAATGCGCCAACCCTTACCAATGTGAATGATGGACCGAAAACAATATGCTATAAGGTGACGGCAACAAATTATGAAACGGTGACGGGCGAATATACATGCAGTATGAACAAGGCAAACGGTAATGTCGTCCTTAGTGCAACCACTGGAAGTACGGTGTATCCGAATACTAAAACATTTACAGTGACAACCAACAAGAGTGGTGGCGCGTTGAGTGCGACACCGACCAGTGGTAATGTCGTTGCAACCGCATCTGTAAGTGGAACAACCGTGACGGCAACACCGCAAAAAACTGGTACACAGACTATAACGGTGACCAGTGCAGAAACGGTAAACTATAATGCGGCAACGGCAACGTATACATTGACGGTGACGGATGGTGGTATTACACATGATGTAAGCGATGTAAGCAAGACATACGATGGCACACCGTTGGTATGTAACGGTGTGACGAATGTTGTGCCGACCAGCGCAGAAGTAAAGTATCGGACGGCGACCAGTGGTGCGTATAACCTAACCAGTGCGCCGAGTATCACGAATGTAGCAGACAGCAAGACAATATACTATCAAATCACGGCGGATAACTATGCCACTGTGACCGGTCAATTTAACTGTACGGTGACCAAGGCGGATTGTCCGATAACGGTGAAGGAAGGAAATACGACATTAACATCGTCCAGTGTTGTGACGTTGACGTATCCGACATCAAAGACATTGACGGCGACCAGTTCATGCGGAAACGCGGTGACGTTAAGCAGTGGAAATACGTCATATATAACGGTAAGTGACAAGACATTGAATCCTGTAAAGGTGACAAGCAGCGATATAACGATGACGGCATCTGTGGCGGAAAGTGCGAACTATAACGGTGCGACCGCATCATTCAAGTCCAAGGTGAATCGAGGGGATTGCAGTATAACATTGAATCCGACAAGTGGAAGTGGAACCTGTGCATCGAATACGGCGACCTTTACGATAGACAAAGGTTCTTGCAACGGGACAATAACGGCAAGCAGCAGTGACGAAGATATAGCGACGGTTGAGTTGAACGGTGCCAAAACGCAAGGGACAGTGACGCGTGTAAGTGCGGGAAGTGCAACGATAACAGTAAACGTGGCGCAAACGGATCAGTATAATGCGACGAGTGCGGAATATACATTTAGTGGTAATAAGGTAGCGGGCAGTACGACAATAAAGGACGGCGGCACAACAGTAAGTAGCGGCAGTGTTGCGTATCCGAACACAAAGACGTTGACTGCGACGTGTGCGGGTGGTGCGACGCCGACGATAAGCAATGCAGGGACGACGAGTGTTGCGACGGCGACTATAAGCAACGGGACGATAACAATGACGCCGTTGAAGCAAGGGACAAGTACGATAACGGTAAGTTGCCCTGCGACAGACTGCTATAATGCGAGCACGGCGACCTATAAGTTGACGGTAAATCGTGGAACATGCAGTGTTACATTGAATCCGACGAGTGGGACAATAACCTATCCGACCGAAAATACGGCGACGTTCGCAATAAACAAAGGTTCTTGCAACGGGACAATAACGGCAAGCAGCAGCGATACGAATATAGCAACGGTTGCATTGAACAGTGGCGCAACCCAGGGAACAGTGTCTTATGTCGCGCCTGGGACCGCAACAATAACGGTAAGCAGCGCGCAAACCGACCAATACAATGCGGTAAGTGCAACATATGAAGTCACAAATCAATTGGAAACATATACAATAACGTTCAAGACCGGCAATAAAACAATGGGAACCCAATCATGCACATACGGTCAAAACGTGACGCTGAACGATGTTGGCAGTATGCCCAATATCCCGGTGGCCACAAACAAAGGCTGGGGATTTGATGGATGGGCAAAGAATGTGAATACAACCAACACTGATTATGCCAACAAAGGTAATATGACATGCGGTGGTAATGTGACATTGTATGGTGTTTGGAAACGTGATGTTAAGTTCACTTATTTTGAAACCGCGACATCCACGGCCAACAAGACCAGTACAAAACAACAATATTATCGCAATACAACGACCAGTGCGGCCGGTGTGAGTGGTGTGACAACATACCCACTGTATGCCCAGAGTGATTATGCATGGTCGCCTTTGGGTTGGGCAACCACAACAGGTGCAACCAGTGCCAGTATATCGCAAACCGGTGCCACAGCAACCACGGTAACACCGGGGGCGACAACGGGTACAAGCGCGGGTGTGGCGTATTATGCAGTTTACAGCCGCACACCGCAAATTGCATATAATGGCAATGGCAATACAGGCGGCAGTACCGCAAACACAAACTGTGCGCCACAAACATTTAACGCGGGTGCGACAAACGGATCCACACCGGCATGCACATTGGCAAATAATGGGTTTACGCGGACGGGCTATACATTTAATAAATGGGCGGCGGGTTCTGCAACTGGGGATCAATATGCTGCGAGTGAGTCATATACATTTGCCAACAAAACATGGACCAGTGCCAAAACATACACAATGTATGCGAATTGGAGCGCAAACACAATAACATTGAATTTTGCATCAGAACACGGAACGGCGCCGGCGTCCACAACATGCTCATACGGTTCTACATTTAATATGCCGGCGGCGATAACCGGTGTGGTTGGGTATACATTCCATCGTTGGAACGTGAATAGCAACGATTTTGATGCAAACGAAACCGGTGTGGCGTGTGATAATGCGACGCTTGGCGTGACCAGTGGTTCTGTTACCATAAATGCGACATGGAAAAACAATCATTATCGTATTTTGTTGGATGATAACGGTGGTAACGGTGGCCAGGTTGCAGAAAACAGCACTTGGGGTATGTATGAATGGTACGGTCAATGCTATATCGCGGCCCAGGTCTTGAATAATGTTGATTTAGAGGCCAGTACGTGTTTGGATTATATCTATACCGCACCAACCAAACAGGGATATACGTTTACAGGATATTATACAGAAAACGACGAACAGGTCATAGCGGCAGATAAACGCGTGGTTGGTTCACCGACACTGTTCGAACAGAATGATACGATTTATGCGCATTGGACCGCGAACAGTGACATTCAATACAAAGTGTATCACTATACCAAAAATCTGGGAACAAACACATACAGTTTAAATGGTGCGGTTGACACACTGTATGGTGTGGCGGATTCAACGGTAACACTGGAGGATTTGGCGCGCACAATTACCGGGTTCACATACGATTCTGGATTCGATGGCACGGCTACACACGGCACAACAAAACCGGCATCTGGTGCGGTTTTAACAACAACGATATTGCCGAATGGAACACGCGTAATAGACCTTTATTACAATCGTGATACGCATACCGTGACATTGTCCAAGGGAACCGGTATTGCATCGGTGACCGGGGCCGGAACATACGAATATGGCGCAAGTGTGTCTATAAATGCGACCATGAATAATGGATATGATTGGTATCGTTGGACCAACACCAACACCGGCGCCGCGGTGACAACGACCAAGGCATATACATTCACAATGGAAACGTCGGATATTGCGTATACCGCAAATGCCAATGTGCACAGTTATACAATAACATACGACCTGAATCAGGGGACCAGCAGCACAACACCAGTGCATGGTACAAATCATCCGGAAACATACAAGGTGACCGATGCAACATTCACAATCAGCAACCCAACCATGACGGGGTATACTTTCGCGGGTTGGACCGTGACGACGGCACCGGAGGGCTGGGGTTCCGGTTCTTCGACCAGTGGCAGTACGAATTTCAAGGTCGGCAGAGGTACATACGGCAATATCGCGTTCCGCGCGACATGGACCGCGAATACATACAGTATTGCATACACGCTGAATGGTGGGGCGTATGGCGCATCGCATCCGGCCAGTGCGACATTTGATGCGGTGTTCACGGTGAACAACCCAACACACGAACATGCAACGTTTAGCGGGTGGAATATTAGCGGTATGGACACCACAACGCATACATACGGGGCACAGACAACCAATGCAACGACTTTGTCGGGTATAACGGCGACAACGTTCAAAAACCTGCGTGCGACGGCGGGAACGGTGACATTTACCGCGACATGGAATTGCGATACGGGATACACCGGCACAAATTGCGATGCGATAGATTATAATATGCAATATGTGTGCGAGGCTGAGCCAGGATGGAACTATACGGGTTCGGCACCGGTTGCCGCAAATCCGGTTCATTATGGGCAATCTGTTCAATTGGCGGGCGATGTGTATGCCCAAACAACCGGTTGTCGCAAGGTTTGGGGAACAACAAACGACGCCGATTATTGTGACGACTGCTTTACATTTGGCGGTTGGACAATTGACGCGGAATCCACGGCGATTCCAACCGCACCGGTGCATGCGGCAAATTCAACCGTTAACCCATGGGGGCGGACAAATACAACCGATTGGTGTATCATAAGCGATACCGGCAATTGCGAGGGCTTTGCGGATGATGTATTCTATGTTGCACCGGTATATACCCCGAAACAGTATAATATTGAATATATGTATGCAACCAGCCCGGTTAGTGGTGCATCCGCAAATATGCCGGCAAGTTATACATACACAACGGAAACAACAATCAGTAACGCAGATCAAACCGCCCCGGCGCATGCGACATTTAATGGCTGGTGCACGGGCGCAAACGGAACCGGCACCTGCGTTGCCGCGGGTCAACCGATTACAATTGGTAATCGTGACCATGGCGACATGCGGTATTATGCAAATTGGTCGTGCGATACGGGGTATACATTAACGTATGATGCGAATAATCAACCGGTTTGTTCCGCGAATACATATAATATTGACTATGTGTTCAATGGTGGCATTACCGGTATTCCGGCAGAATATACGCCGGTGGAATATATACAAAGTAATGGTTCCAGTTATCTTAATACAGGTGTTGCGGTAAACAATAACATCGGTGTTTATATAGATTTTCAGTATGCAAATGCCGTTACATCAGAATCAATATTGTTCGGTACAGTGAGCCCTAATTTGGCATTGTGGCGTACAAACAGCAGTTTCTCGTTTGCACATAAGTCGGGAACAGGAAATAGTTATAGTATAACGGTTCCAAGCGACCAATTACAGGCTCGTCATTCCGCGTGGATAAACTTTATGAATGATCATAAAATTAAATTTGATGAAACGACCACTAGTCTGGCGACCACTAGTTTTTCAAGCTCTAAACAATTATACATATTTGCGGCGAATTATAATGGGGCATATCATGCGGCAACTGCGCGCGTTTATGGTATGAAAATTTCAAACGGAACTGATTTGATACGTGATTATATACCGGTGCGTCAGGGAAATACCTGTGGTTTATATGACATGGTCCAGGGTACATATTTGTCTGGCAGTGGTTTTACATGTCCGAATACAGAATATACCGGTGGGTATCCAGACAGTTATACGTATGGTATTGGGGCGGATATTACCGGTGTGCCGACACGCGCCCACAGCACATTTGTTGGTTGGTGCGAAAACAGCGGCCTGACCAATAACTGTGTGACACCACAAAATGTTTCCACGACCGCGATGGGTGACAAAACATTCTGGGCCAAATGGGCATGTAATGCGGGATATACGGCAAATGCCGCCGGAACGGCATGTAACCCGAACACCATTGCATTATCCTATCGTAATGGTGGTCATGGAACGGCACCGACGGCACCGGCATCGTGCGTGTACGGCGAAAACGTGAATTTGCCCGCCGCAATAACGGCAACCGGTTATACATTTAATAAATGGGCGGTTGCGGACAATAATTTTGCGGCAAATGCCACAATTGTTTGCAACAGTGCGAATTTGGGTGTCACGTCGGGGACGGCAATTATTACCGCAACATGGACGACTGATTCAATCACTTGTGCGGCAAAGAAATACTTGCCGGCGGGTGCGACGGTTTGTGTGGATTGTATTGCCGGTGGATATTGTCCGGGTGGAACATACACGTATAATCTAAATTTGGTTCAGGGTATAACCGTTTGTGCAACCAATACATATTCAAATGCGGCGGCGGCGCAATGCACGGCGTGTTTGACGGCAAATGGTTATCAAAACAGCGGTGATGAATTCGCGGACCACGCGTATGAATCTTCGTGCAAAACAACATGCGCGGTTGGTCAATGTGTGGCGACGGCGCGCGCGGCGTGCGCAAATGTTGGAACAACCGGATGGGCAACCGGTGGCGTCGTGGCCCAGGGTGATACACTGGCGTGTAATGTTTGCCAAAGCGGAACCAGTACATGTGGATATGGCGCGTGTGCCGATGAAGCGGGTGATTGTGGACGCGTGTTGTACGTGGGCGCGAATAAATTATACCTGCGCAGTGATAGAAAAACGGACAGAACACTGAATGTAAAGATTGGAAATAATATATACTATGCAAATATGTCGCCGTCAAACCTGAACATGTCAAATGGTGTGAATAAATCGTTTAAGATTAAGGTTGGAAACGCCGTTTATTCCGTTTATGATGACAGTGTGGGTGAATAAATAGCCGTAACATATTGACAAAAGCCGATAGTTTTGTATATTTTGTGTAAGACAAAAGGATAGAACATGAATAACAAACAGAAAGTTTTGACACTTGCGGCGTTGTTGGCGTTGGCAAACGCATGCAAGAAAGACCCGATTCCGGAACCAAACCCGGCGCCGAACCCGGTGCCAACGGATACCGTGACGCCAATTACGCCGGCGGACACCATTACGCCAATTGTGCCGGGCGATACAATAACCCCGACACCCGGGGACACAATTGTGCCGGAACCACCGATGCCAATGGATACGGTGTCATTCTTTATAAACCTTAAAAATAATAATATACAATATCCAACCATGGATACATTAAGGAAACTTGTAGAATTGAACAAAGTGATTGTATTAAGGTGGAAAATTCCACCAAATAGGACGGCCAATTGGACTCCACAAGGGTTTCGATATCCGCGTGACAGTTTAAAACCACGTTTTGCATTGTCGAAAAATATTATTGGTACGGGCGATATTTATGTTAATGAAAATTATGGTGGCGCAAGCATACCATGTGCGGATTCTTTAAATATATCTGTCTTGGGTATGACAGAATGTGATAGTACGGTTTTTGCGGTAATGGGATTTAATCCTTTGCGACTGCATTACGATGAATCCCGGAACAAACATTTCAAAATGTTGGATACAATTGGAATGTCGCGGGCGATTTTGGGTAAACAACACTAAAAAAACGCCCCAAAAAACATAAAAAAGACCGGCACAATTATTGTGTCGGTTTTTTAATAAATTGCGTCGTATCAATTAAATATTTAATGTTGTTCGCCCATTTTTCGTGCGGCGCGCAACGCGGTGCGCAGTGATTCACGTGCAACCTCGGTTATGCGGGTGGAAAATGTGCGCATATTCATTGCATCGGCAAAATTTTTGCCAAAAACATCGGCAATATATTCAAGTTGAGCCGGCGATATAATAAAAACATCACTGGTTATGTTATTGGTTTGTAATTGTTTGATTGGTTCTTTCATTTTTCTACCCCTGGTCCACCCCTTGTTTATTTCTGTGATTGTATTATATCATAAAGTATCTTGACCGCAAACAATAAAATTGCTATACCAAGATTTGACAAGAAAAGATAAGGAAGAAATATGGCTATGAACATTATTCAGAAAATACTTGGGTCTGCCAATGACCGGTTGGTAAAATCTTATGACAAAACCGTGTCGTTGATAAATGATTTGGAACCTAAATATCACGCAATGAGTGACGATGAACTGCGTGCCCAGACGGACGTGTTGCGTGCGCGCATAGCAAACGGCGAAAAAGAAAAAAATATTCTGCCTGATGCGTTTGCCGCCGTGCGCGAGGCATCAATAAGGACAATCGGACTGCGTCATTTTAATGTGCAAATGATTGGCGGTATGGTTTTAAACAACGGACAAATCGCGGAAATGAAAACCGGCGAAGGTAAAACGCTGGTTGCAACATTGGCGTTATACCTAAAGGCGTTGTATGGCCGTGGGGCGCATTTGATTACTGTGAACGATTATTTGGCGTCGCGTGATGCAAAATGGATGGGACAGGTATATAAATTTCTTGGGATGACGGTCGGTATTATTCAGCATGATATGAGTGACGAAGAACGGCGTGCCGCCTATGCGTGCGATATTACATATGTGACGAATTCGGAGTTGGGCTTTGATTACCTGCGCGATAATATGAAGTTTTCAAAATCACAACAGGTGTTGCGGCCGTTGTTCTTTGGAATTGTTGACGAAGTGGACAGTATTTTGATTGACGAAGCGCGAACTCCGTTGATTATATCCGGGCCGTCCGAAGATATAAGCGATTTGTATAACAAGGTTGATGCGGTTGTTGCAAAACTGACCCCGGAAGATTACAAGAAAGACGAAAAAGACCGGCATGTGACGCTTACCGAAGTTGGGGTTGATTCTGTGACGCGCCTTTTGCGTGCGGCGGGATTGTTGGTTGGCGATAATTTGTATGCGCCGGAAAATGCCGCACTGGTTATGCATATTCAGCAATCTTTGTTGGCACACCATTTGTTCCAGAAAAATGTGAACTATGTTGTCCGTAATGGCGAGGTTTTAATTGTCGACGAATTTACAGGGCGCGTTATGTCGGGACGGCGTTTTGGGCGCGGCCTGCACCAGGCGATTGAGGCCAAGGAACATGTCGCGGTTCAACCAGAAAATCAGACGGTTTCCAGCATTTCATATCAAAACCTGTTTAGACTTTATGAAACTTTGGCCGGTATGACTGGAACCGCCATGACCGAAGCCGCCGAATTTGACGAGATATATAAACTGCGCGTGGTGTCAATTCCGACAAATCGACCGGTGGCGCGTGTGGATCATCATGACGAAATTTACCTTAATAAAGATGAAAAATATGCGGCTATTGTCAATCAGATATCTGAATGTCTTAAACGAAAACAACCGGTTCTTGTTGGAACGGTTTCAATCGAAAAATCAGAAGAGTTGGCCGATGTCGTTCGCAAAAAATTAAATATCAATCCGGCGGTTCTGAATGCAAAGCACCATGAATCCGAGGCAAAAATTGTTGCCCAGGCGGGCGCACCAGGGGCGGTCACGATTGCAACCAATATGGCTGGACGTGGAACCGACATTAAACTTGGTGGAAATGCCGAAGATTTAATCGCGGATTTGGATAAAAACGCACCGGATTATGAAGAAAAAAAGAAAGAAATTTATGATACGATTGAAAAGAATAAAAAAATTGTTCTTGATGCCGGTGGTTTGTATGTTATCGGAACGGAACGGCACGAATCACGTCGTATTGATAACCAGTTGCGTGGCCGCAGCGGGCGTCAAGGTGACCCCGGTGATTCAAAATTCTTTTTGGCGTTGGATGATGATTTAATGCGCATATTTGGGGCGGCGCGTTTGTCCGGGATGTTGACGACACTTGGACTTAAACCCGGCGAAGCGATTACTCACCCATGGATAACCAAGGCATTGGAAAAGGCGCAAAAACGTGTCGAAGCGCGATATTTCGAAGCGCGCAAAGAATTGCTTAAATACGACGATGTTATGAACGAACAGCGTGGTGTGGTCTATAAACAACGCGACGATTTGATGACCGCCAAAGACTTGGCGCCGTTGGCGAATGAAATGATTGCCGATGTCGTTGAAATTATTTGCGAAAATAATATTCCGGAAAAAACACAACCGGCAGATTGGAATATTCGCGGCATTCATGACGCAATGGTTCGTATTTTTGCACTGGATATTACCGATATCGAAAATTGGAAGAAAGATGAAACAATTACAGAACGCAAGGCGTATGAAACTTTGTTGAATTTAGCCAAACAACGGTATAATCAACAGGCGGAAAAGTATGGCCCAGAAATGATGCAAACGGCAACGCGTCAAATGATGTTGGGGGCGTTGGATACGGTTTGGAAACAACACCTGCAACAGATGGATTATTTACAGACCGGTATCGGTTTGCGTGGATATGCGCAAAAAAATCCGCTGTATGAATATAAACGCGAAGCGTTGGGATTGTTTAAAAATACTATAAACAATTTCAAAATAATGTCCGTGGCGTATATTTCGCGCATGGAATTGACACGTGCGGATGTTGACGCAACCGAAAAACAGCGCGCCGAACATGACCAGGCGTTGAATTCCGCCGGCGAGGCGCGACGAAACGCGCCCTGCCCGTGTGGTTCGGGATTAAAATATAAACATTGTTGTGGTAAATTAAAATAAAACGGGCCCAAACGGGCCTGTTTTTTTATGTGGCGCAAATGGGAATATTGTCTTGCCTTCCTGGTGATTTTTGTGTAGTATGCAGGTATTATCATTGAGGGTTAAAATGAGCAAAGTACCGTTTTATGTTGGAAATTTTTTGGCAATGTTTGTGCCTGATGGTGTGCGTCGTGCGCGTGTGCGCGGTAATGTGAATATGGCCTTGTATGCACCGCGTATTAAACACTTTATTAAACGGGTTTATAATGAACCGGTTAAAAGCATAAAATTTATTCGTCAAATAAATTTGAATCGCGTGTGTCTTTGTGTGAATGATAAATATTATGTGAAATTGTTTCGTAATATTACACCAGAACGTGTAAGGAATTATCAGGAACTTATGGATTTTATCGCGCCGCGCATAAGTGTTCGTATGCCGGTTGTGCATGCCGACAAAAGTATGGCGATGTATGTTAGTGAAAAGATTCCAGGACGTAAAATCGATGAATTTGATAATGATACAATTTTAAAAAACGAAAATAAGATAAAAAGTCAGGTTGAAAAAATCATTTCTGAAATCCAATCAATTAAAATTGAATCTATACCAGGCTATAAACGTTTTTTGCACAGTTTGCAACCAGAACGCAATGCAGAACCAAAAATAAATGTTCCGCATCCGGTTTTGGCGCATTTTGATTTAAACGAAACCAATTTGTTGTTTGATGATAAAATGAATATAATTGGTATTATAGATTGGGATATGTGTTCAATCGCAAAAAGTCCAGATACAGACAGGTATGTTTTTGATTTCTTTTGGAATCGGTTTATGAGAAATAAAAGAAAATCCGCATAAAATATAAATTTTCCAAATAATTTACTTTACAGCGATTTGATATTTTTGCTAGCCTTGGTGGTATGGAAGGCAACTTTATTCATCTTCATGTACACAGCCGTTTGTCTATTGGGGCAAGCACACTGGAAGTAAAGCGTATTCCGAAACTTTGCGCGGAAAACGGTATGTTTGCGTGCGCGTTGACCGATACGAACATGATGTCGGGCTGTGCAGAATTTTCGGATGTTATGCCGGGCGGTCATGTTCAACCGATTATTGGCGTGGAAATAACATTAAATCATCATACGGCCGATCCAAAAATGCTGCGCGCGTCTGCGTTGTCGCGGATTGTTTTGTTGGCGCAAAATCACGCGGGGTATTTGAATCTGTGTGAACTTAGCCGCGTTATGTATATGCGTGATGTCAATCATCATTTGGGACCTTATATAACCTTTGAGGAATTAGAATCACATTCGGATGGTGTGATATGTTTGTCTGGGGCGCATTTGGGGCCAATAGGAATGGCGATAATAAATAACCAGGATACCCAGGCACGTATGTATGCGGAACGTTTTACAAAAATTTTTGGAGACCGTTTTTATATGGAAATCCAGCGTCATGGTTTGAATGATGAAATTAAAACCGAACCGATGTTTTTGCAAATTGCAAAAGATTTAAATATCCCGATTGTTGCAACAAATGATGTTTGTTTTGCCGGCGCGTCGGATTACGAGGCCGCCGATGCATTGGGTTGTATTTTAAACCAGGTTAAAGTTATTGACCCAGAACGACCACGGAAATCGTCGGAGCAATACTTTAAAAGTTCGGCGGAAATGATTGATGTTTTTTCAGATTTACCAGAGGCGATAGAAAACACTGTGGTGATTGCGCATCGGTGCGCGTTCCTTGTAAATGTTCATGAAAAACCGTTGCTGCCACGTTTTGGTGATGATTTTGATACCGAATGTAAAATGTTACGTGATAATACGATAAACGGCCTTACAGAACGTTTGAAACAACATAATATTACCGATACGGCCCCGTATTTTGAACAGGCAAATTATGAATTAGATGTTATTATTGGTATGGGATTTCCGGGGTATTTCCTTATTGTTGCAGATTATATAGATTGGTGCCGAAAACACGATATTTTGACCGGCCCGGGGCGTGGTTCGGGCGCGGGATCCATTGTGGCGTGGGCGTTGGGTATCACGCATGTGAATCCGTTAAAGTATGGGTTGTTGTTTGAACGTTTCTTGAACCCGGACCGTATTTCAATGCCGGATTTTGATGTTGATTTTGAACCGAATGGTATTGAACAGGTTTTGGCCTATATTTGTGATAAATATGGTCACGATTCCGTGTGTCGTATCATTACATTCGGCAGTTTGCAAGCCCGTGGTGCAATTCGCGATGTCGGGCGTGTGTATGGCATACCATATTCTAAATCGGACAGGCTTTCTAAAATGATTCCGCCCGATGCCAAGAAGCTAAAAGAAGCCGTTGATACGTCGCAAGAAATTCAAAATGTATTAGATACAGATTCCGACATGGCCAAGGTGTTTTCAATCGCCGAAGAATTGGAAGGCTCTTTCCGTAACCTTGGTCAACACGCATGCGGGGTTGTTATTGGTGACAGACCCACAACCAAGATTGCGCCGGTTTATCGTGACCCGGCGAACCCGTTGCCGTCGTGTCAATTTGATGGGCATTATTTGGAATCGGCCGGTTTGATTAAATTTGACTTTTTGGGGTTGGAAACATTGGTGGTGTTAAAATATGCGACAAAACTTATTCAAAAAACGCGCAGTATCAATGTGAATTTGGACGAAATTCCCACAGATGATGAAAAGACTTTGGGACTTTGGCAATCGGGTATGACCGAAGGTATATTCCAATTCGATGCCCCGTTTGTTCAACAAACTTTGCGTCAGATGCATCCAACAAATTTCTTGGAAATTTCGGCTTTGAATGCATTAAATCGCCCGGGACCAATTGCATTTATTCCGCAATTTATAAAACGTATGCATGGCGAAGAACCAATTGAATATGTGCATCCGTGCGCAGAACCCATTTTGAAAGAAAGTTATGGTATTATTGTTTATCAAGAACAGGTTATGCAGTTGACGCGTGCATTGGCCGGGTTTACCCGTGGGGAATCGGATACCGTGCGCAAGGCAATGGGTAAAAAGAAACTGGATTTGTTGGCGAAATTAGAGGTTAAATTCCTTGAAGGATGTAAAGCCGAAGGAACATTGGACGAAGTGACCGCAAAAGACCTTTGGGAAAAATTCAAAGAATTTGCAAAATATGCGTTTAATAAATCACATGCTATCGCCTATTCTATTGTTGCAAACCAATGTGCGTATCTGAAAGCGCACTATACGCCGGAATTTTTGGCGGCATCTATGTCCAGTAATATGAATGACACCGACCAATTGGCGTTGTTTGTTGATGATGCAAAGTCTAATTTTGGAATACAAATTGTTCCGCCAGATATAAATAAGAGTGAATCTTTGTTCACGGTTGATGGCGGCAAGATTATTTATGCGTTGGCGGCAATCAAGGGTGTCGGGGTTGCCGCAACCGATGCAATTATTGCAGAACGCGCCAAGGGTAAATTCAAAAACATTACCGATTTTGCAAAGCGTTGCGCACCGATAATGAATAAACGAATACTAGAGGCCTTTGCCAAGGTAGGTGTGTTGGATTCTATCAATCCTAACCGCGCAGAGATATTTATGAATGCAGATATGATTCTGTCGTATGCCGCAAAATCAAAAGAAAGTGCGAATATGTTGTCGCTGTTTGCGAACACGGTTGAAGATGATGTCACCGAAGATCGGTTGGCCAAGAATTTGGTTAAAACTGAACCATGGACATTTAGTCAGAAATTAGAAAATGAATTGTCGGCATTGGGATTCTATATATCGGCGCACCCATTGGACCGATACAAACATTTAATCGCCGGGGCAAATTTGGCAACCAGTGCCAAGATTATGGAAATGCCCGATCGTGCAAATGTTCGTATTGCCGCAAATGTAAATTCTTATTCGCAACGGCGGACCAAGGCCGGCAAAGATATGATAACTATAAATGCGTCCGATGGTTTTGGTAACATAGATGCGGTTGCGTTTGGGGACGCGGTTGCAACATTGGCGCCAATATTGGCAACCGAAAACGAGGTTGTAATTTCTGGTCGATTGTCGAATCGTGATGACCGGGTGTCGGTTTTCGTTGATTCTATTATGCCACTGGCCCAATGGGTTGCGAAAATCGCAAAGAAAATTACATTGGATATTCGTGAAAAATCGGTCTTGGCGGATGTTAAAAAGGCACTTGCTACATTGCCGGCCGGCGGCACGCGTGTCGCACTAAACCTTTATTCCGGTGACAAAAAGACGACAATGGAATTGCGTGGCGGTGTGGAGTTGGGAAAAAACACAATCGGTGATTTTATGGGTTTGGGAATCAAGGTGACAATAGAATGATAAAACATATTCCGGTTTTGTTGGGTTCGGTTATGGATGCGATTGGCGATATTCACGCTGCACGCGTCATAGATGCTACATTCGGCGCGGGTGGTTATACGCGCGCATTTTTGAATGCGGGTGCAAATGTTTTGGCGTTTGACCGTGACCCGAATGTATTGGATGATGCAAAACAAATTAAACAAGAATTTGGTGCGCGATTTGAATTTATTGCACGGCCTTTTTCGGCGATGGCGGAATTGAATGATACTTTTGATGCGATAGTTTTCGATTTGGGAATTTCTTCGATGCAGATAGATAATCCGGAACGCGGTTTTTCTTTCCGGGCGGACGCGCCGTTGGATATGCGCATGTCGGAAAATGGTCCAACGGTGGTTGATATGTTTGAACAATGGACGGTGGCCGATATATCCAGGGTGCTGCGTGATTATGGCGATGTTAGGCCGGCGGTGGCAATTGCAAACGCGATAAAGCGGAAAATGCCGACGACCACATTCGAATTGCGTGATTTGATTCATAATCCGCGCGATGTTGCCCCGGTGTTCCAGGCGTTGCGTATCGCGGTCAATGATGAAATGGGGGAATTGTCACGCGCGCTGGATTCGGTGCCGAATTTATTGAATGTTGGTGGCCGGTGTATATGTGTGACATTTCATTCTTTGGAAGATCGAATTGTAAAGAATACTTTTCGTGATTGGACGACCGCGCCCGGTGATTCCCACCTGCCCCAGGTGGCGGCGGCGCGATTTGAATTGATACGGGCGCGAACACCAACCATTCAGGAAATAACCCAAAATCCGCGTGCGCGCAGTGCGCATATGCGCGGCGTTGTAAAATCATATTGACCCGCACACATGGATTTTTGTAAGATGACAAAAAATTAAACAAAGGAAAGGAAAAATGACGAAAAATATTTGGAAAATCGGTGGCGCGGCGTTGTGTGGCGCCTTGTGTGCGACGGTGGCGAACGCGGTTTGCCCGGTTTGTACGGTGGCCGTTGGTGCGGGGTTAGAAGGTGCGCGCCTTTTGGGGGTTGATGATGTTATAACCGGAATATGGGCCGGGGGACTTACATTATCGCTGTTTTTGTGGACGGCGGGTTGGTTAAAAAAACGTGGCGTGACAAGTGCTTTTTGGCAATTGGTCGTTCCGTTCGTATGTTATTACGCGTTGTTGGGCATGGTTTATTTGTTGCCAGATGTTCATTATGGCATGCACACATTGTGGGGAATCGATAAATTCTTGTTGGGAATCATTGTTGGAACGGTGTGTTTTTGGGCCGGGGCGCGTTGGTATGTTTCAATCAAGCGCAGAAACGGTGGGCATGCACAGTTTGCGTTTCAGAAAGTTGTTGTTCCAATAAGTTTCTTGTTGGTTGCGACACTGGTGTTTTGGTTTATTACGAAATAACAGATATTGGAAAGGAGAAAAGTTATGAAAAAAATGTCTTTGGAAGAAATGGTTCAAAAAATAGATGATTCAAAAAAAGTAAATCCGTTGGATTTATCTTCGGACCAAGATTTGTCTATTGCGTTGATGAACCTTGTGTCGTTGGAAGAACATTTCTTTTTCAGTGGCGCAAAGACCAAAAAGCCTGGATTTTATGATTTGATAAATGTTGTGCGCGAAATGCGCAAAGAATTGATGGCGCGCATCGTCGATAAAAACGCGGCCCAGGGCGGCGAGGTTTGGTGTATATCAAAACATTTACTGGCGGCGTCTATGCGTTTGTACGAGGTTGGAACCAAGGCGTTGGGTGCGGGCAACAAGAAAGATGCCTATGCGATGTTTGAACGCGCGTATGAATTGTATTCTTTGTTCTGGGGACTGAATATGAAGATGATCGATTTGGCCGGCGTGCAAAAAATGGAACCAGAATTATACACATCTGCGATTGGGATGGACGCCAAGAAAGACAAAAAGGATGTCAAGGCACAAATGTCTGAATCCAAATCAACAGTGCGGAAATTGGGAGATTGGGTTAAAAACGCGGTGAATTGTTGTATTGAATAAAAAATTGATTGATTTTATGGTTGATTCATTTTTTGAATTTTTACTATAATCTTAATCGAAGGGAGTCGAATTGGTATCAAAAACAAAGAATTTTTCTTGGTTTTTTGCGGTATTTGCGGCATCTGTGTGTGCGCATTCCTTTGCGGCCATGCCGGTGAATCCGCGTGCAACCGATTCGGATGTTTCGGCGCGACAATCGTTATCTGGGGATGTTTCATCGCGTCGCGCGGTGGCAAACCCAACGCGTATTCGCGCGATTGGTCCAACCCGTGTAAATTCAAATGGCGGACGCAGCGCGACAACTATAACGGCGGTTCGTGTGGCGGACACGCCGAACCTGCGTGCGGGGTCTGCGACACGCAGTGCGTTGCCGGTCGCCCGCGCACGCAGCGCAAGGACCGCAACAGCGTCCATGCCGACAAATGCCCGCACCGGTAAAAAGACCGTATCGGGAATGGCGGGAATCGCGCGCAGTGCATCGGCCGCCCGTGCAACCGCGGTCTTTAATGATGTAAGCAAGATTGGTTCCGGTTATGCCGCGTGTCGTGAATCGTATTCAACATGTATGGACCAAATGTGCGCAAACGCAAATGATACATATCGCCGCTGTTTTTGCAGTGACCGATTTGTAAAATTCCGCGAAATTGAAAATTCTTTGGACCAGGCAATGATTATGTTGCAAGATTTTCAAGATAACAACCTGAACGCGGTCGATAAAACCGCGGCCGAGGTTGAAGCAATGTATTCCGCAACTGTTGGTGAATTGGCAATTAAACGCGACACCAGTGCCGCCGCCAAGACATTGGACGCAATAAGTGATTTATTGTCTGGAAAATCCAACACAACATATTCGGGAACCGGAAATTCCATTGGTATACTTGATTTGAATTTTTCAACCGATTTAGATGATATCTGGTCAAATGATGTGTCGTCTATATTTTCTTCGACAACATCGGATATATCCAGTTTAGAAGGCAGTGCGCTGTTCAATGCGGCGCAACGCCAGTGCGCAAACCTTAGTGCAGAAATGTGCAGCAGTAATTCTGTCGCAACCATGGCGCGCAGTTCTTATAATATTTTAATTACCCAGGATTGCAACACATACGAAAAGACACTGAATAAAAAACGCGAAACGGTGGCATCTGCGGTGCGTATGGCGGAAAAGTATTTGCGCGAGGCGCGCCTGGAAGAATATCGTGCGCATAATTCGGCCGATGTCAATGAATGTATCGCCAATGTGCGTAATGCGATATTGGCGGATACCGCGTGCGGCGCAAACTATAAACGGTGTTTAGACCCGACGGGTGCATATATAAATGGTGCCACCGGAGAGGCAATTTACAGCCCGCGCCTGTTCCAATTGGAACAAACAATTGCGTTGGATGGCGTGACGACGAATGGGGATGTTGTGACCGACATAATTGGACAAAACCCCACCTATTCTAATTTCTTGGAAACATATCGTAAATATGCGGCCGGCGCATTGGATACATGCCGTGACATCGCGGATTTCGTTTGGACGGAATTCAAACGCAACGCCATTATTGAAATTGCCCAGGCGCAAACAGAAAAAATAGAAGAAGTTAAATCTTCGTGTGTGAATGTAATTTCTGAATGCTATGACACGCAAACAAATGCATTAAAGAATGTGGATAAAAATACGGCGACAACCGCGGCGGCGTTGGCACGTTATGTGGCGGGCGATATGTGCCACGAACGCGTTGTGGCGTGTGCAACATTATGGGGTAACCGGGAACAAACGACGCAATGCAGTTTTGATTCGCGCGGTCACCTTACCAACAGCGGGGCAAATTGTGGTTTGACATCTTTGTTGAATTATGTGTCGGCGGTTGATTCGTTAAGTGTGGCGGAAAAATGTATCGCGGCATTGGATGAATATGTTCAAGACCTGTGCGCGCCGGATTCAACATATTCGTATCCATATAACTGTCGCCGGTTGTCGAAAAACGAATTGACGACAAATATACAGAATTTCGCGGCCAGTAATTGCGCCGACCCGATCAATGGTGGTGCGGGAAATTATATCAGTTTGCCAGAAACCGTTAGATCGCGTGTGGATTGGCTGATTCGTGATGTAGATGATGCAATGAGTGGCGCATTGGCCGATGTGTGTACAGAATTGGGCGGAATGTGGTCACATATCGATACGCGGAATACGGATGGTTCTGAATTGCTGTTGGCGTTTTATGATACGGCGTTTGGCGGGAATACGCCACCGACGGGTGATGGCAATGATGGAACAACGGCGAATCGTGCAGACGGGTCCGGGTGGGGATACTGTTTCAGAAGCAGCGCGAAATTGGCATGCGAATATTATCAAGATATATGGGGAACGACGGAAAACCCGGTAACAAGATGGGACGAAGCGAATCGTATGTGTATATTCTATGATTCATGGTACGAACACAAGTGTGCCGAGTTAGGAACAGGATATTATTTGGATGGGGTGTGTTATATATCTTCATCTGGTAATTAAAAACAAAAAGGAAAGGTGTAAAATGTTGGGTAAGAAAAAGTTTGTTAGTGTAGTAGCGATGGCAAGCTGTATGGGGGCTGTGTTTGCGGCGGGAAGTGCCGTGGCGGCCGTTCCTGGGCGTGCCGGGTCGTTGCGTGTTCAACCGGGGGTGACCGGGTCGCGGTCTGTGTCATCGTCGTCGGTGGCGACGCCAACGGTTTCATCCGAACCATCGCGTATGGCGACATTGGCGGGCATGAATAACCTTGGGGCAAAACCGAAATTGCCATCGGGCGCGTCTGCGGCGGCGGTTGCCGATTTACAGGATAAATTAAGTGAATTATCCGCGGATGTAGATGCGTTACGCAATGCCGGCGTTGACGAAGGCGCGGTTCGCGATATTTTGGATTCTGAATTGGCAAACAAAAATTACGCTACGGTTCCGTATGTTGACGATGCGGACAGCGCGAAATTGGCCAAGGACGAATTTGAATCTAAATTTGATACACGTGCCGATGAAAAGAAATTGGTTGACGAGAACGCAATGAAAGATTATGCCTTGGACAAGAATGTCAGTTTTTCCAAGAATGATACGCATATTATTATGACCGATGGCAACGGTGTCACCAAAAATGTGGCACTTTTGTCCGACCTTAAGGGCGACAAAGGTGACAGGGGTGAGAAAGGCGAGGACGGTTCGGTTGATGCGGCCCAGTTGGAACGCGTTGTAAATGAAAAGATTGATGAAAAAGATTTACCGTCCAAAGAATTTTTGTCCGGAAATTATGTGACACGTGAAACCTATGATACAGATAAAGCAACCACAGACGGCAAAATAACCACGGCACAATCCGCGGCGGAAAATGCCGGTTCCAAGGCCGATGAAGCATTGTTGGCGGCACAAAGCGCACAATCTGCGGCGGATGGAAAACTGACCAGGGAACAAGCGGACGAATATTATGCCGGTAAAGATTTTTCGTACAGCAAGGCGGACGTTGATGCGAAAATTGAAAATGCGTCATCTGGGTTTGATGAAAATCGTGTTTCCGAATTGATTACACAGGCGGTTGATGGTGCAGGTTTTGCAAAAGAATCTGATTTAACAGCGCTTGGCGCTCGTGTCGGCACAAATGAGACAAGCATCAGTGGCCTGCAAACCGACAAGGCGGATAAATCTGCCCTTGGCGAATATGCGAAAAAGAGTGAGGTGTTAAGCAACGATGGCACATTTAGTATTTCTGATGGAAAAATTGTCTATACCGATCCAGAAAATGGTGTTGTAAAAGACATTGTTTCGGTAAATGATATTACTGGGCCGGCCGGAAATAATGGAAATGATGGTGCGGATGCCTGCGAGCCACAATATACCGGCACCGAAAATGCCAACGGCGATACAGATGTTGTAATAACCTGTAAAGAAGATAGCAGTAAGGTTCTTGGACGCTATACAGTTAAACGTGGTGTGAACCCATGCCCGGGTGGTATAAGTTTGGAGCCTGTATCAACAGACGCCGGCGGAGCAACATACAACCTGGTGTGTGAAGATGGGGCAGCAAAGTAAAAAACAATAAACAAACAATTAAAATAAAAAAAAAGGAAGGAAAAAATGAAACAAGCAAAAATTTTTGGTGGAATCTGTGCGGCGGTTGCCATGTTGATTGGCGCGGGTGCGTATGCGGCATCGACAGTTATCGGAACTATCACCGTTCCGCGCGGTCCCCAAGGTGAACCGGGTGTAGGCATTACTTACAAGGGAGAGGTTGATAATTGTACTGAACTTGGGCAATTGACTGGCATGATCCAGGGTGACGCATATTACAACCGTGATGAAGGATTGCTTTACATTTATAATGGAACCGCGTTTCCAACGTGTCCGGGTGGTGGTGTTCCGTTCAAGGGTGAACAAGGTGAACAGGGACCCGTCGGTCCACAGGGACCACAAGGAACCGCGGGTCAGGATGCATGTATTCCGGCATTTACCTCATCACATAACGATGCCACGCGCAAGACGACGGTAAGATATACCTGTGGCAACACAGATGAAAGTTTTGAAATTGCCGATGGCGCAGAACCGTGCACACCGTCGTTTACCAGTGCCTATAATTCGACTGCACGCAAAACAACAGTACAATATGTATGCGGTTCGACAAACCAAAGTTTTGAAATTGCCGACGGTAACAATGGCGCGGGAATCTGTGACGGGGTTGCAAATGCGGCAACGGCGGTTAAAACATATACCAAGACATATACTGCACACACAACAACGGCTGCGGGTTATGTGACATTGGAGCAAACCATGTGCGACAACAATACCAATAACACAATATATGAAGATACCTGTGTGCCAATTGTTCCAACGCGAACCGCACAAAATATTTGCAGTAATGGAACATATATGGAATGCACCCCACAAAATGGCGGCAACACGTATAATATCTGCAAGACTGTGACCAGTGAAAACGCACAGTCAATAGGCGCGGCCATTGGCGCGGCACAATCAGCCGCGGACAATGCGCAATCAACCGCAACCACAACCGCGAACAAGGTTGATAATAATACAACTGGTTTGGCGGCGACATATTCGTTGGCATCCCAGGCAAATACTGCGGCGGCGAATGCGCAATCAACAGCGGATAGCAAAATATCTAAAAATGCAACTTTTAGCACAAATACCCAAACGGGATATATTGTTTTGACCGATGGAGACACAACCAAAAATGTTGTTGCATTGGCGGACATCAAGGGTGAAAAAGGTGATAAAGGATGTAATTCGTTCAGTGTGGCGCCTAATCCAGGACAATCAAGCGAAACTGCGGTAGCCTATGATATTATTTGCAACGATTAAAGACAATTGATAATTTATGGAGATGTTGATATGAAGAAAGTAAGTTTGTTGTGTTTGTGTGGTGCTGTGTTGTTGGGTTTCGGTGTGACCGATAATGTTTCCGCACAGACAACCATGGGAACTATCAAGGTTCCTGTTGGTGCAACCGGTAAATCTGCATATCAGATTTGGCAGGATGCCGGTAATACCGGAAGCGAGGCCGATTTCTTGGCATCGCTGGTTGGCGCAACCGGTGCCGCGGGTCAAGATGGCGCGCCAGGTTGTGCAACGACGATTACCAAGAGTAAAGTTGGGGGCACAACGACACTGACGGCAACGGATTGTAATAACACCACGGTTTGGACGGAAACCGTTCAAGACGGTACAGACGGTGCCGCGGGTCAAGACGGTGCGCCGGGTTGTGCGGACAAGGTTGATATTAGCGATAAGAATGCCCAGGGTTGCTATACTATTACCAAGACACCGTATTCTTTGGTAAATGACGCCTGTACCGCCGGCACACCAGTTAATAAACTGGTATGTGACGGTGCGCCGGGTACCAATGGTACAAATTGCGAACCGACATTCAGCAGTGCACATGATGCCACGAATAAAAAGACAGTTGTGACCATTAGTGGTTGCGGCAGCACCAGTACGGTGGATATACCGGACGGTCAGGATGGTAACGATGGTGCGCCGGGTACAAACGGTGTCGGAATTTGCGATAATGTTGCAAATCCGGCGACCGCGGTGAAAACGTATACAAAAACATATACGGCGCCGACTGCGACGAAGGCGGGGTATGTAAGATTGGCGCAAACAATGTGCAACGATACCATAAACAGCACAGATTATGAAGATACGTGTGTTCCAATTGTTTCATCAAACAAGGATATATGCAGTGGTAATGACGGAGTATATATGGAATGTGCACGTCAAGATACCAGTGCGGTATATAATATCTGTCGTCCGATAACCACACAAAATGCCAGTGCAATTTCTACGGCAATTGATGCGGCGCAAACTGCGGCGGAAACTTATACCGATAATGCGGTCGCAAACAAGGTGACATCGTCCGATGTAAACAGTGCGATAAGCACGGCGTTGTCGGATTATGATACGTCAGCTCAAGTGACCAATAAAATCACGTCGGCAACATCTAACAAGGTAACGACCGATAGTTTGAATACGACATTAAGTTCGTATCTGCAAACGGCGAATTTGGGAACCGCGTTAAAGGACAATTCTGTGAAGACAGATTTGGCAAGCGCGGTTGCGGGTTCGGGTGCGTTAACCGGATACCTTACCAGTGCGGATGCGTCATCAACGTACGCAACACAAACGGCGTTGAATACCGCAGATGGCAAAATTACTGCGTTGGAAACAACGGTTGGTGATTCGAATGGCGGTCTGGTTAAACAGGTGACAACAAACACCAGTACCATTGGCAATGCGTCCGGTGGCCTGGTCAAAGATGTTGCAGATGCCAAGACAAGTGCGGCAAATGCGGTAAGTACCGCGAATACGGCATCAACCGATGCAACCCAGGCAAAGCAAGATGCAGCCAGCGCATTAAGCGGTTTGGATGACAAGTTGAATAAAACAGACGCGCAAAGTACGTACCTTAGCAAAACCGATGCAACCAACACGTATCTAAAACAGACTGATGCCAGCAGTACGTATTTAACACAAAACAACGCATCAAGCACCTATGCGACCAAGTCGGCATTGACAACCGTCGAGACCACCGCGAACAATGCGGCCAACGACGCATCCAGTGCGTTAAGCGCAGCACAAAGCGCACAAACCACAGCCAGTGGTCATACGTCACAGATTAACACTTTGAACACTACGGTTGGTATAGGTACGGCCGGTGCGAACAGTGTTCTGGGGCGTTTAGGTACCGTTGAAACAACTGTTAATGGCACATGCAGTGGCACCAGTGTTTCTGATGGTGGTAATTGTACACAGGGATTGCAGGCGCAACTTACCGATTTGCGGAATAGTTATACCACGTTGCAGAATAATTATAGTACATTGTCCGCAAATTACACGGCGTTGCAAAGTCGTGTAACCGCTATGGAGGCTTGTTCGACTTGTGCGGCACCAAAGGCTGATCAATAGGTGACCCAAATAATACATCGGCCGGCTGGTCGGTGTTTTATGTGCAATAAACAAAAATACACCGCCGTTTGGCGGTGTTGAATTTTTACCTTGGGCGCCCTATTCCGGCGCGCCAACCATTGTCTTTAACATATTCATGATGGCCGCACGCTGTTCATCATTGGCAAGGCGCCAATAAAGACGGACCAATTTAAGGCTTTCTGTGCGCAACATTGGGTCGTCCAAATTTTCGTTCAAATCCGGTTGATGCAGGTGCATGGAACGCGTCGCGCGCGTTTCGTCCGGCATATTCCCCGGCAACCCGTTAAAGAAAAACGAAACCGGCGTTTGCATCGCCATACCAATTTCAAACAGACGCGACGCAGATATACGATTGTCCGCCGTTTCATATTTTTGAATCTGTTGAAATGTGACACCACAAATTTTCGCCAAGTCTTTTAATGATAGCCCAAGCATAGTCCGACGCAGTTGCATGCGTTTGCCGATATGTTGGTCCACAGCAGTTGGTATATATGACTTGCCTGCCATAATTTTCCCCTTTAATCCACAAGGACACATGTCCTAGTTTTATTTATACATACTATTTTTCTTTTTGTTTTGCAATCAAAAAAGCGTTGTGATATGATTTATGGACAATAAATTCTAATTATGGGGGAAATTATGACAAAACCAGTTGTTTTATGTATCCTTGATGGTGTTGGGGTCAGTGATGTGCGTGAACATAATGCGGTGGAAATGGCAAAAATGCCGTTTTTTAATGGCTTGGTTAAGAAATATCCGAATTCTTTGTTGCGCGCAAGTGGAACCGCCGTCGGGTTGCCGGGTAATTTGATGGGTAATTCCGAGGTTGGACATATCTGTATCGGTGCCGGGCGCGTAGTTATGCAATACCTGTTGCGGTTCGCGCGTGAAGATTGGACGAAAAATAAACCGTTAAATAATTTTATTGCCGATGTGCGGCGCGATGGCGGAATTGTGCATTTTGCGGGCCTTATGTCCGATGGGCGTGTGCATTCCGATGTGCGCGACGAAATGAAGATTGCAAAATACATCCTTGACGCGGGATTGCGCGTTTGTATTCATTTTATTGGCGATGGGCGCGACACGCCACCGAAATCTGCATTAAAATATGTTCGAACAATTAAACGCATGTTGGCACCGTATTTTGCGGACGGACGCGCGTTCTTTGGAACCCTTTCTGGGCGGTATTGGACGATGGACCGCAACAAGAATATGGACCGCACAGAATTGGCGTTTAATGCAATTGCAAATGCGACGGCCGACGCGCATGCGGATACCATCGAAGACGCGATTAAACAATCCTATGCCGCGGGCGTGACCGATGAATTTTTCAAACCGACAATTATAAATGCCACGCCAATTACCGCGCGTGATGGATTTGTATTTGGAAATTATCGCAGTGACCGCGCGCGCCAGATTGTGCGTGCCATGTTGGATACGGGTGCGCATATGTTATGCTTTTCACAATATGGCGAAGGATTAAATGAAAAATGCCCTGCACTGCTTTCTGATATTCCGGTTAAAAATACCTTGGGTGATGTTATTGCGGCGGCGGGATTGCGTCAGTTGCGTATCGCTGAAACCGAAAAGTATAATCATGTCACATACTTTATGGATGCGGAACGCACGATCGATTTTCCCGGCGAAGAAAAGGTGTTGATTGATTCGCCGAATGTCGCAACATTTGATTTGAAACCGGAAATGTCTGCGCCGGAAATTACGCGTGCATTGTTGCCACGCCTTGACAGGTTTGATGTGGTGTTGATGAACTTTGCCAATGGCGATATGGTTGGACATACCGGAAATGAATCTGCGGCAATTCGTGCCATGGAATGCCTTGATGCGCAATTGGCGGAAATTGTTCCGGCGGTGTTGAAACTTGGCGGAAAAATGCTTATTATCGCGGACCACGGAAACGCAGAAAAAATGTGGGACGATAAAGCAAATGCACCATGGACGGCGCACACAAACAACAAAGTGCGTGCGATTATGGTTGGCGAACCACGGGTAAAAAAGATTAAAAACGGTGGATTGGCCGATGTGGCCCCAACAATATTAAAATTGTTGGGCATGCCAAAGCCCGCCGATATGACCGGTAAAAGTTTGATTTAGTTTGTTACCGATGACGGAATTGAATATTCCGTCTTAACATCAAGCTGCGCATGTCATCGATGGTTTTGTTGGCCAGTATCCTGTATGCAATTTCGCCCGCGTTGTAATCATAGTATTGCTGAATTAAAAGTTTATCTTGGGTATAGGCATGAAATTCGGATTGATATTCATCGGCCAAACAACTTATTAACCCGAATTTGTCACTGTGTATAATCAGGTGCTTTTGCATATCGTATTCAAGACATGTGGGTGAAACACCCAATACGACCACACGGTCACAATCGCCGAAATTACTTTTTGAGTGCGTTTTTTTGGTTTTTGGAAAACTTTTTGCTTTGCGTTTTGTGGTCACATTATACAGTATGTGAAAGTAAGGCCCAACCAATTCTTCTGGTTCTTGGCATCTTTGCATTTCACGGCGTGTCCCCATAATATCCTGCAATAATGGGTCGCTGTATTCATCGTCATCATCATCGGGTTTTTGGGGCCACACAAAGTCCGCCACGTCATATTTGCGCTGAACCAAGATGTTATCGCCACGGGTGATTCTGAACGGTATGCCTTGGTCATCAACCAAAAAGGAAAATTCACCAAAACGGTCCCCAAAAACATTTAACCGGGTCATGCCAGGTTTATACACCTGGACTGTGGTTGATTCTACGGTGGCGATATCGGTGTTCAGGTATTTATAGTGTTCATATACCGGGTTCAGGTCATCATCGGTATATGTGCCAATATCAAGATTTCGTTTTGATAAAATGTCTTTATCATATAATTCATAATCATCCTTGTCGCCCCATCCATCCACAGGAACAATAGTGTAATTAAATATACCGGGACAATTTGCAACATTATTTTTCTTGGTAACAACCCACCTATTCTTTAACATTTTTAATCTTTTTATTTTATTCTTTTTTTCGCCGTTCGGCAAACACGCCCACATATTCCGGCACTTGTAATGCACCGTGGTATTATCTTTGGCGTTGCGATTCAAAAAACTTGCGTATTTTTTCTTCCATTGTGAAATTACGCAGGATTTGATATTCGTTGTCTGGTTCCAATTGTGGGTTGGTTGGGCGAACCAATACGATATCGCCCCGTTCAGTTGAATAGAATTTTTGATGCCAAATATGTATTGGTTCCGGGGAAATACACAGTGTTGTCTGACCAAACTTTTTGCCCATCAACGATAATATTCGCGATGTGTTAAAGGTGTTATATGCACCGGTGACCAACATAGTGTCGCATTTACGCATATCATATTTAACCGGTTTGATTTTACCGTCTTTGGTTAAAGTGACCAAAGAACCAATGTTCCATATACAACTGTCTGCATCTAACATTTTTTTGCGGGCACCCCAATGATTATCTAATGTAATTTGTTTAGGGGCTGCGGTTGTATATGTTGAAATCAATGTCACGGTAACAGTGCCTTTATTGCGACAGTTGTAATCCACAACAATATATTCGTTAAATATGCGTTTTTCTTCCATTGCGTTAAATTTTTCCATAGGAGTTAAGTTCTTTGACATATTTTTCCTTTTTTTTGTTATGGTTATTGTTTTCGCCGCCGGGCAAAAAATCCGCGCAGTAATTCGGCGGACGCGTCCGCGTATTCCGGCATTTGGACTATATTTGGGCGCCACAGGTGTTTGTCGTTTTCAAACACGCGGGCGTTTGCGGTTATGCCGCCGCCCTTGTCGTCCCGTGCCGCAAAGTATATATTGCGTATGCGTGCAAAAGATATTGCCGTCGCACACATCGCACATGGTTCCAATGATACATAAATGTCACAGTCGTCCAAGAATTTTGTTCCCAATTTTCTACATGCGCGGTTTATCGCAACGATTTCTGCATGCAATGTTGGGTTCATTTTCCGTTGGACCAGGTTTTCCCCGCGTGAAATAATTTTCCCGTCGCGGACAATTACCGCGCCAACAGGCACATCGCCCGCGTCGCCCGCGCGTCGCGCCAAATTTAAAACTTGCGTCATTATGTTCATTGATATAGAATCTACCACATGGATTCAAAATTGCAAATTATTTCTGGGGAATTTCGTGGGCGGCGGCTGATATTGCCACCGTTTGCCCGTCCAACACAAAATATGGCACGCGGGGCAATATTCAATATGTTGGCGACTATTATACCGGCGGGCAACAAGATTATCGTATGGGATGCGTTTGCTGGTTCCGGTGCATTGGGGGTGGAAGCCCTGTCGCGATATGCAAATTCAACGGCGATTTTTACCGATATATCGGATACATCAATCAAAACCATAACAAAAAACACCACTGATATTGCTGCAAATCGTATTCGTATTGTCAAGGCAGACGCATTAAAAGAAATAAAAAAACACGCCGTTGGTGTTGATTTGATATTTGTTGATCCGCCATATGAAGATGCGCGTGTCGGAATCGATTTTGTCGCGAAATTGGCGGAACAGGCGCGGGCCGGCACCGTTGTTGTCCAAGAAATTGAATCAAATGTGTCCTATACGCCCGATGAAACAAAATGGGATGTTTTGCGGGATAAAAAATACGGTCGGGCGCGATTCTTGATTTTGCGCCGACGTGGCAAATAAAATGCTTGATTTTTCGTTTGTTTTATTACATAATGTCGTCCGCGCAACACCCTTGGAGGTTGCGCAAGACCATAAAAAAACAAAAAGGACTAAAAATGGCAATTGAATTAAAGGCAGAAATTCGCAATGTTGCCGGCAAGGGGGCCGCACGTGCAATTCGTAATAATAAAAACATCCCCGCCGTTATCTATGGTGAAAAAAAAGAACCGGTCGCAATTGAAATTTCCGGTCGTGATTTTGCACCAATATCTGTGATTCCGGCGTTGCGGACAAAACTTTTCAACATTACAACCGGCAAAGGCAAAGAAGACGCGATGTTGATGGATATTCAATATCACCCGGTGACCGACCGTATAATTCATGTCGATTTCAAACGCATCGATGTTAAAAAGCCGGTTTGTGTGTCTGTTCCGGTTGAAATCATCAACGCAGAAACGTCCAAGGGTTTGAAATTGGGCGGTGTTTTGAACTTTGCAGTTCGTAAGGTTTCGGTTGTTGCCTTGGTTGATAAATTACCGGAAAAGATTATTTTGGATTTGGCCGATTTGACCATTGGCGACACGGTTCACGGTTCGGATTTGAAATTGCCGGACGGCGTGTCGTTGGGCCTGCACCAGGCGGAATTGGCATTCGCCACCATCGGTGGTAAAATGCCTGAAGAAGCCGATGCGAAAAAACCGGCGGCGGCTGCGGCACCGGCGGCACCGGCCAAGAAATAATATAATGGCCAGTATAAATTGGTTAGTGCGCGGGGCGTTTGCCCCGCGTTTTTTTGTTGTCCACTAACCACTAATTTTTATTCCTATGGTCTTGAAATCGGTTTTGGGGTAACTATATTTCTGGCATACAAGAAATGCAAATAGGAGTGAATTATGGCAAAAGTACTTGGTATCGATTTGGGAACAACAAATTCCGCAATGGCATTCATGGACGGAAATGACCCAAAAATTATTGAAAACGCCGAAGGTGGGCGCACTACGCCGTCCGTCGTCGCAATTACATCAAATGGCGAACAATTGGTTGGTGTCACCGCAAAAAACCAGGCGGTCACAAACCCAGAAAATACTATTTATGAAATTAAACGCCTTATGGGATTGCGCTTTGACAGTCCCGCCGTGCGTGAAATTATGGCGCGCGTGCCGTATAAAATTGTTGCCGGCGATAATGGCGACGCATGGGTCGAAATTGACGGCAAAAAATACGCGCCGTCCCAGATTTCGGCTATGGTGTTGGCAAAACTGAAAAAAGACGCAGAAAGTTATTTGGGCGAAACGGTGACCGATGCGGTTATTACTGTGCCGGCGTATTTTAATGATTCCCAACGCCAGGCAACCAAAGACGCGGGGCGTATTGCGGGCCTTAATGTGTTGCGTATTGTGAACGAACCGACGGCGGCCGCCCTGGCCTATGGTTTGGATAAAAACAAAGACGGAACGATTGTTGTCTATGACCTTGGTGGTGGAACATTCGATGTGTCCGTGTTGGAAATCGTTGACGGCGTGTTTGAAGTAAAATCAACCAATGGCGATACGACCTTGGGTGGTTCGGATTTTGATGCGCGCGTGTTGAAATATTTGATTGAAGAATTCAAATCGCAAACCGGAATTGATTTGTCGGGCGATAAATTGGCGTTGCAACGTTTGAAAGAAGCCGCCGAAAAGGCGAAAATCGAACTGTCGTCCAAGATGTCAACCGATATCAACCTGCCCTTTCTTACGGCAGACGCGTCGGGTCCGAAACACTTTAATACAACGTTGACCCGCGCAAAGTTGGAATCTTTGGTATCCGATTTGATTGAACGCACAATCGAACCGTGCAAAAAGGCGTTGGCGGATGCGGGTATCCAAAAATCGCAAATCAACGAAGTTATCTTGGTCGGTGGCCAAACCCGTATGCCAAAAGTGGTCGAAACCGTCAAAGAATTCTTTGGTCGTGAACCGCACAAGGGCGTGAACCCGGACGAAGTTGTCGCAATGGGTGCCGCAATTCAAGGTGGTGTGTTAAAGGGCGATGTTAAAGATGTCCTGTTGTTGGATGTGACGCCGTTGTCGTTGGGTATTGAAACGTTGGGCGGTGTGTTCACGCGCCTTATTGACCGGAACACAACAATTCCAACCAAAAAGTCCCAGGTCTTTTCAACCGCCGAAGATAACCAATCGGCCGTGACAATTCGGGTATTCCAAGGCGAACGCGATATGGCCGCAGATAATAAATTGTTGGGTCAATTTAATTTGGAAGGTATCGCACCGGCCCCGCGCGGTATGCCGCAAATCGAAGTGTCTTTTGATATCGACGCAAACGGTATCGTTCATGTGTCGGCCAAAGATAAAGGCACTGGCAAAGAACAGGCGATTTCGATTAAATCTGATGGTGGTTTGTCCGAAGATGAAATCAAACGCATGGTTGACGAAGCCGCCGCAAATGCCGACGCAGATAAAAAGAAACGCGAATTGGCCGAGGCAAAAAATGCCGCCGAAACCGCAATCTTTGCGATTGAAAAATCGTTAAAAGAACACGGCGATAAAATTTCGGCCGATGAAAAATCTGCGATTGAAAACGCCAAGAAAGATTTGGCGGACGAATTGGCAAAATCTGATGCGACCGCGGAAAGTTTAAAGGCGAAAACCGATGCGTTAAGCGAAAAAGCCATGAAGTTGGGCGAAGCCGTGTATAAAGCACAACAAGAGGCACAAAATGCCGCCGGTGCAAATAATGCGGACGACAACAAATCCGATGGCGCACGTGATGCAGATTTTTCTGAAAAGAAATAATCGGTATTCGATACTTATAATACGGGGCAAACGCCCCGTATTTTTTATTTCATTTCACCGATGTAAATGTTCATTGCCGCGGCAACATCCAATAATGGGTCATCTGGTTCAATATATGCGTTTGATGTGCACAGGTCCGGAATATTCGGGTCCGGCGACACATCGCCCGCCGCATAAAATTCCGCCAATGGCACCGTCATACATTCGCCCCCGCGCAACGCCGTCATAACATTTGTTTCGCCGTTTTCAATCGCATCCAACGCACAGGTCACCATTTTTGCCGCCGTAATCCGGTCCGCCGCGGTTGTGTCACCGGCGCGTTGGATATAGTCCGGAAATGCGGCACGGTTGTTGATGCCCGCGGCCGACAATGCGCGCGATATCATATCCGCCGGCCGGCCCGAATGACCACGAATTGTAATGCCTTCGGATACCATGATTATGCCATAGTCGCGTGTTGCACATTTAATATGTTCAACCAAATCATGAATGTTAAACTTTATTTCCGGGACAATGATTGCATCGGCCCCGACCGCCACACCCGCATTCAGCGCAAGCCGCCCACATTCGCGCCCCATGGTTTGAACAACAAACCAACGATGATGACTGCGTGCGGTCAATAAAACCTGGTCACAGTATTTTACCAATTCGTTTACCGCCGTATCAAAACCGATTGTCCGGTCGGTCAGTGGTATATCAAAATCGATTGTTTTGGGAATACATACCAATGACAGGTTGTTATAAATATCGTTGTTTTTGTATGCAAGCGAAAAACTGCCGTTGCCACCGATTAAAATCAACGCGTCCAGCCCCATGCCCGCCAAAGATTTTTTAAGGTTCTTGTTAAATGTTGCAATGCGCCCCATTTTAACCGCGGTTTCAAAATTCATAACCCCGGAATTGCCGTTGTGCAGAAAACTGCCCGCAAGGCGCGCGTTTTCAATCGGCAAAGATTCCGGTGTCAATTCTATCGCGTTCGCCGGCATGTGGCACAGGCCATCTGTGCCGTCAATAATACCAAATGTGCGCCAACCACGATTATACGCGCCCAAAACAACGCGATTTATTACACTGTTAAGGCCACTGCAATCGCCGCCCGTTGTCATAATTCCTATTTTTTTCATTTTTCCCCCATTTATTTCAAGATTATATCATAAATAAATTGACAAAGAAAACTTTTTTATGCTAATTTGTCCATTAGAAAAACTATCCGCAGGAGATAATTATTATGGCAAACAATAACAGCACCGCAATCGGCAAGACAAAACGTTCCACCGATAACATGATTGACGAAGCAATCGCACAACAAAACGGTTGGTTAAATCGGCGTCGCAACTTTACACGGCGTTTCCTTAAAAGCGTGAATGTTTTTTCGCGCAAGTCTGAACCACAAGAAGAAAAAGTTGTTGTTCGTGAACGCACCACACGTGATGAAAAAAATAAAAACAAATCTGTGTTGCGCGAATATTGGTTTCCAATATTGTGCGCGCTGATTGTTTTGTTTGTTGCGGTTTGGGTTGTATTTATTCGTGTTGGTGTACCGGGACGCGTTGTTGGATTGGACATGAACGCAAATGCGAAAGCAAATCCTGTACCAATTGAAACCGTGTCGCGTGACACGGTTAAAAATATTGTTGAACCGACGGACATTCCAACATTTGATATTGTTCGTGTTAAAGAAAACGGCATTATTGTCGCCGGGCGTTGGCAGGCGAATAAAAATATTTCTGTTTTAATCAATAATAAAATTGTCGCCACCGAAAGGACAAATGAAAACGGCGAATTTGTTTATGCACCAAACACCGGGTTAAAACCGGGTAATTATACATTGTCTTTGTTGGGGGCAAATCCAAAAATGAAATCCAAAGATAAAGTTTTCCTTTATATCTCGGATGCGGATTATCGGAATTCTGTGTCTTTGTTGATGACCCGTGACGGCAGTCGCGTTTTACAATCACCGTCTATTTTGACCGATGGCGATTTGGTCGTTTCAAAGATAGATTATCTTGATACCGGTCGCATAATTGTGACGGGTGACGCATTGCCGCGGTTGCGCGTGTCTTTGTCATTAAATGATAAATATATGGGATTTGCCCGCGTATCAGATTATAAACATTTTGGTGTTGGTGCCGATGTCGGTGAATTAAAGCCTGGAAATGAATATAACCTGACTGTGCGGTTGCATGACGGTGACGGCCAAACGATTGCGACGGTAAATCACAACTTTATTATGCCAGAAATGACGGGCGACAACGATACATTTTATACTGTGCGTCGTGGTGATTGTTTGTGGATTATTGCGCGGAATTTTCTGCGTCGCGGTGTATTGTTCAGTATAATTGCAGAACGCAATAATATTGAAAACCCGGATTTAATTCTAACAAATCAATTACTGCAAATTCCAACAAAGAAATAATGAAAGAACAGAATAGCAACATGACAGAAAACGAAGTTCAGGCCATTTTGGCGGGTATATTAGAACATTGGAAATCTTTAACCCCGACCGAGGTCAAAAGTTTGCTTAAAATCTTGGTTGTGCGTGGCGAATTGCCAAAATGTGCCGCGTGTGGCAAACCGATATTTAGTATGGATGATTTTTCATGGGATCATGTTATCGCAGAATCCAAGGGCGGTCCAACACAAATTGGAAACCTGCAACCGATGCATACATGGTGCAATGTTGCCAAAGGCGATGAAATAGACGAGACGTATTTTTGCCATGTTGACCCGGAATTGTTGGAACAAATGCTTAAAGACGGCAAAAAGAAATGTGGACGGTCTGGCGGAAAATCAAAGAAAAACAAATATGATAATTCTGGCGACAGGCGGCGCAAGCATGTTCGTATAAACGGCGCTTCGGGCGTTGACATATCGGCGGTATATGGCAAGGGGCGTAGCAAATAATTTTTATCCTGGACAATTGGTGTTGTTGGGTATAAAATGTCTGGGCAAGTGCGAGTGTAGTACAATGGTAGAACGAAAGCTTCCCAAGCTTTAGACGAGGGTTCGATTCCCTTCACTCGCACCAAAAATAGAATTGGTCTTGTACCAATTGTATTTTTGGGTTGTGGTGACGTAAGCGAATTTTTATTATATTGTTTTTCAAATGGAGAAATAAAAATGTCAGTTGAAAATTTAAACCCTTTGGTTGCCGCCCAGGCGCGCGTTAAATCGGCGTGTGATAAGTTGGGATTGTCAACCAATGTATATGAAATTCTTAAAAATCCGGCACGCATCGTGGAAGTGCAAATTCCGGTCAAAATGGATGACGGTTCGATTAAGACCTTTACCGGGTTCCGTGCGCAACATAATACCGCATTGGGGCCAAGCAAGGGCGGAATTCGTTTTCACCCGATGGTGTCACGCGACGAAGTGTCGGCACTTTCTATTTGGATGACATTCAAATGCGCCGTGACGGGCCTGCCCTATGGTGGTGGCAAGGGTGGCATTATCGTTGACCCGAAAACACTGTCGGCGGGCGAATTGGAACGGCTGTGCCGCGGATATGTTGATGCAATTTACCCGATTTTGGGCGAAAAGTGCGATGTGCCGGCGCCGGATGTCAACACCAACGGGCAAATTATGTCTTGGATGATTGACGAGTATATTAAACTTTCGGGCGATAATTCGTTTGGCACATTTACCGGAAAACCGGTTGAATTAAATGGTTCGTTGGGGCGCACGCGCGCAACGGGATTGGGCATTGCGATTACAATCGCATCCGCATTAAAGACATTGAACAAAGATATAAATGGCGCGCGCATCGCGATTCAAGGTTTCGGTAATGTTGGGTCTTTTACCGCCAAATGCGCGGCGGATATGGGCGCAAAAATTGTCGCGATTGCGGAATGGAATACAATACTGTTTAATGATGCGGGGTTGGATATTGACGCGTTGATGGAATACAAAAACAAAAACGCGGGGTCAATCAAGGATTTCCCGGGCGCACGGGTTATTTCCGCCGATGAGTTTTGGGGCCTGGATGTGGATGTGTTGTCGCCGTGCGCGATGGAAAACACAATCAACGCGGACACCGCGCCATTGATTAAAACAAATTTGATTGTCGAAGGTGCGAATGGTCCAACCACACTGGAAGCGGAAGAAATATTGGCATCGCGCGGCGTTATGATTGTGCCGGATATTTTGGCGAACGCCGGCGGTGTGACGGTTTCGTACTTTGAATGGGTGCAAAATCGCTATGGGTATTATTGGCCGGAAAGCGAAGTCGAAGACAAAGAACGCCATGCGATGATTACCGCATTTGACGCGATTTATAAAATCAAATGTGAATATAATGTGTCTATGCGTGAGGCCGCATATATGTATTCCATTAAACGCGTTGCAACGGCAATGAAACTGCGCGGCTGGTGCTAGTTAGTGATTAGTGTTAGTATTAAAAAAGGTTGCGTTTGGCAACCTTTTTAATTGTCACCACGGCGCAGTATTCACGGCAATTATTTCATAAAAACACCCCGCATTTGCAGGGTTATATTGTACAATAACAAACATTATTCTATTGTGCTGTACATAACTTCTCTATACGATGGTTGAAGTGCGGCGCACGTCCCTGCACATACCTTATTACAATTGGTAAGATTTCCATAACTCATGCCGATCGCCCATTTTGAAACTATCGGATTTTGCATCTTGCACCAACAAACCCCGCCCGTAGACTGCGAATTAATTTGCTCATCTGTCGCAATACCAGGATTGGCAATATAATTAACACATTTACTTACACCGCTTATATCACCATATGGGAAAACAGTGCCCCATTTACCACTTTTGTTGTTCAATGCCCCAAGATACGATACAGTTGCACTGCTACAATTACCATTCTGATCATTACGTGCTATACCGCCTTCTGTATAATTACCATATGCCTTACGATAACAAGAACTTGTGTATGGTGTCGACGGATTTTGCCAATACGATTGCAACGGTTTAGAAATACTTTGTTTTATTTCCCACAGCAGGCAATTCTCCGGGGTTTGAGATGCGTTGGCAACATAGGAATGACACATCATTTCACTGTTGGCCGCGTCCATTGCCGCCGTATTTATCGTCTGGGCGGTTACCAGGGCGGTCGACAATTGTGCACTGGCACTGTAGACCGGTTTTTCACCGAGTGTGCCGGCCGTGCCGGTGCCGGTCATAACATAGTCCGCTGTGCCGTTGACCGCGTCTTGTTTATTATTTACGGCCGTGACGATTGGGCCAACCGTTGGCACAGTGGTTGCGGTGGTGGATGTGCCAAGCGCGGTCACAATATCACGCGAACCCGGGGTCGCGCCCGTGGATGCACCGTATGTCATAAGTTTATTTGTGCCGGTGGTGGTAATCCGCGCCTGTTTTGTCGCCAATTTATTATCAACATAGGTTTGTGTCGTCACCGCACTGCCACCACTGGCCCCGCCCGCCGGCGCATAGGCATTAAACATTGCAGCCCGGAACGCGAGACCGTCCGCGCCGCCGAACATCAGGGCATCCGCACAGTCGAGCGCACAGTCGTCCGCGCAAGTGTCCGCGTCCTCGTCGTCACTGCGGAACACCCACGGGCCAGACAAAGCCTGGGCAGAACCACCAGAGGCCGTATAACTGTCCAATTGGCAATAGCAATATTGTGCACCGCTTTGGCCCGTTTCATCGGTTAAGCTATCTACAAAATTACCGGATATTACATTGTATGTGTCATTATTCCACGTCCCAGAATCGCCCGCACGCGTGCTGCAACGGCCATGACCACGTACGATACCGCTGTTGCCGTAATCAACCGCAAATGAATTATGGTCGGATGAACTTAATCCGTATGTTGATGCGTTGTCGTTCGTATCCTCCCCATTGTTGTCACGTGCCGCATATGTGTCGGCCTCGCCGCTGGCGCCGATAAGCGTCATAAGGTCGGGATTTTCTGCACGGGCGATTCCCGGTACCAATAATAAAACCAATGCAACATTAAAACCGTATTTTGATAGTTTCATATTCTCTGTCCTTTTATTCTCTCTTTCATTTTATACGCCGGCGCCAACACTGGTGTTCGCTTTGCTCGCACTGGGCCCCGCGCGTCCGCGGGGTGACATGGCCACGCTTACTGGTTTTGCGGCATATATGTTCCCGACAATGTGTTCACATTCCAGAGCAAACAATCACTGGTCGTATCCCCGGGTGTTGCGTATGTATTGCATGTTAAATGTTCATTAAACGCGTTCGCAACCGCCGTGTTGACATGTCCGGCCTCGGCCAAACTATTTGTCTGGGAACTGTAAGAACCCGATGCCTGGTACACGCCCTTGGAACCGGTGCCGCCCGCCGTGCCGGTATATGTAATAACCGTGTTTGCCGCACCGTTTAATGTATTTTGTTTCGCGTTCAGGCCCGACACAACCGCACCCGTTGTCGGCAATGTCGTCGCCGTCGTATCCGACCCAAGTGATGTTACGATTTGCCGTTCATCCGTTGTACCCGCGCTTGATCCGTATGTGACGGCATAGCCGGATGAACCCGATAATTTATTCTGTTTCGTGGCGACCGCGTTATCAACATAACCCTGGGTCGTGACGGTTTTTGTCACCGCAAATGTATCAATTGTCAAAGCGGACAGAACCGCGCCAAATAATAGAATTTTGTGATTTGTCATTGCTTGTTTTTCTCCTTCCCCCCGTGCGGGATTGTTTTGTGTATAAATAAACCGTCGTGGAATCCATGACGGTCGGGGTGTTCGTAAATCACATCTTGGAATTTGATTCCGATAGGCCTTTTGACAGCGCATTATAACCATCGGCACCCCGACAGGCGGGGTATTTGGCACACCCAAAAAAATTGCGTGCCGTCCAAGATGTGGGCCTACGACAGCCCGAACCGAGAATGGTTTCCCATTGGTTCAAACACATTCTAACAAAAAACACGATTCGGCGTCAAGGGAAAAGTGTTAGTGGTTAGTGTTAGTTCCGTCTACGCACATTTTGTGTGCTCCGTCGCGACAATGGGTTAGTGTGCGGGGAATTCGCCCCGCATTATTTGTGAAAATACTTGACTTTTTAATATTTGTGGCGCATAATGGACGCGCAAATCCCAAAGATTGCCATTTGAATAAAACCTGTGTGCGGTATGCACAAGGAACATCATCCGGTGAGTTTCACCCTTGATGGCGGTTTTCTTTGTGGATAAAAAACAGTTTTAACAAACCCAAAAGGAGCAAATATGGCAACTGTTATTCGTTTGGCACGTCATGGTGCAAAAAAACGCCCGTATTACCACATCGTTGTGGTCGATTCACGTGTGGCGCGTAATTCCGGTAATGTCCTGGAAGTCGTTGGTAAATATGACCCAATGTTGGCACGCGATAATGAAAAACGCGTTATTTTGAAAATCGATGAAATCAAGGCTTGGATGGCCAAGGGCGCAAAGCCGTCTGACCGTGTGTATCGTTTCCTTGCCAACGCCGGATTGGTCGCGAAACGCGTTGTGCCGAACCAGACCAAGAAAAACCTGCAAAGCGAAAAAACTTTACAGAAAATTAAAGACAAAGCCGATAAATTGGCCAAGTTAGCCGAAGAAAAAGCCAAGGCAGAAGAAGCCGCCAAAGCCGCAGCCGAAGCACCCGCAGAAGCCCCGGCCAGTGACGCAGCGGCAGAATAATTGGGTTTGAAATATGAATAACATCGCGCATAGGCAACCATATCATGAATATCCGTCGCGCCTGCGTCAAAAGGCGTTGGGATTCGTATTTGATTCTGTCAAATTCGATGATGTTGATTTTGGTCGTATTATGCGCGATAGTTATTTTATAAACCTTTGGCCTATGATGCAATATGCACACAAAAACCGTATTGATGAACTGGATTACTTGCTGGCCATCCGGGAAACATTGTTAAAAATGCCCGGCGTGCATGAACGATAAGGATTTTGATATGTCGGACCCAACCCCAGAACAAATTCGCGACCATATTTGCCCGTATGATCGGGCGCATTGCCCCGAATTCCAATACGAATTGGATGCACGCAAAAAATTGGCCGAAAGTTTGAGCATACGTTTTCGGGAAAGTATGTTTGTGTCGCCCGGCAAAGATTTCTTTGCCGAATGCCCGAACATAAACAAAGAAGGGTTTGATTGTGCCCGATATAAAACCTGGTTAAAGAAAAAGCACCGTGAAAAACAATAAACAAATCTTGGTTGGAAAAATCGTCGCAGCCCAGGGAATACGGGGCGAAGTGCGCGTTCAGGCCTTTACCGCCGCACCGGACGATTTCAAAAAATTGTCGGTATTCGGCAATAATATCGATGCGTCCGCGTTTCACTTTGTGCGCAAGGTTCCAAACACAAATGTTATTATTGCACGAATTGACGGAATTACCGACCGAAATGCGGCGGAAACACTGCGCGGGACCGAATTGTTCATAATGCGCGATTCTTTGCCCGCGGCCCAAGATGGCGAATATTACCAGGCGGACCTGGTTGGGATGACGGTTGTGCGTGACGGGGAAATATTGGGACGCGTTGTGTGCTTTCAAAACTTTGGTGCCGGCGATATTATGGAACTGGACAACGGTGACATGGTTTCTTTCCGTGGCGCAACGGTTGATTTCGATTCGAACATAATTTATACGGAGTAAAAAATGGGCGTTTTCAAAGAAGTTATTTATTCAATACTTACAGGTTCTAATAAAAAATGTTTGTCGTTGAGCGAATGCCCGGCGGTTCAGGCAGAAATGGAAGAAAAAACCAACGCAGAAATATGTGAAACATGCATCAAATGTTGGCGTCAATTGCAACAAAAACAAAGATAAAATGCACTTTCATATACTGACCGTTTTCCCAGAAATGTTTCCGGGCACACTTGGTGCCGGGGTGGTTGGGCGCGCGTTGGAAAACGGAATTTGGTCTTATGATGTGATAAATATTCGCGATTTTGCCATAAATGATTACGGCAGTGTCGATGACGCGCAATTCGGCGGTGGCGCGGGCATGGTTATGCGCCCCGATGTGTTGGGCGATGCGATTGATTCAATTAAAAACCCGGGGCAAATTATATACTTTTCGCCACGCGGGCCAAGGCTTTCGCAAAAAATGGTGCGTGAATTTGCAAAGAATCCGGATGATGCGGTGTATACCCTGCTCTGTGGTCGGTACGAAGGAATTGACCAAAGGGTCATTGACGCGTATAATATTATGGAATTATCAATCGGCGATTACATCCTTTCGGGTGGCGAAATTGCCGCGCAAGTTTTTGTTGACAGTTGCGTTCGCTTGGTTGATAATGTCGTCGGTGGTGGGGTTGATGCCACCGCAAATGAAAGTTTCGAAATCGGGGGGCTGGAATGGCCGTTATACACCCGCCCGTCAGTATGGCGTGGACAAAGTGTCCCAGAAGTCCTGCTGTCCGGTCACCACGGCAATATAGAACGGTGGCGGAAACAACAATCGGACGCAATAACCAAACAAAGACGTCCGGACTTAATAAAGGAAACAAAAAAATGAACATTGTAAAAAAAATAGAACAACAAAATGTTGAAAAAATGCGTGCGGGTAAAACAATCCCGAATTTCAAGGCCGGTGATACACTGCGCGTGCATGTAAAAATCAAAGATGGCGACAAATTCCGTATTCAGTTATTCGAAGGTGTTGTTATTGCACGTGATGGTGGTATGGGTAATACCGCGTCTTTCACCGTTCGTCGTGAATCCTATGGCGTGGGTGTAGAACGCAAATTCCCGCTGTACAGCCCGGCAATCGAAAAAATAGAAAAGGTTCGTATCGGCCGTGTGCGTCGTGCAAAATTGTTCTTTTTGCGCAAACTGTCCGGTAAAAAGGCGCGTATTGTGGAAGATTTGTCCGCAACCGCGAACGAAAAGGTCGCAAAAGAAGCAAAATAATTTTTGCGTATTTCAAAATCCCCGCAAATGCGGGGATTTTTTTAGTGCTAGCATCTTTTTTTACGTTTGTTGTGTTTTTGATAATATGCGGTTAGCAAGAATACGGTCACAATAAATACCAAATCTAGTGTGGCGATAAATATCACACCAACCTCTGGTGTTTCCAACAGAACATACCCCAAATAAGACAAATCGGTTGTAATCCATACGAACCAAGATGTTAAACTTAAATCATCGGCATGCCGGGTCTTTAATATCTTGATAATCTGGGGAATATAGGCAACAAATTCCAAAATGGTATAAACAGATAAAAATGCATAAGCAATTATTTCTTTCATAAAAATCTCCTGTGATAACAGGAGAATTATATCATAAAATCGGTGTAAAGGATAGGATTTTTAACGACCTTTGTTTTTGGCGAGCTCGGCAACTTTTTTCATAACATTATCATAAACAGTGCAACGACCAAAATAATCCGGATCAATACACAAATTTGGTTCACCTTGTAAAAATAATCTGTTATCATTTGTTTCAGACAAGTGTTCTATAAATGCACGATATTCACGAAAATGTTGTGATACCTTTTCACATACCAACCCAGTAGCCGAACAAACATATGTGTCTTGGGGCAAATTATAATCCCGTTCATACAAAGGTTCCATTTCAATTTCTTTTGCCATTTTTATCTCTTTTTTGTTGTTAAAAATCAACGACTTTGGTCCACAATTTCTGTACCAAGATATACGGTTACCCTGACTTTGTTAGGAATATATGGTTCACATTGACTGTTGTCATCATAATAATGTTCAAAACCAGAATCCAGGAAACATGGCATTTTTGTGCTAGCATAACGCAAAAGGTTAAGTGTTGCCTTTGGGTCAACATCCAACAAAGTCGTTGCCCAAACAAACACATCAAAACCATCTAATAACAGTGCTGATTTGATCTTGGATTTTTCGTAATCCCACCACTTTTTTCGTTCGTTAAAATCCCACCAACCTTCTTTATCCCGTTCATGAATAATTATGTTTTCTAATGTTGCACGGTCGCCATCCCGCATGTGTTTCATAAAGGTCTTATCGTATGGGTCTTTCGCAAATCCATGTGGCACATCAATCCAATTATCATTCTTGATAGCTTTCATAGTATATATCACATAATTTGTATCTATTTTTTTTGGTTCTCCCAAACGTCTTTGAAAAGGGTCTTCGATTGACCATGGGGTGGAGATAAATATGCCATCCACCACGCGTGCACCGTTCGCCACCAAGGACCAAAAATTTTCCATGCGTTTAACACCAATTCTACCGCTACCGCCATGCAGTATCGATTGAGATATTGGTGCATAATCGTGCAACATAAAGACGTATTTGCCCCGAAACTTTGCGTAATTACCGTCAATTCGTGGCAATTTGTCCAGCCCATATTGTTCCAAGAATTTCTTTGCAGCTTCTGCCATTTTTGTTTTCCTTTTACCGCGATTTGCCCATATATTTATCGAACCGTTGCAGGGCGGGATAACACTGTTTTTCAATGTCCGGATACATCGGATAGTTTTGAAATTTTTCAGATTCCGAGTCCATATATTCTTTGTATGCATCCGCATTTTCCCTGTTATCAAATAACGAAATGTGAATACAGGGGCGTTTTGCATAAGTGCCGGCCCCGGCATGAATGGAATCAATCAATTTTATCAAATACACATAATAATCCGGTTGGTTTTTACAAACTATGACCGTTTTGAATACAGGAACACATTCGCCAATCCCGATCAAATCGGCACTATCTTTTTGTATAACTATCGGATTGTATCCGCCAAATACATTCAATGGCACCATTTGTGGGTTGCCAAATCGAAAAATGCAACGCGACCTGCGCCACGATGTTGTTTCATTGGGGTTATATCCTTTGTTAAATATATCAATATTTTTGGGCATAATGCTGGCTATTTTGGCGTTTTCATTAACCTCGGAAATCAAAAAATTTTCATAATCTTTGACCTGGCACAATAAATTGTAATATTTGTCGCAATAATCCCCATTGGCCAAATGATATTGTTCAACCCCTAAATCGGTATCTTTGTCTTGCACCAACGCGACCCCATCGCCACGCATATAAACATAAAGCCCATATACATCATTGTTTTTAATATCACATTGCAAGCCACACAGACGTTTGTATGCCGTAGATGCCTCGAACAATGGTGTTGGAATTGTTTTTGAATTTGTTTTATCCATCATTTTATTTTCCTTTCATATTGTTTAATCGCTATAATCTGCGGCGACAAGATGCCCACGTGTCGCCACCAATTGATGCCATGCGTTAAGGTATTTATCAACAATTGCCTCAATCTCGCTGGGTTTGGTTTTATACGGCACATCGATTTGCACACCACGGAACACCATCCAAACATTGGTTTGATAATCGTACGATATCTGAATTGATGCACCAACCGCGGTTTCGACATACGTTCCAACAGATGGGGTAAATTTTATACTGGGCCATGGTCGCCCATCAAATTCATTCGGCATATGCATGACATAGGATCCAACCAGTTTGTTATCATCGGAATAGTATTTGTATGGTCGTATATGACTGCGAATAATTTGTTTAAGGGTTATTCCCGATTTTGGCTTTTTACAGTTAAACCGAAAATACACACCATTGGCATCACACGGCCGGCCGTATTCTTCGGAATCGTGACATAGTGTCATAACTTTGGATTTTGTCAGATTTTTAACATTACCATTTTTATCAATTGCGCCGCTTTTTACATCATCGCGATATGCATACACCAATTTTGATACCGCGTTCGGTTTGATAACGTCCCACAATATCCCATATTCAAAAATAACCTCGTTATAATATGTGTTTGAAATATCCCGGAATTTGTCCGGCAAACTCCGAACCAGGCGCGCGGCCGCCAAACTGGCCAGGGTAAGTTCGGGGCAATCCGAAAATTTTTCTGGGTTGACTTCTTGCAAGGCACCAATTCGGACACGAAATATTTCCGGCAATTGATCGAGTTCGGTTTTATGCCGGTCCAATTCTTTATTCAGTTCGATTGTTTGTTGATCGCGAAATTCTTCCTCGGCCTTGGCCGCGATCTTTGCCATTTCTTCATCCGACTTAACCCTATAGACATGTTTATCATACGAATTCGACATTTGTTGCCTTTTTATTATCGCGAAATTTCGGTTGTTTTTTTACCAAAAAATCTTTTTATTCTTTCGCAAGCGGACATTGTTTCTTCCGGCTTTTCTACAGGAAGAAATTGGTGGCCATAGCGGGCATCATCTGCACAAATATATGCACAAATTCGTGCACAACTTGGGCCACTGCCTTGTGATGAAAGATAAACCCAATCAGATATTGTTCCATCATTAAATTTCACACGATACCATGCATTTTCGCCAGGTTCAGCACTTGGTTTCCCAGTTTGCGCACGATGCCCCCTGGTTTCAGATGACAAAACATGTAATTCTTGAACATTTGGATTGATTTCTCTTTGTATGGAACCAAAAATGCTAATTGCCAAGTCCGAGGACTTTATTTTTTCACCACGATAATGTGTCGATGGTTTACCACCAACAAAGATACCATTGGCGTTTATTGTTATGTATTCTGTATTTGGAATATCAGATTTACGGACATCATTTTTACAAACATCATTGTTGAACTTGTTGGCGGTTTCCATAATTTCGTTCATTAAATCGGGCATTTTACCATCCAGGAATGCCGCAACATACTCCTGTTGAAAATCCGACATACCACCACAATCATCCCAAAACCAATAAGACATTTTTATTTTCCTTTTTTTTTATCGATTATTTGTTTGTGCTTTTTTACCAAAGTGCGCCAACTGATGAAACACAGCATAGATCCCGTCTTGAAATTTTCTGATACGAATGTCTTTGTTCTTTTGCTGTATAAACGCCTTGATCACCATTTTCTTAGTATCTGCATCCATACTATAATTGCCCGGTTGAATGGTGTGATGTTGCAGTAATTCTGATGCAACATCTGATTTAGTTAAAGATGTCATTATATTGATTTCATCTTTACAACGTTGACACGTGTCAAGCATATTAAAAGACAGTTTTATTTTTTTACCTAAATGCAAAACGCTATCATTATACCTAAATGGATACGCGATATCGAAAAGTTCGGCTCTTGATACTTCTTTTCCTAAATATTCTATGCGCAGACGAAACTTTGGTGGCTTATGTTCTAATATATAACGAATAAGTTTATTTACTTCATTATCGTTCATTTTAATACCTTTTTATTTTTTACCGTATTGGTTATCTCACTTTTTCGGTTGTTTGTTCTAGCAATTTCTTTAACCCCATTGGAGTTTCTCTTGTATCCAGTGGCCAAATTTGGTTCAAATTTTTATCAACGACCCTATCTTGCATTGTCAATGGTCGCACAACGGCATTATGTGTGTCATATTTTTCTATATATACTGGGGTATCCGACTTTAATTCTTTATCGCTTATAATGCTGCTAAAATAAAATGGGACACGCAAAGCACTTTTAATATCGCGTGGGTATATCAATTTATCATTTGTGGCCAGTATAAATTCAAATTTGTCACCATTAAAATCATGATGTTGAAAATACTCTTTGTCATCAGTATCGGCAATTCTAACCTTGCGATACAATTTAACCAAGTATGTCAGTTTGTCCAGGTAAAAGGAATCTTCGGCACTTGTCGCAATATGCAAACAAAAATCGCGGACAGATTCCAACAGGTCCTGGGGTTGTTTTGATGTGCCGTCACGTAATTGCGCGGCTATGGAGGCTCTGCGTGATGCCGGTGTCAACAGCTGCTTGTATCCAGTCTGGTCGGATATATTTTTCAAATAAAACAGCTCGGAAAAAATCTCAAAATGAACAGATGATTGTAATCGCATTGTTTTATCCTTTTATTTTTATCTTTCTTTCCCATATTTATCGGGGAACAACAGTGCACCAACGGTCCGTTTAACCAATGGCGATGTGCATTTGCCGTCTGCTAAATATTTTGGACATTCGCTTTTTTCATATGCACCGCATTCTGGGGATTTCATAGGCATGGTTTCTATTACCATTTCTTTGTCACCATTTCTGCGATATTGTGGTTTATAGTTCCTTTTCATACCAAACGGAGCAACCCAAGCATTAAATTTATCATAATACAAATTAAACCCACAATGATTGGCAAAATTTGTTGATTCTGGGTCAAAGCGCATAATTGAGGCCAAGAAATCTTGTTTCTGTTTTTCGGTTATTTCGCCACAATTCAATTTCGTTCGTTCACCCAAACCCTGTGGAATATTGGTCAATGTTACCACGGTTTTCTTGTCAGTTTGATTCATTTTTTATCCTTTTTATTGCCGACCGTTATCATGCCGAAACATCTGACCACGAACATCCGACATATTGGATTTTTCGTATTCATTTTGTTTTGTATAGATATTTTCCACCGCACGTTGCAATTTATACAGTTCTTTATAACCATTTTGACCGAACCGCTTGGTCACCAAAGACCGATAGTCGTGCGGATCATACAAAGTGATAGTGTTCATTTTGATTCTAATAATGCGGCCAAAGTATATGTGCGAATTCCGAATACCGAATACTTTTTCGCCATCTTTGGATATAATAAAACTGTTGTCCCGCCGGTCATCCATAAAGCCACAAAAATCCCCCAGGTCGACCTTGGAAACGCTAACCCCGGGTTCAGACATCATTTCAGTGTATTCATTTATCGATTGCGCTGGCATTTTATTCCTTTTTTGTTTACCGGCCTTTGGCGTGCATTAAACTGTCGCGATAGTGTTCAACCGCCTGTTTATATTCCAAATAATCCGCCGGCAGAGTTTTTTCATATGCTTTAACTTTTTCTTCCACGCGTTGCGTTTTTTGGTCTTTTTGATATTTCACAATCGCTGCAGCCATGACCAGTATTCCCGCAATCATAAAAAGCACCCCAGGTTTTATTCTGCATCTTTCCTTGGTACTTTCCTTGGTACGCAAAAAATCAAGTGCGTTTTGTTGTCTTTCTTTTGATTTGTCGGCATATTTAGAATTACACAACCTATACAATTCTTCCAAATCCGGTCGTGACCCATAAAACTTATAAGTTTGGTAGTTTATGTCTATATTGTATTTCGTACCACTATTATAACATCTCTGAATTTGAAAATATTTTTTCCTACCAATATATACACTGTAAATACCATTATCACATAAATCTTCCACCCAGGCCCTTTTATCACGGATAATATCCAAACATTTTTGGATCATTGGGTCATCAGATTGTATTTCTTTTTCTTCAAAATTATCGTTATCTGCCATTCTAATATCCTTTGGTTTTGTGGGTATGATACTATAAAATCAAGGCAAGTCAACGATAAATACCCCCACTAACACTAACCACTTGCACTAGCCACTTTTTTTAATTTGACTTGTTGGCGATATGGCGGTAGTATTTAACCATGATGAAAATTTCAAGATTTTTTTTAATTTTACTCTGTGGCGCGGTTTTGGCGACGGGCGCGAACGCGTATACTAATCGTAATACTGCGGTTATCCAGGTTATGAACAAGGCCGCCGGCAAAGCACAAACACTAAACATTCCCGTCGAACAAAGCGCACAGTTCGAAAAACTGAATATAACCGTGCGCGCATGCAAACAAAGTGACCCATTCAAGGCGGAAAATTTCTATGCGTTTATAGAGATTACCGCAAACAACGATACAAAAATATTTTCAAATTGGATGAATCGAAACAACCCAGGAAAAAATCCGGTCCAGAATCCGGACTATGACGCGTGGTTGGTGCGGTGCGAATAATTAAAACGGGGGGAACAATGATAAAATTTATAAAAAAATATCTGGTGTTTTTAATCGGTGTGGCGGCGTTGGTCTTTTTTGCCCTGGTGTTTATTCAAACCCAGAAAACAACCGCCCTGGAATCTGGTCAATTAAAGAATTGGCGGGGCGCGTCGATTGAACGTCGTGTCGATGCCACCAAGATTTTAACCGCTTCGGATAAAAATCTTGATTTGTTAGTGAAATGTGTTGATAAAATGGCGGAACTGCCTGATTCATCGGAAATGGCCGTGCGTGACGCGGTGGAACTTTGTTTAATCGGCATCCAACTTAAAGAAAACATTTAATGTGGCGGATATTACTGTGCGTTTTACTGGTTGGATGTGCGGGCAATAATCATAACGAATATATCGGCGAAAAATACATTGGGGCAAAATACGTTGCAAACCCGTTGGGCGAAGGCACGCCCCCGGACCCAGACCCCAATATTCGTTTTGATGCGTTTGATTGCACCACTTTTGTTGAAACCGCATTGGCGGGTGGCGATATAGATAAACTTACGAAAATAAGATACCGTGACGGAAATGTCGATTTTGTAAATCGCAATCATTTTATTGAAACCGATTGGATGACAAATAATTCAGATATCGTCAAAAATATTACGCGAAAATTTGGCCCAACATCTGGACGCCGTGTCACAATCGATAAACAAAAATGGTTCAAGACGATGTATGGTATAAATGTGGCCGCGACACCACAAACCATAGATTTAGAATATATACCCTATTCCCGCGCGTTGGATATTGTGGTTGACCGGCCGGTTGTTGTATTGTTTGTGCGTGGCGACAACGGTATTAAAAACAAAATCGGTACAGATTTGGCAATTCGGCACATGGGGTTCTTGTTGCCAGATGGGCGGTTGCGCCACGCATCAAAAAGGCGTGGCCGCGTGGTTGATATGAATTTTGTTGAATATGCAAAACAAATGATGAAAAATACAAACAATCTGGGTATAATGATTTTGGAAATAAAAAAATGACAGACGAAAAAATTATTCATATGGATATGGGGGCATCCGGCACCGCCGCACGCGGCACCGTTTGTTTGGGTGTTGAATCTTCGTGCGACGAAACCAGTGCCGCAATAGTCGATTCAAACAAAAACATACTTGCGCATATTATTTATTCACAAATTCCAGAACACCAAAAATACGGCGGCGTTGTGCCGGAATTGGCCGCACGCGCACATATATTGGCAATTGACACGGTTATTCATGAAACACTGAACCGCGCGAATATGACAATTGACGATATTGATGTTATTGCGGCGACGGCGGGCCCGGGCCTTATTGGGGGGGTATTGGTCGGTTGGATGGCGGCAACGGGTATCGCACAATCAACCGGCAAACCGTTGGTTGCCGTCAATCATTTAGAAGGCCACGCGTTGGTTCCGCGCCTTGCCGCGGCAACGGCGGACAATTCGGCGGCCCCGGTGACGGTGGAATTTCCGTACTTGCTTATGCTGGCGTCGGGTGGCCATTGCCAAATTTTATTGGTGCGCGGGGTTGGCAAATACGATTTGATTGGGCAAACATTGGACGACAGTGCCGGCGAAGCATTCGATAAAGTTTCAAAAATGTTGGGCCTGGGGTATCCGGGCGGGCCGATTGTGGATCGACGCGCCGCGTTGGGAAATCCATGCGCATTTGATTTTCCGCGTCCATTATGTGACAAACCCGGCTGTGATTTTTCGTTTAGTGGCATTAAGACCGCCGCACGGACATTTTTATCACGCACGCCCGCGCCGTGGTCCGATGAATTTATAAATGATTTCTGTGCTTCGTTCCAGGCGGCGGTTGTAGATTGCATTATAAACCGCCTTGGGCATGCGATGAAATCTGATGTCGTGTTGAATGCTAAACCCAAGACACTGGTTGTGGCGGGGGGCGTCGCGAAAAACAGCGCAATAAGAAACGCGATGGAACGCCTGGCGCATGAACATAATATGATTTTTGCCGCCCCGCCAATGAGCCTTTGCACCGACAATGGTGCAATGATTGCCTGGGCTGGATTGGAAAACTACAAAATTGGTAATGTCGTTCGTGAACCGATTGCACCACGTCCGCGTTGGCCACTGACCGAATTATAAGGTATGTGTTATGCAAAAACCCGAACCATTTGTAAAACCTGATATGATTTTTTCTGTGACCGATGCGTCGGCATTACTTAAAAATGTTGTTGAAGCCGCATTTCCAGTTATCAAGATTCGTGGCGAATTATCCCAGATTACGCGCGCAACATCGGGACACATGTATATGACTATCAAAGATTCCGGTGCGGCGATGTCGGTTATTATATGGCGTGGGACACCCGTAAATTTCGCCTTGACCGACGGGATGGAGGTTATTATTACCGGTCGCCTTACTACATATCCGGCACGCAGCAATTATCAAATTGTTGCCGCAAGCATAGAAATGGCGGGCGTCGGTGCGATTCTTAAAATGTTGGAAGAACGCAAACAGAAATTATCACGCGAAGGTTTATTTGATGCATCGCGCAAAAAACCATTACCAAAATTGCCAACAACAATCGGCGTAGTGACAAGTCCGACCGGTGCCGCATTCCAAGATATTCAAAATCGTTTGCGCGAACGGTTCCCGGTGCGCGTGATTCTGTACCCCGCCACCGTCCAGGGACAGACCGCCGCCACCGAGGTTGCCGCCGGTGTGGAATATTTTAACCGCGCAAAAAATGTTGATGTTATAATTGTGGCGCGCGGGGGTGGTTCGTTGGAAGACCTGTTGCCGTTTTCCGAAGAAATTGTCGTGCGCGCCGTCGCAAACAGTGAAATTCCCGTTATAACCGGTGTCGGACATGAACCAGATTGGATGCTGGTTGATTTTGCGGCGGACTTTCGGGCACCAACCCCAACCGGTGCAGCCGAGGCCGTCGTTCCAACAAAAATATCACTGGTCCAAGAAATTGATAATATGGGACACAGGCTTTCTGTGAATTTTACAACGCGCATCACAAATGCACGCGCACGCGTTGAAAATATAAATATCAAAAGCCCGCGGCAAATGGTTATGGAACGCGCACAACGGTTGGACGATATTACGCGCACACTGGGGATAATTATAAACGCGAAAATGACCGACGCGCGTCGTAAAATGGACATTGTTGCGCGTATGCCAGACATATTGAATAATAAAATGGCAAATATGAAACGCGGCGTTGAACACAATGCGCAAATGCTAAACTCTTTGGGTTATAAAAATGTTTTGTCGCGCGGGTATGCGATTGCGCGCGCGGCAAATGGCGCGATTATATCAAGCATCGATGCCACACAACCAATTGCCAGCATTGAATTTGCAGACGGAATCAAAAAAATATAAAATAAATGGAGCGAACATGTGCAGAATAAATAAAGATTATAAAGCAAAAATGTCGGACATATTTGTACAACCAAATATTAAAATTGAACTTTGCAATTATACAGAATATCTAAATGAACCAACAAAATATTATAAAGTTTTTGATTCGTGTTCCAAACCATTGGTGGACATTTCTGTCACCACGGTATCACGCCATTTTAGCAGATATGAAATAGCAACCCCAGACGGCAAGAAAATTTCATGCCTGGCACGGCCACGCGCCGTGTTTCACACCCCATGGGCGGAAGATATATTGGAAATTTATAACTGGTTGCAAATTCGTTATCTTGCCCAACAAACAAGGTTTGAGAAAAAGATAAAGGATAAAACAAAATGATTTATACGGGTTATTGGGCAAAAATACATGATTATGAATTAAATCATCTAACGCCTGTTGGAATCTCTGGGTGGTCGCCCAGTGGTTATACCGGAAAAACGTATAAAAAATTGGCGCCCAAATATTCGTGGTGGCGCGAATGGCACGACAATAATTTATCTGAAAAATGGTATGCAGAAAAATATTATGAAACCGTTTTAAATGTGTTGAATCCAAACGATGTTGCAAAACAATTACAGCAAATGGGAACCGATGTTGTTTTGTTATGCTTTGAATCGCCGGAAAAGTTTTGTCACAGGCATCTGGTCGCGGAATGGTTGAATGCCAAGACAAATCTAAATGTGCGCGAATACCAATTGAAAAACCAACAAATGCAAATGAATATATAAACCGCCCAAATGGGCGATTTTTATTTCATCAATGTCTTGGCGGTGGCCAATGATTCGGGGGTTATTTCCGCACCACTGATTATTCGGGCGATTTCGTTTAGCCGTTCGGCCCCGGAAATCTCGCGAACTGTGGTTGTTGTAATATTGTCCTTGGAATTCTTTTCAATTTTGAAATGCCGGTCGGCAAAGCCTGCAACCTGGGCCGAATGGGTTATAACCAATGCCTGGCCCCCGGCGGCAAGGCGATTTAACCGTTCCCCCACCGCCGAAGCGGTGGCGCCACTTATTCCCGTGTCAATTTCGTCAAAAACAAATGTATGCGCCTTATCGGCCGTTGCCAACACCACGCGCATCGCCAACATTAAACGCGCCAATTCACCCCCCGAGGCCGATTTATGCAATGGGGCAAATGGCATACCTGGATTTGTTTTTATCATAAATGTTATGTCATCCATACCGGATGCACACGGCGCAATTTGTGAAAATTCAACCATAAAATCCGCATTTGCCAATTTCAAATCTGGCAATTCACGCAAAATGCGTTCGCGCATATTCGCCGCCGCCACATGACGCGCATCGGTCAATTTCGCCGCACACACCACGTATTTTTTATGCGCCCCATCAACGGCATCGCGCAATTTTTTTAATTCGGCGTCACTGTTATTTATAGTATTTAATTGCGATTCCATATCGTGCAGTTTATTTGGCAATTCATCCGCAGTGACATGATGTTTGCGCGCCACCGCACGTATTGCGAACAAACGTTCTTCGATTGAATCGACCGTGTCTGTGTCGATTTCGTCGGGTGAAATCGCGCCCGCAACATTCGCAACCATTTCCGCCGCGTTATAAAGTGCGTCTATTTGTTCCGAAAATGGATTTGGTTCGGTTTTTATGCGTTCCAAAATATGTGCAACCGCAAATATCTGGGCATCCAAAGTATTGCCACCCGCGCCAATTGCATTTGCCGCATCGGTCAATATCGCGGCGTTTTTTTCGGCATTTATTAAATCGGCGCGGCGCGTAGCCAATTCTTCTTCTTCGCCCGGTTGCACATTCAATTTGCGCAATTCCGCAACATTGTGTTCAAGGTATTCTTGTTCCGTTGCATTGCGCGCAATAAAATCTTCGGTTTCTTTCAAGCGTTGTGCCAATGTGTGATATTCGTGATACGTTTCGCGAACATCGTTTAACAACACATTAAAATCATTATAGTTTTTTAATGCAAAATCATCCAATGTTGCGCGATGTGTTGCCTGGTTCAATAATGCATGGTTGGCAAATTGACCGTGCACAGACACCAATTCATCACCAATTGATTTAAGGGTTTTGATTGATACCGGCGTGTCATTGACCCAGGCGCGACTTTTACCATCCGCGCCAAGCGTGCGTCGCAATATAATGTTTGTATCGCGTTCAATGCCCGCCTCGTCCATAATCGAATATATTTTATCATTCGCCCCATCAAATTCCGCGACCACGGATGCCATGTCTGCACCATGTCGCACAAGCCCCATATCCGACCGCGCACCCAACGCAAGTGCAAGCGCATCCAGCAATATACTTTTACCCGCGCCCGTTTCACCGGTCAAAATATTTAAACCCACACCAAACCCAAGGTTCAGTTTATCTATTAAAACAATATTAGAAATATTAAGGTTCGTAAGCATGCCAGTATTATACCCGTTTATATTATGTTTTCCAGTGTAAAATCATTCAGCCAAAGCACATTGCATTCAATCGAATAATTTTTGTAAATTTGCTTTAACAATAAATAATATTCTTTTAATTGTTCTGTATATTTTTTACGGAACAAATTTTTATTTACATCTGTTTTATAATCCAAGACAACCACTTTGTGCGCCATATCATCAACATACAATCGGTCAACGCGACGGCTTATAAACTTTCCATCGACATACCCCGCGATTGGAACCTCGGTCCTGGAAAGTGGCCCAAAAAATTCCGACATATTTGGAATCCCAGAAATTTGTTTTATCAATTCTGTATCGCCCGTCCAGCCATCTTTGGTGTAAAAGACATGCGCCATTTGTGCGTGCGTGCGACGCCCCGATGCGGTTGCGTATTCTTGGTGTGTGCGCACAGATATTAAATCATTTAACATTGCCGTCATCGTTTGAAATCCTTATTAAATCATTTGAAACCGTTATACCCGGCGCCCGCGATAAAGTTTCCCACAACATTGAATGCCACGATATTTCTGGGGCGGATTTGTTTGGTGTAAACCCATAAATATACAATTCGTCACGCGCACGCGTCATCGCCACATACAACAAACGAAAACTTTCTTCGATATCTTTGGACAATTGTTTATCACGAATGTTTAATAATTGTGGTGTCACGCCATCCGCGGTGTGTGGCGTCCAAAGCCATATCGGCATATTGGCATCGGGCAAATCATATATATTGTGTGATTTTGGAACCGATGTTGTGTCTATTAAAAATACAACGGGCGATTGCAGACCTTTACTGCCATGGACAGTGACAATACGAACCCCAGACCCCGAATCCATATCGCGTTTTATTTCACTGTTTCCGGTAATAAACCACTTTATAAAATGTCTAAGCCCCCCAGGACGCGTGCGTTCATACGCAAGACACATGGTAATAAATTCTTCCAATGGATCTATTATCTGGGGGCCAAGCGCCGCAATAAACTTTTCACGCGTTTTATTTGTGTTTAATACGTATGTAAAGAAACTGTATGGTCCATCGATTTGCGCACGCGCCACAAAATCGACCAGGCACGAATATATTTCTGGATACATATTTTTAACAAATTCACGAATTGTTGCGCGCGGTGCCTCCGGATTTTCACGACGGCGACGCACCGTTTCATTATTTCGCGCCATGCATATTTTATATAACGCATCGTCATTTAATCCGAATAACGGACTTTTTAACACACACGCCAAAGAATAATCATCGTCATTATCCATGCAAAAACGCAACAAGTTCATTAAATCGCGAATCACCGGGAAATTTGGCAAAATGACGCGATCACTGCCCGCGACATCTATGCCGCGACGCTTTAATTCATTTGCCATCGGAACCGCAAGCGGATTCCGATTTTGTACAAGAATCATAATGTCGTGCGGTTCATATTTACCGCCCAACAATAATGTTTCTATTTTATCGGCAATATCACGAATGTATTCTTTGCGGGCGATTTCCGTTTGCCTTTCGCCCGGTGTGCACAGTCCATGCAATTCAACCGCGCCCACATCACCAACACGAAAACATTTATGCGGATTGTTTACAAAGCCCGTGCGCGCGGCAACATTTTCGTTTCCAAAAAACATATCGACCGTTTGCAATATCGGTTCAACCGAACGGAAACTTTGCGTCAGTGGTACTTCGCGTATTTGGCGCGCGTTGTTTTTAATTTGGGCCGATATTTGTTCGCGACTTGCCGCAAACGCGTTCGGGTCGGCACCTTGGAATCCATAGATTGATTGTTTTGTATCGCCCACAACGAACAACGAACGCGGCAAATTCGTTCTATCGCCTTCGGCAAAGAAATCCCCAGACAACATTTGCAACAGTTCCCATTGCAATGGGCCGGTATCTTGGGCCTCGTCCACCAAGATATGCGACAAGGACAAATCCATCTGGGATAAAACCCAGCCCATATTTTCCGGGTTTGAAAACAAACGGTGTGTGTATAAAATCAAATCTTCAAAATCCAACACATTATGAATTTGTTTCAATTCCATATATTTTTTTGCAAATGCCGCCGACAAATCAAACAACGCAATTGTCGCCGTATAAATTTTATAATTTATGCGATACACATTTTCGTTGAACACACGTTCTTTTTCCGCATCTAAATAATCATAATTTAGACCTCCCTGGATAATCGTTCCGGCCGTGGTTAAATACGCAGATTTGTATTCTTCAAAATCTATTGTGTTTTTAATATATTGTTCGGTAAGGCGAATCAGGTTTTCAAGTTTTTTACCGATCTTTTTTTCGTTTTTTGCGCTTTCAACGATGAAACGCAATTTTTCATCGTTTTTTTGTGTATAATTTTTATTTTTTATATTTAGAATTTTTTCAATCGTATCAATAAAGTATTCGCGATAGTTATCAAAATTATTCACCGTAAAAAAGTGCTTGTATTGTTGACCAATATTTTTTAATAAATCATCGATTTTATATTCAGATACTATGCCAACAATATGGTTAAACGCCCCAACCGTTCGCGCATCGTTTGACGGAGAATTTACAAGCGCATTTAACGCATCATTTAACAAAACCTGTTGCGGTGCATCGGATATCAAAGACCAAGATGGTGAAAGGCCGGCCTCGGTCGGGAAACGATGCAAAATTTCTTCACAAAAACCGTGTATAGTTTTTATCTTTAATATTTCCGGTGTGTCGATATATTTAAAAAATATGTCGCGCGCATGCGATATATCCGCCGGCGTTGGATTTTTATTTGTTGTCACCCCGCGCAATAATTCGCACAAATCTTTATCATTTGACATTGCCCAACGACGCAACGCCGCCAAAATACGATTACGCATTTCGCCCGCCGCCGCGTTGGTATAGGTCAAACATAAAATTCCACCCATTGGTTCATCGGCCCGAAACAATATACGCAACAACCGTTCGGTTAAAACACTGGTTTTTCCGGTGCCGGCGTTTGCCTGGACCCAGACATTAAGTGTTGGTTCGGCGGCAATTTCCTGTTCGGGTGAAAGTTTATCTTTTTTTATCATTTATATCCTTGCTTTATTTTATGAATTTTAGTATAAAGTGTCAGAAACTGCAAGAACATATATGTTCTATTTTTTGGGGGGCAAAGGAAATGGATTTAAACAATATTTTGGTTATCGCCGGTATATCGGTTATGGGTTTAATGTTTATCGCGTTGATTGTGCTGTTTTTCATATCGCGAAAATCCCAGCGCGTTATGGAATCGGTCATATCGATTATGACCGCGCCCGACCGTGCGCGAATCACCGATGCGTCACGCGTATTACAGGTAATAATGGCGGATGAAATTAAACGCATTATTGCGTGTTTCCAAAACATGCAGGCAACATTAAATTCACAAATCGAATCTGCCCAGAAATTGCGTGATGAATTGAACACGCACAATACAGAATTGGTTGATGTTGCAAACAATGCGATTCAACGCGTGGTTCAAATGACCGGGCGCATGGATAATACTATTTCCGGCCTTACCCAGGTGGTGACATCCAAATCGTGGGAAAACGCCGCATCGGCAACAGACCGATTTGCACAAACCGTTGGCGAAACATTGGCGCGCATAACCGAAACCACAAACGATTCCACCGACAAAATTTCACAAATCGACACAAAAATCGCACAGTGGACCGATGCCAGTGGAAACCTTGAAAACCAATTGCGTAGTGCGTTTGAATCCAACACAGAACAATTTCAAAAAATGACCGAAGAATCAAATACTATCCAGGGTCAAATTTCAGAATTGACCAAAAACAGTGTTGATGGATTTAATGAAATTAAAAATTCTGCATCAAATTATGAAAATGTTATCGATGAAAATAACAAGGTTATAAATGCATACCTTAGCAAACTTGATAATTTCGGCAAACAGAGCAAAAAGCAATTGACGGCCCAGATGAACACCCTTACGAACACCGCGAATGTCGTCGGCGCCCAGGTTTTATTATCGGAATCGTCCATCGAAAAACAAATCAAGAAATTGACCGATGCGGTTGAATCTTTGATGACCAGTGCAACCGAAACGGAAAGTTCTGTGCGCGGCATATCGTCCGAATTGTCGGGTTTGACCAATCATTTTGAAACCGAAATCAAGGATTTTGCAAACGATGTTGTTGGTGAATTACAGACCGTATCTGGCGTTGCGAACACAACATTAAAAGACACCAAGACCGCCGCAAACGCGTTTTCCGAATCGGTTAAATCCATGGCGACGGGCGTGCGCGAAACATTGATAGAAATGAACGCGGCACACACGCAATTGACCGGCCAATCCGAAGGATTGATTAAAATGTCGGAACAAACAACCGCCCAGTTAAAACCGCTGTCTGAATTGATTGAAAAATACTATGAAGCCCTGCCCGAATTGGCGCGGCAATCGGGCGACGCCGGAATTGGACTTGGCAAAATTGTATCGGAATTGGATGAAAAAATTGCCGCAATACGCGATACGGTCGAAAAATCGACGGTCAGTGTTTCTGAATCTGCGTTGAAATTGGAAAACCTGGCCGGGGCATCGCGCCAACAAATGATTGATTTGATGTCTGACTATGCCAAGGCCGTTGACACGATGCAGACATTGAACAAACAAATGATGGTTGCGCGCGCCGCCGCCCCGATGGAGGCGATTAAATCCGCCACCACCGCGGCACCGATCCCGGGCGCCAGCAGCCGCGATTTCTTGGACGCCAGTGCGCGTGAATTTGATAAAATGTATGAACAGACAATCGACCTTACCCGCGCTATGGGTGGTGAAATTCCAGATGTTGTTTGGAAAAAGTATCACGATGGCGACAAAACAATATTCGCAAAGTGGATGGCGAAAATCGTTCGCGCCGCCGACAAAAAAAGGATTCGCGATTTGTTAAAATCTGATTCTGTATTCCGGTCCCAGGCGACACAATTCGTGCGCAGTTTCGATAAAATATTGGTGGCGGCAAAACAAACAGACGCCCCCGATAAATTGTCGGCAACATTGATCAAGACGGATTTGGGTGTGATATATTCCGCACTTGCCGCACAGATATAAAAAATCTAAAAAAATTGTAAAAAATATATATTTATACTTGCGCCGTTTGGCGCATTTTTGCTAGCCTTAAATTAAAGATAAGGAAAGGAAAAACCAGCAAAAATATAACATGTTGAATCTTGTGCGTTTTTTGCGTATTTCGACACTCGTATTTGTCGGTGTTTTTGGCGCGCTTCATATCGCGCCCGCGGTCGCATGCACAGCTGATGAAATTTCTATAAACAACGGTGCAACATGTGTCCCATCACAATTTGAAATGCGGGTATGTAATTTCCCATCAAACGGAGACGATTTTACTTTTTATGTTTCTGCACTTGGAACTTTGTATATTGATTGGGGGGACGGGTACACAGAAACCAAAACATTAGGAAATAATAACCTGAACAACCGTATGGCAATTACGCGCAAATTTTATGATAACCAAGAATGTTATACCATTAGATTGAGCGGCAATTTTACTCAGTATCCAAAGAAAGATACAAATTATGCAAATGCGGTTATAAGTATATATGGTGGTTATGCAACACCAGAATACCTGTACGAAATTTCGGGCAGTTTGGGCGCTTTGTTTCCAACACTGAACAACGGGACCAGTGCAACGGATCAACCATTATTTTATTCGGCGTTTCGTGGCGCAACCAACCTGCGTGGTCTAATTCCAGCTACATTATTTGATGGGATACACGGAAACGCACGAACACGAATGTTTAACGAGATGTTTTATGGATGCACTAATTTGGATGGATATATACCATATAACTTATTTGATGGTATTGACAATATAAGCACATCCAACACATCCAATATGACCGATATATTCAAAAACGATACCAAGTTGGCTACAACATGTCCAACCGGGACAACACAAGTAACAACCGGATATGAAAATTATTGGAAACCTGGCACAAGCGGTACCGCGGCAACGCCGCGTGTTGCCTGTAAACCGGATGCGGTGGCGTGTGATCACGCGTATAATGGTGTGTGTCCGGATTTGTGTTCGTTTGCCACACAATTAAAAACCGGTACCGGTTTATCATTTCCGCTGTTTGCAACCAAGGTGACAAGTGTGGCAATCAATATTAGGCAAAACGGCGTGACATGCTATGTGCCACTTGAGGCCGGTAACGGCGGCACCGTCAGTTTGAATTTAACATACAACAATACCGTCTATCACGCCGGCGTGTTGGATAATTAAAAGCCGCCCGAACGGGCGGTGTTTTTTATCGCGCATTCTTGGGTTGGTTGGGTTTGATTTTGGAACGGTGCCATATCATATCGTCATATACTGCGCCAATATATTGCATCAAACGCGCATCCATATCGCCCGTGATTGGTCGCAAGATATAATCCGGCCAGATAGCCGCATCCAAAAAATCACTTGCATCACACGTATTCTGGCGACGAACCGCCATATCGTTCGGCATATTTGCGCGCGCCGCCACAACATCAAAATTATTTTTCGGGGGCAAAAACCACGCAATTTTATACGTGTACGATGTATCCAAACCGTGCATGTTGAACCAATCTATCATTTGGCGCACATATTGCGGTTGAATTACATCGTATGTAAAATTCTGGCCCAGGTGGCTTATAACTTCACTTTCCGGAACACCATACAACCATTTCCGGTCACCCGGTTTCCAAAAATCACGATTCACCCACAAACGCGTAACCAATGGCGTATTATCAAAATATGCTTCATCACGAAAATAATACTCGCGCCCATCAACCTCGCCCACACGCATATCGCGCGTTGTCGCAGATTTTAGGTTATAGAACAACCCATCCGGTAAAGTGTTCTTGATAAAATACGATTTTCCCGAACCCGAAGGTCCCGTACAAAACAAAATTGTATTTTTCATATTTGCCCCCTTTGGTTATAATCGGGGGCGCAAAAACGCCCCCGGTTATTTAATCTTCCAAGAAACTGCGCAATTTGCGTGCCCGCGTTGGGTGCTTTAATTTGTTCAGTGCCTTTTGTTCAATCTGGCGGATGCGTTCACGCGTCACACCGATGTATTCGCCAACCTCTTCCAATGTGCTGGTTTTATTGGTACTCATACCAAAGCGCTGGCGCAGGACGGTTTCTTCCTTGGGATCCAATTCAGACAGAATTTGTGTGACAATTTTCCGCAAATTCTTTTGCGCCGCCGATGTAAATGGATTCTTTGCCGTTTCATCCGCAATGATTTCCATACGCGAACTGTCGTCTTCGGTGCCAACGGGTGCCTCAAGCGATATCGGACGCAGGTTCACTTTCATGGCCTTGTGAATTTTTTCCACCGGCAAGTATATAATTTTGGACAATTCTTCGGCGGTCGGTTGCCGGCCATATTTATGCATAAATTGCCGCGACGCACGTTGAATTTTGTGTATGTTATCAATCATATGCACCGGAATACGAATTGTGCGGGCCTGGTCTGCGATGCTGCGCAAAATGGCCTGTTGTATCCAATTTGTGGCATATGTTGAAAATTTGTTTCCCAAACGATAGTCAAATTTATCAACCGCCTTCATCAAACCGATATTGCCGTCTTGGACCAAATCGGAAAAATCCAGCCCCAGACCACGATTACTGCTTTTTTTCGCAAATTTGATAACAAGACGCAAATTTGCCTCAATCATTTCGCGTTTTGCGCGGGCGGCCTCACTCTGGCCACGGCGGACCAATTCTACAACTTTTTTATATTCGGCGGTCGGTTGACCGGTTTCAAACGCAATCGCACGAATATCGTCTTGGATTTTTGCAATGTCGGCACCGTGCTTTTTAGCAAAGTTGACCCATGTATTGCTTTTGTGTTTCAATAATTTCTTGACCCAATTACGATTCAATTCGTTGCCAACATATTCCGCCAAGAAATCTTCGCGTTTAATCTTGTTCGCCATGGCAAGGCGCAACAGTTTGCCTTCCAACCCCATCAACAACTGGTCACGCTGGGTCAATTTTTCCATAATTTCCGCGATGCGGTCGTCGTTCATTCGAATCTTGCTTACATACTCGAACAGGTTCAGGCGCATTTTATTGTATTTGTCTTCCAGTGCCTGGTCCGGCTTTGACGAAGTCAGCAAATTTTCCAAACGCATATTCTGTAATTTTTGCATACCGGTAAATGTGCGTTTGATTTTTGCGAACAAATCCATAATCATCGGCATCAATGCTTCTTCCATTACCGGAATCGGAACCCCAGATGTGCCGCGCGGTGTATCTTCTTTCTTGTCGTCGTCCAAAACATCGTCATCATCATCATCGTCATCGTCGTCGCCGACGCTTTCTTCCAAATCATCTAAATCATCGTCGTCCAAATCGTCAACCTGATCTACGCCCTTGGATTTTAATGTTTCGGAAATCGCCGCCAAAGATTTTTGTTCAGAATCAGACGAATACATGGCTTCTAGATTCACAATGTATCGCAACCGAATATCTTCATTCAATAATTGTTGATACCAATCAAGCATTGCCTGAATTGTCATAGGGCTTTCGCACAGGCCATAAATCATTAAACGCGATGCGGCCTCTATACGCTGGGCAATGGCGACTTCACCTGCGGCGGTCAATAATTGCACCATACCAATTTGTTTCAAATACGATTGCACAGAATCTTGGACGCCCAAGACCAGATTGCCGGTTTGGCTGCGTTCCAATTGCTTGGCATAATGTTCATAGTCTTCGTCGTTGATATCAACCTGTTCTGCATCGGCGTTCAAAATATTGCGATATTTTTCCGCATTTTCATCGGAATCTTCATCATAATACTTTTCCAAATCTTTGGGATAATCGTCGTTTTCAATAAATTCAAGACCCAAATCTTGTTTAAAGAAATCTTGGACTTCGGATTGTTCTTCGTCGGGAATTTCGTCGGCATCAACCGCGGCATTAAAGTCCATTTGGGACAAATACCCGTTTTCCAATGACGAAGTCGCCAATTTTTGCAGGTTTTCCGGTAATGAATCCACCAATAATTTGGTTGCGCTATCAAGTTTTTTGGACATCAAAAACCCCATGATTTATGGTTTGATAAATTATTTCTTTTTACCTTTGGTTGTCTTTTCCGCCGCGCGGTTTGCCTTGGCCACCGCGTCGTGTAGTGCAGATTCCGACAACAACCCCAATACTATCGGGCTTTGAATTTGAATATCACTGTAATTTTTATGCGTTTTATTGCGCACCGATGCAACCGTTGGGTTTGTGCTGCGCATAAGGCGCGCAATTTGACCGTCCGACAATTCTGGACAGTTTTTCAAAATCCACAAAATCCCGCCCAAACGATTTTGGCGATGCAATTTTGGTGTGTATCCTACACCCTTTTTATTTTGAGCATTTTGGGCACGAACAATATTTTCACGCAATGTCAACCGCGCATTTGGATCAGATTCACATTTTTGAATATCTTCACGGGTAAGTTGCCCATTCAAAATCGGATCAAGACCCTGAATCTTTTGAACCTCGGCATCCGCGATATTTTTAACCTCAAGTTCGTGCAGACCGCAGAATTCGCCGATTTGTTCAAATGTTAAAGACGTATTTTCAATCAACCACAGTGCAGTGGATTTAGGCATATATGGGTAATTCATAAAAAATCCTCTTGTTGCAACGTGCCTTAATATAGCACAAAATGTGTTATATTCAAGCGGTTTTTGTAAAATATTTTACTGTTTTTTAACCAATTTGAATCCGCCCGGCGTATCCATGACCGTCCAACCCGCCGCATCTATCTTGGCACGCAATTCGTCCGCGGTTGCAAAATCACGATTTTTCTTGGCATCCGCCCGCGCGTTCGCTAATTCTTGAACATCCGCCGGCGCCGTTTCTGATTCCGCCGCGCGCAATTTATTTGCACGGTCCATCAATTGCAACCCCAATAATTCATCAATAAAATTGACCAGCGACAATTTTGTTGCCGGATTTACAACCTGATTTTTCAATAAATCCTGGACCGCCGCCAATGTTTCCGATGTTTTAAGATTATCAGAAATCGGGGTCAGAATCTTGTCATGCCATTCGTTATACAAATCTTGGTTGACCGGTTCCGTATCACCCGCGGCCATTAAATCGGCAATTTTACGAACCATGTTTTTATAGCCCGCCGCCGCCGCATCCAAAGATTCAAATGAAAATTCCATCGGTTGACGATAATGCCCCGTAAGCAACAAATAACGAAACGCCATTGGGTCATAGCCTTTTTCTATCAAACCACGAACCGTGTAAAAAGAACCCGAAGATTTGGCCATTTTCCCATCGCGCAACATCAGCCAAGCCCAATGCACCCAATAACGCACCCATGGCGCACCAACGATTGGTTCAGATTGTGCAATTTCATTGGTATGATGCACCTTGATATGTTCTTGACCGCCACTGTGAATATCAAAATGTTCCCCAAGGTATTTCATACTCATTGCACTGCATTCAAGGTGCCACCCCGGAAATCCCACGCCCCATGGGCTGTCCCATTCCATTTGACGTTTTTTATCCTTTGGGGAAAATTTCCAAAGCGCAAAATCGGTTATATTGCGTTTATTATTATTTTCTATGCGCGCGCCGCCACGCAATTCGGACAAATTTTGTCCGCCCAGTTTGCCATAGTCCGGCAATTTAGATGTATCATAATAAATACCGTCGTTTGGGATTTCATATGTAAAGCCTAATTTTTCCAATTTTTGAATAAGTTCTATTTGTTCTTTGATATGGTCGGTGGCCCGCGGTGTATGGGTCGGTGGAATAATATTTAACAAATTCATATCGTTCACGCAACTTTTTATATATTTGTTTGCAATATCCCACACAGACATATTTTCACGCGCGGCACCCTTTTCCATTTTATCTTCACCGGTGTCTTCATCACTGGTAAGGTGCCCAACATCCGTAAAATTCATAACATGATTCACCGTGTACCCATTTGCCAAAAACATACGTTTCATCATATCACTGTTGAAAAATGTGCGCATATTACCCAAATGTTGATCCCAATAAACGGTTGGACCGCAATTGTATATTCCAACATGGTTGGGGGTAATCGGCACAAATTCTTCCACTTTGCGGGTCATGGTGTTGTAAAGTTTTATTTGCATAACAAAATCCTTATATTTTTCGTAATGGTTATAATAACAAAATCACACAGAATACGCAAACAATATGTTTGCAGAAAAACAATTTAACAACAACAGTAAAAATTTATAAACCTTATTGTCATGTTTCTATTTTTGCACAGATGCACAAACAAGTCAATTTAATTCTATTCCCCGGCACGGGGGTGGCAATGTTCATAAATATCCATAATTTCCGACATGTTCACCTTGGTATAAAGTTGCGTAGTGGAAAGCGATGAATGCCCCAATAATTCTTGCAGACTGCGCAAATCCGCCCCATCTGACAATAATGCCGTCGCGAAAGTGTGTCGCAATGCGTGCGGCGTCACATAGTCCGGCAATTGTAAATATGCACGCAATTTTTCAATAACCTTTTCCGCCATGCGTGCCGACATAGGCAGGCCCCGAACACTGCGGAACAATTCATCATCCGGTGCGTTTCCACAGGGTCGCACGTCCATATATTTTTTTATTGCCGTATTCACCGCCGGCAACACGGGAACAATGCGTTCCTTGGAACCCTTGCCCAAAATGCGCAGTGATTCCGGCGCATGTGCAACATCGGAATTTTTTAATGCCAATGCTTCGGATATACGCAATCCACAACCAAACAGTAATGTCACCAACGCCCAATCGCGTGCCGCAATCCACGGTTCGGCCCCGTCAACAACACGTATTGCGCCCGCCATGTTTGCAACATCGGATGCATCGATTGCCTTGGATAACTTTTTTGGAATCCGTGGCGAAGATATTAAACCAATCGCATCATTTTTTATATCATAATGCTTTGCCAGATATTTATAAAACCCGCGCAATGCCGACAACGCGCGCGCCGTAGATTTGAACGCTAATTCGCGTTTTTGCCGGTCCGCCAACCATGCACGAAAACAAATTGTGTCGGCGCGCGCAAAATCACGCACACCGACCGCCGCACCATTAAAACGTTCAAAGAATCGGCAAAAATCATCAATATCCATTCCATAGGCCGCCGCCGTATGGCCCGAATAATTACGCGTCTTGATTAAATAGTTCGTAAATTCATCAATGATTTCTTGCATTTTATTTTATTTCGAATATTGCGGAAACGGTGACGGAAACCTCGGTATCTTTACCGGTAATTGCGCCACCGGCATAAGAATCCGCGACCGCCGCCATTTCCATTTTTGCCATACGGAAGTTTGCCGTTGGGCGCACATCGTATGAACCGCCCGTTCCATAGGATGCCGCTAACATTTTACCCGCACGGCGACCCACGCCCGCGGCCAATGCGTCCGCACGGGCGCGCGCATTTTCAACCGCCGTCCCAAGGCACGATTCCAGAATCGGTTTCATTGTTTCGCTTGATGTGAACATACGCAGGTTTGTCACAAACACATCTGGTTGGCCCGCGAATTGTGTCAAGACCGTTTCAATGGTATCAATACTGGCCGCGGAAACATCCAGTGCGATATTTGTTTCAATGCCCACAAAATCAGACTTGTGCGTTGTTGGATTCCATTCATTTTTTTCGTATGAATTAAATTCACTGGTTTGAACCTGGACATCCAGTGTTTTAAGGTATTTGTTGATTTCTGCAATCTTGGATGATGCCGCCTTCATAGATTTTGCCGCACTTTTATCCGTGACACTGACCCGAATTGTGATTGCGGTTCTGTCCTTTGGCGCGGATGTCAAACATTCACCATTCACACTTATTGTCCGTGGTTCGGCCAATCGATTTACCGCGCCCCACCCCAACACCAACACGCACAACGCGCATGCGATTATTCCAATTGTTTTGTTGTTCATTGCTCTCTCCTTGTTTTTTATTTATTTTTTTGTTCCCAACATTACATGGCGCACGCGTGTCATGGTCTTGTCCGCGATACGGCGCGCGATTTCCGCACCGTTCGACAACGCATCGTCCAATTCATTGCTATTCGCCATTAAATATTCATATTGGACCCGCATTGGTGATAACACAGAATCCAATTTTTCAAACAGGATTGTCTTCGCCGTGCCATATCCCATACCGCCGGCGCGGAATTTTTCCGCCAAATCGGCCGATTCCGCCGCGGTTGCAAAATGACGATAAAGCATATATATCGTAGATTCATCCGGGTCTTTGGATTCGTCGGGTGTTTTGCTGTCGGTGATTATGCGCATAATACGCTTTTTCAATTCGGCACTTGGCGCCATAAGTGGGATGATGTTATCATAAGATTTACTCATTTTCCGGCCATCCAATCCCGGTATAATTCCGGCATCTGGCATAATCTGGGGTTCGGGCAACCGGAACACATTGCCGTATATTGTATTGAAATGTCCCGCAATATCACGCGCAAATTCCACATGTTGTTTTTGGTCGGCACCGACGGGCACAATATCGGAATTATACAGTAATATATCCGCCGCCATCAAAATAGGATATGTGTACAGTCCCATATTCACACCCAAATCCGTATCGTTTCCGGCGGAGATGTTTTTATCAACCGCGGCCTTATACGAATGGGCGCGATCCATTAAACCCTTGGGCGTGACATTGGTCAGCATTGTTGACAATTCGCACACGGCCGGCACATCCGATTGGCGGAACATTAAAACATTGTTCATATTAAAACCCATAGACATAATAATCGCGGCGATTTCGTATGTGTGTTCACGCACAGCATTCGCATCGCGCATAATATTCAACGCGTGCAAATCCGCAATAAACATAACCGTTTTGTGTTCGTGCGATATATCGCGCATTTGGCTCAGCATACCAATATAGTTGCCCAAATGGACGGTTCCAGTGGGTTTTATCCCCGACAAATAAATCTTGTTATCTGACATTTTGTAATCTTTTATTTTGTTTGCATTATTATACAACGAATTGAATTGAAAATCAAAGAAAAATCCGCCAAACGGCGGATTCTGAATTTTGCGTTCCAAAATTAACGTGAATAAAATTCGACGACCAATTCTGGGGACATTTGGACCGGATACGGAACATCCGCAAATGCCGGAACGCGTGTGTATGTTGCGACAAAGTTCGCAGAATCCACATTGATATAGTCCGGTGTATTGCGTTCGCCCGATTCCAACGCCAAAACGACCAACGGCATTTGTTTTGCCTTGTCACTTACCGTGATAACATCGCCCGGTTTAACCTGGTAAGATGCAATTTTCACGCGTTTATCGTTGACATAGATATGACCGTGGCTTACCAACTGACGTGCCGAGAAAACCGTCGGTGCAAATTTCGCACGATATACAACCGCGTCCAAACGGCGTTCCAACAAACCGATAAGGTTATCCGGTGTATCGCCTTTCATATTGTCCGCTTCCAGATAATATGCACGGAACTTCTTTTCACCGATATTGCCATAATAACCTTTCAGGGTCTGTTTTGCACGCATCTGTTTTGCGTAATCGGTCATATTGCCGCCACGCGAAGTTGGTCCATGCTGGCCCGGTTTATATTTGCGTTTGTTAAACGGTGATTTTGCCTGGCCCCACAGGTTGACACCCAACCGGCGGCCAATTTTCAATTTACGGGTATTACGTTTTGCCCCATCTCTTGCCATTTTTATAATCCTTTTGGTTTTTTATTGTGCCGGACGTTTGACAGGAACCTTATCGACCGCGGGACCAAAACGCACCGCGCCTTAATCAGTCCTGAAATATTATCCAGCGGATGCCATACTATACCATTTATTTTGAAAAATCAAGGAAAATCGTATATTACCGGCCGTTAAAATTATCTTTAACATAATTTGCAACTAAATCTGATTTACATTTCCGCAAAAACGCGTATTGCGCATCCGCCACGGTATCACCCGTATCGAAACGTATGGGCATATTATTTACCGCAATTTGCAGGTTATACATACGTTTATATATTTTATCCAATTCTGCGTCATCATCGGGATATGGTCGCGGATTCAGGCGGATTTTATCATCGCCCGACATATACACAACCGGTGAATTTGCACCGCGTTGATAGAATATTCCGCCCAAACCTGCATTATGGTCCAAAGAGTATTTTTGAACATATTTTGTTTGGCACAGTGGCGATTTTTGAAATTGAGAAAAAATCGGTTGATATAAAATAATCTGGTTATCCGACGGTGCAAAATCTTTGATAACGGGGTGTGTCACTTTTTCACGGCCGGGGCACAAATTACCATGCGTACGACCACCCGACACCAATGTGACATTGCTTATAACCGGGAAACCCAACCTGTTTGATACCAGGTTTGCACACGATGCACTGGTAAAAGAATAATTATTTATCAACATTTGAAAAACCGACGGAGAATATATGAATATCGGCGAATAAATGCCTTCAATTAAAATTCCCTTGTCGGATGCCGGCATATCTATCTTTTCCACGACCAATGCGCGGTCCAGTTTGCCGACACGTGTGTCTATGGCAATTTTGGGTTGAAAATCGTACTTTTGCGGATTCAAATACGCGTTCGCCAGCCAAAGGCCCACGCGAACCTTGTCAAACCAATCAAGCAATGTGTTGATTTCCGGTGCGGTTATTGACATACCGCCCAAAATTTTCTGCATTACCGATTGCGCGTCGGATTCCATTTTGGAATACCGTTCATTGCACGCCGTACACGCCGGCATAGTAAACGCCAAGAACGGAATTTTTTTATCCGGTGTATCAATAATTGGGGATTTTGTCCGACCGGTTTCACGTATTAACCATTGCGGAATAACATGTTCTTTATTCTTGTCCACCGGCCGATGCCCGCAAAAAATACACATTTTACGCATTATAATCCCTTTGTTTGACAAAATTATAATACATAAATTTATTTTTGTCAATACACACAATAAAAACCATCGCAAAAGCGGTGGTTTTTGGTATTATGATAAAACATTCGTCGGCGTTTTATTGCACCACGTTCCACAGCAGGCAATTTTCGGCCGTTTGGGCGGCATTTTCAACATACCGCGCACAGGTCATACGTTTCAAATTTATTGTGCTAGTAAGTCTTGATAATGCGATTTCCAAAACATTTGCCTGGACTAACGATTTTCTCAAATCATCATAAGTAAATTCTCCATCTTCTACCATCTCTTGCACATCTTCATTTGGATTTTGCGTAAGTGACCCAGCTTCCAAATAAGCTGCCCAAAACTCGGGGGTAAGCCAGTGATCACTACCCAAAGTTAAACGTTTACCCAGCACGCCATCATTTGTGGTATCTGTTATAACAGAATCGGGCCGGTATTGTGTATGTCCGACTATTTTATCTTGCTTTAATGCGTCCGCGGTATCCACATAATCCTTGGTGGTGACGGTTTTGGTATCTGCAAATGCGGTGGTGGTGCAAATTGTCGCGATTATGGCGAAAAGTAATTTTTTGCTCATTGAATTCCCTCTTTTTTGGTATAAAACAACCGTCAATGGAAATTGACGGTCGGGGTGTTAGCAAATCATGTGTATCAACGATCCCGATGATATTTATATATACACCACCGGCACCCCAACCACTATTGGGGTAATATTGCGGTGCAAAAACACGGAAATCGCAACGGATTACGATGCTTTGCACCGGATACACATAGGCCTGCTACAGCCCCGAAACGGATTCCCATCCGATTCATTTGCTATTTTATCAAAAACGCATACCCCGGTCAAGGGATTTTATCGAAAGATTCTTTTATAAAGTATATTTAATGGAACAACGCATAATCCCAATCCCGCAACAACAAACCATTGTTCCCACCCCATTGGTGCCAAGTGTAATGCCGCGCCACCAAATGTCACGCAAAGGTATGTTCCCACAAATACAAACGCCGCCACCGCCACAAACATTGGGTTCGCACGCAATCCCGAAAATATATTATAGCCCGGCGCACGCACACAAAAACCATTTAACATCGCAACAATAATTATCAATGCGAAACGGGCCGACAACGCCACGTCCGCATTGCCAAACAAACGCATTGCCGCCGGCGTTGTGGTAATGGATACTATGAACACGCCCACCACCGTTGTCCAAATAACACCGCGCAATGTTTCACGCGTAATCAATGGCGAATTTTTCCCGCGTACGGGTTCGCGCATGTATTCGGGTCGCGCCGCTTCGCCACCAAAGGCCAAAGAATTCAAACTGTCGATAATAATGTTTATAATCAAAATCTGGACCGCCATTATCGCATTGAAACCTAAAAACATCGGGAACAGAATGCTGACCGCGACCAAGATAAAGTTTATCGGTAATTGAAACCGCAAAAATCCAACCACATTGTGCATAAATGTGCGCCCCATCAAAATACTGTTCGCGATAGATATAAAATTATTATCGACAATGATTATATCGCTTGCGCCTTTGCATACATCGGTACTGTCGCCCATGGCAAAGCCCACATCGGCGGCGCGCAGTGCCGGCGCATCGTTCGTGCCGTCGCCACACATACCTATACTTATTCCATCCATGCGCGCCAATTCAACCACGCGCAATTTAGTGTATGGTGTTGCACGCGCAATCACCGATATCTTGGGCAACATTCGGCGCGCCCGCGCATCCGGCAAAGCATCAAATTCGGTGGCCGATATTGCGATGTCTTGGTCGTTTGATATGATACCCGATTCCGTTGCGATAACCCGCGCGGTTTCCAAATTATCGCCCGTTATCATCATAACACGAACACCCGATTCATGCATTGCGCCAACAACATCCGCAACACCGGGGCGCACTTCGTCCCGCATAATGGACAACGCGATAAAGACCAAATTGTTCGGCACGGCATTACCCGATATTGCGCCATCATAATACGCGGTTGCAATTACACGCATCGCGCGGCGCGCATTTGACACCATTAAACGTTTTACCTTGGACCCACGCATAGAATGAACCGCACCGTCCGTATCAATATACCGGTTCGCGTGCGCCAATATGATTTCTGGGGCCGCCATAACATATGTTCGCGTGCCGTTTGGGCCACGCACGGTTGTGGCCGAAAATTTATGCGCACTGGCGAACGGAATTTTTGCAACAATATGATTTTCGCGGCGAATGGTTGCGATGCGGTGTGCGGTTAAATTCATTGCCCCGAACAAAGCCCTTTCCGTCGTGTTTCCGCCGACTATATTGCCGTTTGCATCCAACATTGCACGCCCGTTAAGGACGATATTATTCGCAATTTCGGCCGTGGCACCAATCGACCGGACCGCAAACCCGACATTTGTCCCATCGCCAAGGTAATTTGCAACCGGCTGCATCCGGCCAAATGTAATCGTGCCGGTTTTGTCGGTACAGAGTAATTGTATATTTCCGGCCTCTGGGATTTTATGGGGATTTTTTGCCAACAGGTTCGCCCGTGTCATTTTGTGCGCATTTTGGGATGTAATGATTTCTATGATAAACGGCAGTCCTTCGGGAACGGCGGCAACAAAAATCGTCAATGCCAGTGTTATTGCCGACACAACAATATAAACAATGTTCCCAACCCCGTGCGCATCGGACGCGACCAGGTGAAATATTATCATACAGGCCGCAACCACAATCGCACATATCGCACCAAATTTTCCAATTACACGCGCAATCCGGTCCAGTTGTAATTGTAATGTCGTTTTTACTTCGCGGACATCGCCGACCGCGCGCAAGATTTTTGCGTTTTCGGTATCCATGCCAACGCGCGTCACAATCATTGCGCCCCCGCCGCCATGAACCGTTGTTCCCGCAAAGACATGATTCGCATCGGTATAATCATCCGCCGTCACAGTGGCATCGCGGTTATACTTGAAATTTGCAACCGGTGATTTATGAACTTCGTCACTTTCGCCATTAAGGACGGAATTATTTACTTCCACATGTCCCGACACGATATAGCCATCGGCCGGGATTGTTTCGCCCGCCGAAATTAAAACTATATCGCCAACGACGATTTCTGTGCTGTCTATATTGCGCACGCGTCCGGCACGCACGACATTGCACATCTGTTTTGATGCGCGGCGACGCAGTTCAATGGTACTGTGCTGCGCGCGCAGGTGGGTAATAACATTTACAACACATACAATAACCAAGACCGCCCCGATACCCAATGCCTCGGTCAATTCGCCAAAGCCCAATATCGCAAGGACCGCGAATATAATCGTCATTATCAACAAAATAATGTTTATTTTATCGCGAAACACATCCAATAAAAATTCCCATGCGGTTTTCGCATGTGGTTCCGGCATAGTGTTTGCGCCATATTTTTCGCGACTTTGCGCGACCGCGGCGGCGGTCAATCCACGATATTTCATAATAAATTGTTTCCCTGCTCTACGGGAATCTATGATACAGATTTTGCCCGCACCGGGCAAGTGGAAAATGCAACGTGGAAAACATTCAGGGCATATACACCATGTTTTCCGGCAAAATAATATCATCGTACGGGTATTCCCCACGAACCAGCATCAATTGCAATTTCATTCCACCAACCACGGACATATCAGTCGATAAAACCTTGACCACAAACGTGTAAGTTGTAAGTGGTTCAATCGGAAAAAACGCACCAACATCTCTGGTACCATTGCGTTTGACATAAAAATAATGTTTATCGGCACCACTGGTAAAAGTTTGTTTTACTATATCAGCGGCGCGATTGGAAGCATCATGAAGGATTATACTTGAAGAACCGTATGATGTTTTTTCATATTCAAATATCATCAGATGAAAGCTTGTAGAAGTCGTTGTCCATGTGTTTGACAATATCGATGTTTCTGGGTCAAAGGTTGAATTGTTCACTGCCGCGGGATTTGTTAATAAATTTGAATACCCCAATGCGTCCATCAACAAACATTCGCTGGTATGGTCATTTGGGTTGGCCCATTCAACGCATCGGAATTCTGTGTTTATTGCGTTTTGCACGCCCGTGTTCATGGTTTGCGCATCAACCAATGCGTTTTGTTGCGCGCTATAATCGCCGTTCGCGTCATATATGCCTTTGGTTCCATATTCGCCCGCCGTGCCGGTGTTGGTTAAAACCTGTGTTGCACCGTCGTTCGCCGGAATCGTGTCTTGTTTTTCGCCCAATTTTGAATCCACATAGGACTTACTTGTCGGAATATTTTCACCCGCGGCAAACGCAACGCCAATCACAAACACACCAATCAAAATAAATAAAAACTTTTTCATATTTTCTCCACTTTTTCCCCGTATAAAAAGTGTATAAAAAACCAAGGTTTTTTTACGCCTTGGATTTAAAATTTTTCAAAATTTATAAGTGATTGTTTTTACGCAATAAAAAATTTTTGAATTTTTGGAAAAAAGTGTTGACTTTAAACCTTGGTTTTTTTACGCGTAAACACCGCGGAACTCCGGCGATTTTTATGATTTTTCTAATTGTTTATTCGCGGATTGTGTGCTGCGCTGCGCTCGCACACATCCCGTGTCGAAGCCTATAAAATCAAAAAATCCGCAGTCGCGGATTTTTAAGATTTTATTCTGGCGGAGATGAAGGGATTGCTTCGCCACCTTGCCTCATTCGCTTTGCTCACCGGCCGACTCTCGTCTGCCTTTCGGCTGCGGTTCGAACCCTTGATACGGTTGCCCGTATACCACATTTCCAATGTGGCGCACTAGACCAACTATGCGACATCTCCGGATTTATTGGATTTATTCGTCGTCTGATTCATCGTCGGCGACATCTTCGGCAACCAATTCGGTGGCATCAACCGGGTCTTCGGTCACCAACGATTCTTCCAATTCTGCGTCAATTTCGCGCAGTGCCGGGTCAACACTGTTGACTTCAAGCGTTTCTTCGGCATTTTCAACCGCCGGTGTTTCCTTGTAAGATTGCACAAATTCATGACGCAAATTTGCGACATCCAATTTTCCACTTGCGATTTCGCGCAACGCCGTCACCGTCGGTTTGTCGTTGCCGCGTTCCACAACCGGTGTGGCCCCACCGTTCAAATCGCGAACGCGTTGCGATGCCAACATCCCCAGTTCATATCTGCTTTCCACAAATGGTAATGTGTCAGAATTTGTTGTGCGTGCCATTTATAAATCCTTTGTTGAAATATATTTTTGCCCCGTTATAATGACCCAAGGATGGCAAAAATGCAAGCAGAAAATAATAAAAATGATATAAAAACTTTGTCTTTCGGTTGCCGACTTAACGCGTTGGAATGCGAAAAGATAAAAAATATGTTGGAAACCCACGGAATTTGTGGGGTCGTCGTGAATACTTGTTCCGTCACCGGCGAAGCCGAACGCCAATGTGGCCAGGCCGTTCGCAAAATTGCACGCGAAAATCCCGGCGCGACAATCTTTGTGACCGGATGCGGCGCGACACGCAACCCGGAATTATTTCAGAAAATTCCCGGCACGGTTATTATTCCAAATGAACAAAAGATGAACCCAAGTGCATATTTGGGCGCGGTGGCGAACTGCACGCGCGGCAATTCGTTCGCGGGAAACTTTGACAGCAACACAGAATTATCGAAAAAGTTTGTCCAGGTTCAAAATGGTTGCAATCACGATTGTACATATTGTGTGACGCGCCTTTTGCGGGGGCCGGCGGTGTCATTTGAATATGATGATATATTGGCGGACGTGTGCCGCGCGACACAAAACGGGTTTGACGAGATCGTCCTTACCGGTGTGGATGCGGCGTCGTATGTGCGAATTTATGATGGGCGGCCGTTTTTGCTGAATAACCTGTGCCGGCGGTTATTGGACGAAGTCCCGGCGATGCGGCGGTTAAGGCTCTCTTCGGTTGACCCGGCGGTGCCAATTATTCGCGACATTATTGAAATGATGAAAACCGATTCACGGTTTATGCCGCATTTGCACCTTTCTATGCAGTCGGGTTCCGACACAATTTTGCGGGCGATGCGGCGGCGGCACACGGCGGACACGGTGCGCGAATTGGTAAAATTGGCGGATGGCCGTGTCAGTTTCGGTTGGGATATAATCTGTGGTTTTCCGGGTGAAACCGACGAATTGTTTAACGAAACTTTATCATTGGTGCGTGAATTAAAGCCGATTCGTGTTCATGCGTTTCCGTATTCGCCCCGCCCCGGCACAGTGGCGGCGGAAATGCCCGGGCAAATTGCGCGCAGCGAATCAAAACGGCGGGTTAAAATTATAACCGATGCGGCGGCGGAAAATATGCGCGAATTTATGGCGGGCATGCTTGGCACGCGGACATCGGTATTGGTGGAATCAAACAATATGGCACGCACACCGGACGACATTCCGGTGAAAATTGCCGGCGCGGCAATTCCCGAACGCACCATTTGCGATGTAAAAATCACAGGTATTGAGGCCGACCATTTGACCGGAACGCATATATAATGCATACAAAATAATAATATTATCGTTTCATCAAACGCGCTTTATCTTTTTCCCATTCGCGGCGTTTAATCGTTTCCCGTTTGTCGGTGCGGTTTTTGCCGTGCCCGACCCCCAGTAATACCTTTAATTTCCCGCGATTGTTGAAATAAAGTTTTAATGGAAAAATTGTTGCGCCACGTTCGTTCAGTTTGCCAATCAAACGATTTATCTGGGCCCGATGCAACAGCAACTGGCGCGGGCGGCGTTCGTCAAAATTTATATATCGCGCCGCCGTCGGCAGGCGTTGAACCTCAACCCCCGCCAAAAACAAATTGCCGCCACGGTTTTGTACAAATCCGTCCACAATCGTGACAAGTCCATATCGCACAGATTTAATTTCCGCACCAGTCATGGCGATTCCGGCCTCGATAGTGTCTTCGACAGTATAATTGAACCGCGCCTTGCGGTTTTCAGAAACGGCACCAAATTTTATCATACTGCGTGGCATGTTAAATCTTTATTTTTGGATACAAATGTTTTGTATTTTCCATAACTATATCACAGAATTTTTCAAATGGTATATTTTTTATTCCGGCAACAACACGCGCCGTTTCAACCACAAATGCCGGTTCGCATACGCGTCCGCGATATGGCACCGGGGCGCAGTATGGGGAATCCGTTTCAACCACAATTCGGTTGGCGGGAATCTTGGCAAATGTATCACGAATATCGCCCGCGTTTTTGAATGTTAAAATGCCACTTGCAGAAAAATAAAACCCGCGGTCCAGCATTTTTTTTGCCAACCCCCATCCGGATGTAAAGCAATGCATAACGCCCCCGATTTCCGGAAAATCGGCCAATATTGCGGCGGTGTCTTCTTCGGCGTCGCGCGTATGAATCGCCACCGGCAAACCGCCCCGGCGCGCCATTTCCAATTGTTCGGTAAAAAGTTTTATTTGCGCATCACGCGCCGGCACATCATCGCCGTGATAATCCAATCCGATTTCACCAACACCCAAAACCCGCGGGTGCGCCAATATTTCATCGGTAATATAATCCGCCGCGGTGCATTCCGCGTGTTCGGGGTGAATGCCAATTGTCGCAAAGACATTGTCGCGCGTGTCCGCCAATTTTATCGCGGCGGGAACATCGATTGGGTCGGCGGTTGGGCATATTATAATTCCAACGCCTGCGTCGCGGGCGCGCGCAATAACCGCGTCCACCCCCGCAGGGTCAATTTCATAGGTTAAATGACAATGAGAATCTATAAGCATTTTTTAATTTCCCCAATAATCCTAAATATCGCGATTTCCGGTTCAAGATTGACACGATTTATATCGGCAATCGCGTGCGTTGCCATCGGGTATATCTCTGCAAGGCCGAACCGCGCAATCGCGTCCAGCAATATGCCATACAGTTCCGGGTGTGGTGCGATTTTGCGCGCCAATGACATTTCTTCTGCGGCGGTGGCGGTCCCGCGTTGCAACAACGCAACCAATTCAGCGTATATTTCATCGCCCCCCGATTGTTTAATTCCGGCAATACGCCCAAAAGAACCGTTCGCAATGCGCAGTGTTTCATCGTCAACAACATCGTCAGGCATAAACCGCGCGCACAGCCGCCGCAACACATCCATCGTCAGTGGCCGCATTTTTTCAACACGGGCGCGCGAACGCACGGTTGGCAACACGGCGGACAATTGGTGCGTCACCAACAAAAACAGTGTTTTTGCGGGCGGTTCTTCCAGTAATTTCAAAATCGCATTTTCCGCCGCAACCGTCAATTCATCCACAGAATCAATCAATACCACGCGCCATTCGCCCGACATAGACGACATTTGCATCTTTTCGATTGTGGCGCGCACAGTATAAACCGAAATAGATTTGCCGTCTGGCTTTGATTTACCGTCTTTGTCGATATTGCGGTCCATATCTATGATAAAGAAATCACCGACATTACCATAAACCATTTTTGCGATTTTATACGCCAATGTGGCCTTGCCAATGCCGCGCGGCCCGGTCAGCATCCAAACCGGGTGAATCGGGTGCGCATCGCGCGCGTTCCACGCAGACAAAAAAGCATTCATTGTGGTATCGTGCCCGATAACATTATCATTGTCCATCGGGTGCGGAAATTCGTAAAGATTTGCTTTTTTCTTTGCCATTTTATTTACCGAAAATCATAACCATAATATTTTTCCACGCGCGGGCCAAGAATTGAATTTTTGATACTTTGTTTTTTGCGACCAATTTTCCACGCGCAATGACACGCCCGTCTTGTTCGGCGATAATTTCGCCCAACGCGTCGCCAACGCGCACCGGCGCGGCCACCGGGTCATTATATCGCGCCAACACACGCACGCCACGGATTCCGGTTTCTTTATCGGTTGTGATGGCAAAAGTTTTATCGACGGTTGCAACAACGGTATTCGCCCGCCCATACCAAACCGGCACATTTGTCACATCGTCGCCCGGGCGATAGAACACACGCGTTGTCGTCGTTGTAAACCCGTGGGTCAATAATTTCTTCATTTCCGCGGCCAAACCGTCGTGTCCTTTGCCGTTAAAACCATTTATAACGCCAATTAAACGGCGGCCGCCGGACGTCGCACTGGCCACCATGCCGTATCCACCATTGTCGGTATGTCCGGTCTTTAATCCGTCCGCCCCCGGCATAATAAACAGCAATTTATTATAGTTCACCGTGTGCGTGCGGCCCCAATCGCGACACCAATCGGATTTATAGTCATTAAATTCGAACCGTTTTGTTGCGAACATTGGATACAAATCTGGATAGTCCGCAATCAAATGATACGCCAGTGTTGCCAATTCCCGACTTGTCATCAGATTATTCGGATTTGGCAAGCCCGATGCGTTTCCAAATGTTGACTGGGGCATGCCAATTGCGCGCGCCTTGGATTGCATTTGTTTGGTAAATTCGGCCTCGGTCCCCGCCAAAGATTCCGCAACAACGACAGACGCGTCACCACCCGACAGGACGATAAGGCCCAAAATCACATCACGCACGGTAATGGTTTGGCCGGCGGACAGGCAAATCTTGCTTGCCGGGTACCATTCGGGTTTTTGATAGTCCGCATTTTCGCCGACGGTCAATTTATCGTCCAACGACAGTTCGCCCGATTTAATTTTATCGAACAACACCGCAAGTGTCATAAGTTTCAGCATCGAAGACGGCGGCATAAGTGTATCGGCCGACTTTGCGACAATTTCCGCGCCGGAATCATAATCCATTAGAAATGCAGATTTTGCGGTTGTTTTGAATTCCGCCGCGCCCGCAGTTGTGGTTGCGGCAACGATAAACGATAAAATCGTGGGATAAATCTTTTTCATGATTCTATCATAACAACAAGATTTTTCATTTCAAACAGATTTTTTATAAAAATGCGCTTGACCCCGATTGCGCATTTTTGATAAAATTGAATTGAACACGGATGGGAATCCGGTTCGGGGCCCTGAGAAGCCCATACTATCCGGTGCCAAAGACATCGTAATTCCACGATTTCCATTTTTTGGCATCGATATATTCCCCGAATTTGTTGGTTCGGGGTGCGGTGGTTATATAACAGGCATTGCCGAAGCCCACTGGGATTACTGATAGTATGATTTCTCAACGCCCCGACCGTCAATTTCCATTGACGGTTGTTTTACACCACAAAGGAAAGGGGAAAATCAATGCACAAAAAATTACTGTTCGCAATAATCGCGTCAATTGCGGCAACCAACGCATATTCGGACCAGGTTTTAACCAGTCGGGCCTATGTCGATAATGGATTGGCAACCAAGCAAGATAAAATTACCGCCGGCACCACGGGGGCGGTTGTGACATACAACGGTATTCAGGATGGTCAAACACAATTCACGGAACGCGCAATATACGATGGTTCGGCGACCTATGATTCAACGACCGATGCAAATAAACTGATTACCGCCGGCGCGGTAAATACGATGACACCATCACTGCCGACCGGGACGGCAAATGCCGCGGTCACATACGATGCCAATGGAAATATCGGCGGCGAACGGCGCATTGATGATTCGGGCGGAAGAGCCTCAGTTTTAACTCCTAGAAGCGACGAATGGTTAACAAGTGTAAGTGGGGTAAAGGGTACGCTAAAATATATAACATCAGTTCAATCTGCTAGTTCCGTGCCTTCTAGTGGTATGTTTTTTTTGCCAGTATTTTCAGAAAACGAAGATACGCCCACATTTGGTAGGGTGACGGTGGCTAATTCAGTAGAGGATTTAGGCACATGGA
>CADCGT010000001.1 GCA_902801125.1 uncultured Pseudomonadota bacterium | reverse complement strand
AAAATCCCGCGTTCGCCGATTGTGCCGGCGGTATCGGTGTATGTGACGACGGTTTCACCGGGTGTGTTCGCGTTTGTACCAGATGCCGGAATTGTCGCCTGGCGCGTAGTATCAACATAACTTTTCGATGTGACGATTGTGTCCGCAAAGACCGAATTTATCGCAATAACAGATGCGATTGCACCAAGTAAGAATGATTTTTTTATCATATTTTTCCCCTATATTCCTATATAAAAAGTGTACAATAAACCAAGGTTTTTTTACGCTTTGATTTTTAATTTTTACAAAATCGCTAACCCTTTGTTTTTACGGAAAAACAAAATTTTGATTTTTTGAAAAAAAGTGTTGATTTTAAACCTTGGTTTTTTTACGCCCGTGCGCCGCGGAAATCCGCGGGATTTAACCGCCCGATATCACGACAAAACCATGATATATATATGCAATCAACCGCATAAAAAATAAACACAAAGAAAATTTTTATCGTGCGCGCACCAATTTTTTCGCACGTGCCAAGGCAAACAATTTTTGAATATGCGCGTTGGTCAAAAACAATTCTTCGCCATACGGGTCATATACCGCACCGATTCCATTGTTATACATATAAACGCTGTATCCGCCACTTAAAGAAAAAAATGCGCCGACCGGGTCCCACGCAATATTATTATCCAATTTTATTAAATCGCTTAACGCGTTGAAAACCCCACGTTCAACATTCGCATTATATTCCATCTTGGGTTTCGCAACATTTAATTCAAAACTTACAACATGCCCCATCACGCAACTCCTTATACCAAACAGACTACACATCAAACACCTGCAAAACAAGCAAAAAATAAAAAATGCCATCAAAACGATGGCATTTATTTTTTAATTCAGTGGCGCACCCCAATGCTGTTGAATACTGCGTTCGGCATCCATTGGGCTTACCAGAACCTGGGGCGTTAAAATCACGACCAACACATCGCGTTGCGACGCGGTTTCGCGCGAACCCGACAACGCCATAAAGTCCGGATCGCCCAAACCATAACGCGTGTCGTTATTTGTTTGCTTTTCAAACCCAGACACAACCAACATTTGCCCAGATTCCATAATGACTTCTTGCATGAAACTGCGTTCTTCAACTTCTGGCAATTGCAATGTGACTTCGCCGATTGTTTGCGACGCCATCTTTAACAATTCGCGCACCGTCATCCGGAACAGCAACAATATCTTGCCATTTTCCAAAACATTCGGCAACAACTGCATCGAAAATCCGGTCTCAAGGTTATCTTGGTCAACGGTACTTGATTCCACGGTTGTGAAATTACGCGATTCGAATCGTTTAATGTATCCGGTACTGCGCGTATTATTTACCGGGGCAACACGGTTATTCCGCGTGGTGACGCCAACATTTGTGACCAAAGAAACCTTGCCCTGTTTTGCCAATGCCTGAATCAACGCGGTACTGCCGGCGACGGACGACAGCGAACCATTATTTATTTGGTCTTGGGTATATGCCCCCGCGACGGACGAACCGTTTTCCATATGCGTTGCACCGGTTATCGCCGACACCGCATTCGACAAAACCGCAATGTTCATAGAACTGGCCTCGGTCGATGCAAGATTGTTTTTCGGATTCGCAACAATGTTCAATCCCGATGCAGAATTGATTGCCGCCGCCAAATTCAACCCAAACGCCGAATCGTTCGATATAGAAACCTGTAATACCTTGACATCAATCGTCACCAATTGCGACAACCGTTTATTTTGCCGTGCAATATAATCACCAACACGTGCCAACACGGACGGTGGTGCGGTCACAGTTATTGTTCCCAAACTGCGCGATACGGTAAAGTTCGCATTTTCCGATTTACCAACAATCGAAGAAATTGCACTTTCAACCTCGTCCCATTCTTTTAATGTAGATTCCAAATAAACCTGGTTGCCGTCGTCGGTTTGAACCGAAGATTGATACGACACATCGGTCCCCAACGCATATAATGTAAATGTCTTGGTTTCTGTTTCATAAAACACAATTGCCGTCTTGTCGTAATACCAGAGCAAGTCTAAATCCGTCGCCACCTGGGACAACAGGCCCGACAATTTTCCGGTATATGCGACATTCATTGTTTTCTTTAATTTTTCAGATGCGACCTGGCTGTCGATTTTAATCGGAATCTGGGTAATAGAATTTATGTTATTCGCCAACACTTGCAATGTGACCGGTTCATTCAACAAAATTGTCACCCCGGTATCGGTTTCATATTGTTTTGGCAAACTGTTTCTGTGTTCAACCAATGTCGATTTATCACCCAACCAAACACCTTCGGACATTGAAACGGTGTCACCACTTGCAACCTTGGCACGCGGATTTTTTGCCATTTCAAACGCATCGTACACATTGACAAAATCCTGGTCTACGGATGCCGCAACCCGCGCAGAATCACGCGTTGCGCAACCCGCAAATGCCACAATTCCAAACACCGCGATTAAAAATTTTGTAAATTTCAACATTTATTCTTTCTCCCTAAAAATCTGTCAAATTATTCTTCGGACGCAGATATAACCAGAACGCGATTTCCCTTGTAGAATTTGGCATACGGTGCCGGCACGGCGCGCGCAAAATTACGCACAACCCCGGACGCAACATCGACAAAACGCCCTTTGAATACGGCACTTGCCTGAATCGGGTATTCGCGCGATGTTGCCCAAACCAAATCCCAACCTTCTTTGTCACACCAAGACTGTAAAACTTCGCGCAGGGTTTGACCACTGGCCACGACCCACGAACGCACCTGGTCTTGGATTTTTGTTGCCGGTTCCGCATCGGCCGACAAATCAACAGATATTTCTGTATCGCCCGCAACAAGAACCGTATCACCTTCGACAAAACTGCTTATTCCGTTGACATTTATTACACCACCACCGGTGACAATACCGCCATTTGATGTGCGTTCAACCAAACCATTGCGCGCCAAATACGCATCATAACCATCGGCATATTTTGCACAGTTTCTGCGCCCACTGCGCGACAAGGCCAAAACATTTCCGCCATCATCTTCCAACACTTCGCGATGCAACAAAGGCATTTCCGACCCGCGCGCACATTCGTCATCGAAACCGACCGGAATCTGGGTCCCGTGCAACATATTTGCCCCCCCGGACCAACCGTCACCCGAACGCGCGCCCAAATTAAAGTTATTTTCAACAACCAAATCCGACCCTATCTTTGACACAATTTTTATATTATCAGACTTTGCCGTTTTGGCACACCCACCCGTTTCGCATGAAACGGTCACATCGGCATCAGACCCCACCAAAGGCCACGCCGGAATATCCATTGGCACAACCGGTTGATAAACCGGTTCTTGGTACACTGGTTCTTGATAAACCTGTTGCATGTATGAATTATCGTACACATTCTGTTGTTCTTGAACCATAGTATTTTGATTGTCATCACGTTCTTCTTCATAGAACACTTCTGATGTGACAACCTGGGGCAAACCCGCGTCCGCAAAGCAATAGCCCGCGGCGGTTGCAAACATTGCTGCAATTAAAATCTTGCGAAACATTGAACTTCCTTTCCCTAATAATTTCCTTATTTATATGCTTATTATAACAATTTGACCGAATCTGTGCAAGACCTAAAAATGCTTATTTGGTTGTTTTTTATTTTTTTATAAAAAATCGCACGAATCGGTAAAAAGATGATATACTCTTTGTTGAACAATGGGGTAAAAATATGACAAACACACTTTTATTTATTGGATTTGGAATTTTATTGATTATGGCCACGGCGATTTTGTTTATAATTATAAACGCGTATCGCCATATCGGTGCATTGGAAAAAAACGTTGGGTATCAATATAACCTGGTTTTGAAAATTCAATCAATGTTAAAAAACAAATCTGCGACGAACGCGGTCGCCGAACACGCCGAAATGATTTACCAAGACCTGTTGCAAAACCTGATTCCGATTTTGGCGGCGTTGGACATAATGCCACGCAACACATCGGAACATCCATTGTGGCGAACATTGGGTGGCCTTATTGACGAATATGCAAAAAATCCGTTTGTTATGGAAAAATTGCGTCGCGCCATAAAATTGGATGCCGAAGTTAAACGCAATGTATCCAATTATATGAATCGCGCAGACAATTTGTTAAAGCACCTGTCTGAATCCGAACCCGATGGAATTTTAACCAAGACATTTATAAACGGGTTGCTTGGACAATCATTGACATTCTTTACCCAGGCATACCAGTTGGCAACCACCGACGAAGGAAACAAATGACGGGTCCAAGCGAGAATCTTGTTCGTGAAATATCCGCCGCGCGGGGCGAACCCGAATGGTTGACCGATTGGCGCATCGCGGCGTTGCACGCGTGGGAACGCATGCGGGAACCACACTGGGCGGAAATAGATTACGCACCAATAGATTATTCCACATTAAATTATTATAACGAACAAAGACCGATTGATAACAGTGACCTTAAAGAAACATATGACAAAATGGGATTGCCGGATGGTGAACAACGCGCCCTGCTTGGGATGGCAACCGACACAGTAATCGACAGTTCGTCCGTCCATACGTCCTATACGGCGGAATTGGCGGCGCGCGGCATTATATTTATGTCTTTTTCCGATGCGGTCCGCACGCACCCCGATTTAGTCCGAAAATACCTTGGCACGGTTGTTCCGCCCACCGACAATTTTTTTGCGGCGTTAAATTCGGCCGTCTTTTCCGACGGAACATTTGTGTACATTCCACCAAACACCGAATGCCCTATCGATTTGGCAAGTTATTTTAGAATCGAAACCGCCAAGATAGGTCAATTCGAACGCACACTTATCATCGCAGATACCGGCGCAAAATTAAGTTATATGGAAGGTTGCAGTGCCCCGCGCCGCCCGAATCATCAATTACACAGTGGTGTTGTTGAAATCGTTGTTATGGATAATGCGCATGTAAAATATGCGACGGTTCAAAATTGGCACGCGGGCAATGCGCCGGAATCCGGCGTATACAACAATTCTGGGATATTAAATTTTGTCACAAAACGCGGCAAGTGTTATAACAATGCGCGCCTTGATTGGACCCAGTTTGAGGTTGGTTCCGCCATGACATGGAAATACCCATCAACAATTTTATACGGCGATGGCGCATCCAGTGATTTTTATTCACTTACCATAACACGGGGCGGACAACAGAGTGACACTGGAACAAAAATGTTGCACATTGGTGACAACACAACATCGAACATATTATCGTATGGCGTTGCAATGGATTGGTCGCGCCAGACATTTCGTTCACGCGTACAATTTTCGGGACATAAAGGGAAAAACGCATCAAAGTGCGACACGCGTATAATTGGCACCCGCGCAATTGCAAATGCAATGCCGGATATAATGTATGAAAATTCTGACAACGCCCAAACGCACGAGGCCAAAACAGGCGCCATCGACGCCACACAATTGTTATACCTGAACATGGCGGGTCTTGATGATGATACGGCAACGGCACTTATTATCGGTGCAACGGCGACACCAATATTGTCGCGATTGCCTATGGAATTTTTGGTTGAATCGAAACAGTTGATACAAATGGCGATGAACACAAAGGATAAAAAATGATTCTTGAAATACAAGATTTAAATGTGTCATTCAACGGCAAGAAATTATTGACCGACATAAACATGAATGTTGCCAATGGGGCGCGCCACCTGGTTTGCGGTGCGAATGGGTCGGGCAAATCAACGCTGTGCGAAACAATCGCCGGCAATCCAACATTTACGATTGATTCCGGTAAAATTATTTTTGATGGGCGCGATATAACGGCCGAAAACGCAACCACACGCGCATTGTCCGGTATTTTTATGGCGTCGCAAAATGTTCCGGAAATTCCAGGGCTTACGATAACCAGTCTGCTTAAACATTCCATTGCGGCGCATCGCCATTTTCAAACAGGTCGCGATTTACCAATGGGCGAATTTTTGGAAATGCTGGAATCTGCGCGCGCAAAATTAAACATTCCGCGTGATTGGTTAAATCGTTCTGTGAATGTTGGATTTTCGGGCGGCGAACGCAAACGCATAATGTTATTGCGCCTTGTTTTAACGCAACCGAAACTTGCGATTTTGGACGAACCAGATTCCGGCGCGGACGCAACGGTAAAGCAACAAATTGCCGACATAATACACTCTTTGCCGGATACGACATTTATATTTATATCGCACCAGGGCGATTTTACAGAAATGGTTAAACCAACGCACACAACCGCTTTGTCAAATGGCAAAGTTGTGATAAAATAGAAATAATCAAAGGGGGGAATTAAAATGAACGGACTTTTATTATTCGCGGGCTTTATCTTTCTGCTCTGGCTTGGCAGTTCTATTTTCATACCCCTTTTGGTCGCGACATTTTTGTGGTATTTGATAAACGCAACCGCGACATATTATCGCAAGATTTTTCCACGCGAACCGCGGCATCGTGGCACAGATATTACATACAACATAATTTCAAACATACTTTCCATCGCAACATATGTTGGGGTGATATATTTGTTTGCGACACGTGTGCGCCCCATGTTTGGTGAATTGATTCCGGCAATACCGGAAATCCAGGCCCGCCTTAATTCGCTGTGGCATTATATGTACGAGTCATTTGGACTTGACATAAATTCTATTCCGTTGCCCAGTATTGAACACATCGTGTCCAGTGTCGGTTCATCGTTGGCAAAATTGGCAACATCGATGGGCATGGTCATTGTGTATATAATATTTATGTTTGTTGAACAAAGTACATTTCACAAAAAATTCGCGGTATTGTTTCCGAACCGGTCCCAACACAGAAAGATGCGCTTTATCATGACCAGTATCGATGAAAATATGAAAAAATACCTTTTTATGAAAACATTGGTATCGGCAATTACCGGCATAATTTCATTTGCATGGATGTATATGCTGGATTTACAATTTGCCGGCGTGTGGGCGTTTGTAATTTTTATTTTGAGTTATATTCCAACCATTGGTGCGATTGTTGGTTGTGGCCTGCCGATACTGTTTGCAATGGTAATCGGCGCCCCGTTGAACACACTGGTTTTAATCACAATTGGCCTTGTCGGGTTGCAGATATTGTTTGGCAACATCATAGAACCAAAACTTACGGGAACGACATTAAACCTGTCGACATTGGCGATATTGATAAACTTGGTATTTTGGGGTTTAATATGGGGCGTTGCGGGAATGTTTTTCAGTGTTCCATTATTGGTGGCGACATTTATCATCACGGCCCAGTTTGATTCCACGCGATGGATTGCGATATTGCTGTCCGCCGACGGCAAGATACCGGATAAAAACGAAGATTAACGATTATAAAAAAAACGCCCGATTGGGCGTTTTTATTAATTTGCCATATTCCACAGTAAACAATTTGCATCGGTGTGTGCGGCATTATCAATCCACCGTGTACAGGTCATTTTGTTTTGTTTGGTTTGAACCGCATTTATTGATGCAATATCATTACCGTTGGTAAGTGTTCCATTGGTAATAATCGGTGCATTCGCAATTGCCTTTTCGGTGAATTTTGTTTTACCCTGCAGAAGTCCGGAGTCCACCGTTCCATTATATATTACTACGCTGCCTTGTGTTCCGGCGGGTATGCTTGGTTGGGCATAACCCCTAACGCCGGATACGGTCGGGTATATCTTTCCTGACCCCGTTAGGTCCGATGTTAAATCCGTATTACTTCCCAACACGCGTTGTGTAAGTAAGCCATATCCATCACCATCTAAATCATACGAGCTTTCACCCGACAATAAATAGAAATTCTCATCCAAAATTATCATTTCATCACCAATATCACCGTTTTCATCATACAACACCGCATATCCAGGGTTTCCGGTCGGCAATTCTGGGGCCGGAATATTAGAAATCTCGTCATCTACATAATCATATACATCGCCGACCATACCATCCACCGCACCGGCGGTAATCAGTTTGTTTGCGTCGGTTGAAGAATCATATTCATTTGTTCCATCATAAATCGCGCGTTCACTAAATTGGGTTTGACCGTTTTGTGTGCCGTTATACAGAACAACATTTCCCGTGGTTCCGGCGGTGATTTTATCTTGTTTCAACGCGTCCGCGTTATCAACATATGTCTGACTGGTGACAACCGTATTTGCAATAACTGAATTGATTGTTAATATTGATGCAATTGCACCAAATAAAAGTGTTTTTTTGCTCATATTTTTCCCCTATATTCCTATGTAAAAAAGTGTACAATAAACCAAGGTTTTTTCTATACACCCCCGGCGGAAAAACCGAAATTTATAAGTAATTGTTTTTACGAAAAAACAAAATTTTGATTTTTTGAAAAAAAGTGTTGATTTTAAACCTTGGTTTTTTTACGCACAAAACCCGCGGTTCCCCGCGGGTTTTACCAACCACTAACCACTAACCACTAACACTTCCCCCGCCCCATCAACGCGATGGCGTTTTCCAATATTACGCGGGCGGCATTTGAATCCAGTTTTTCTTTGATATCACGCACACGAACACGTCCCATTTGTTCTTGGGCGGCGGTGGACGACAACGTTTCATCAATAAACATTATTGGAACATCTGTGCGTGTTGATAATTCTTCTGCAAATTTACGTACCATCGCGGTGGTTTCTGAATCCGTTCCATCCATCCGCAATGGCAAACCAATAACAATACCAACAATTTTTTCTGAGTTTACAATATGTAATATTGCATTTAATAAATCTTGGGGCGTATCAGAAACAATCGGCGCACGCGCGAAAACGAATTCGCGTGATTCATCCGATACCGCAACACCCGTCCGGCGCAACCCCCAATCAATTCCCAACATGCGCCCAGATATGTTAAAAACCTTGAAATTACCCAAAATCATTGTATAATCACCCTTGCACTGAAATAATAGGATTACAAATGGCATTTAGCAAGCAACAATTACATAAATTCGCAGATTTAATTCACATTGATATTCCCGATGAAAAATTGGCCACGATGAATATAGATTCTGTGATTGAATGGTTGGATAAATTACAAAAAATTGACACAACCGGTGTTGAACCGATGTTGAACCCATCAAAACATGCTTTACCAAGACGCGCCGATATCGTCACCGACGGTGGCATTCGCGATAAAATCTTGGCGAACGCACCGGATGTGGCGGGCAAATCCCGCGGATACTTTGCGGTTCCAAAGGTTATGGACGGGGATTAAAATGCAACGAAAAAAAACGAATGTTTTTTTAATGAATTATCCTTTGGATAATCGGGGTTCAAACAAAATCAAAATCGCCAGTTGGACCGCGGAACAAAAAGATAATTTTTTGAATGCAATTCGCACACAACGTGCGGGATATTATGTCGCACCATGTGCATTCAGTATTCATTTTGATACATATGTGATTCACGCACGTTCGTTTGACCGACCCAAGACATTTACACCCCACATTTCAAAAAACAAACCGAACGAGATAATTATAGAAATTATCCCAGACGTGGGAAATTGCGATTGTTGGACGAGCTTACCAATCTCATGTCCGGACTGTATTAAACGTGGCGGATGCGATTCTGTGTTTATAAAAGGCGCAATCTGCAAGGTGTTATTTCCAAACGCATATAAAGGAAGATAAAGATGATAGACCTAACCATTACAACGGCATTACAGAAATTAAAATCGCGCGAAATATCTGCAACAGAACTTACGCGCGCGCACATTGAACGCATTGAAAAATATAATCCGGAATTAAATGCGTATATTACGGTCACGGCCGAACGCGCGTTGGCGGATGCCGCCGCCGCGGACGAACGCATCAAGAACGGCGATATGCGCGCATTGGACGGAATTCCAATCGCAATGAAAGATTTATTTGCAACGCGCGGCATTCGCACAACCGCCGCATCGCACATGTTGGAAAACTTTGTCCCGGAATATGAATCCACCGTTTCCCAGAAATTTATAGATGCCGGCACGGTATTGCTTGGCAAATCAAATCTGGACGAATTCGCGATGGGAACATTTTCCAAAACATCTTACTTTGGCGCGCCGGTAAATCCATGGCAAATGGAAAAACGCCTTACCGCCGGCGGTTCGTCGGGTGGTTCTACATCGGCGGTCGCATCCGGCCTGGCCATGGGGGCAACCGGAACCGACACCGGTGGTTCGATACGGTTTCCGTCCTCTATTACCGGCCTGGTTGGAATGAAGCCGACATACGGCCTGTGTTCCCGCTGGGGTTGCGTTGCGTTCGCGTCAAGTCTTGACACACCCGGCCCAATTGCGCGCACGGTCGATGACGCGGCACTGTTGTTGTCCGCCATGGCGGGTCATGATGCCAAAGATTCAACAAGTGCCGATGTTAAATTAAACCTGGGCACGCCGTTGCAACCAATTTTGGGCAACGGAAAAAAATTGCGTGTTGGTATAATTCGCGAATTTAATGATGTAAAAATTTCTGATGATATGCAAAAATTATTCAATGCGCGCGTGGCCGATTTGAAATCCGCCGGCGCAGAAATAGTCGAGGTTTCAATTCCAAATATACTTGACGCATTGGCGGCATACTATATCATCGCCCCGGCCGAGGCTTCATCGAACCTTGCCCGATATGACGGCATGCGATATGGACTGCGGGTGGAAGGAGCAGATTTAATAGACACATATAAAAAGACACGCGCCGCCGGATTCGGTGACGAAGTAAAACGTCGTATGATTATTGGAACGGCGGTCTTGTCATCTGAATCATACGATGTTTATTTTATGCAGGCCGCCCGTGTCCGCCGTCTTATATCGGATGCATTTAATCGGGCGTTTGAACAATGTGATTTAATTGTTTGTCCATCGGGCGCCGGTACGGCAATGCCACTGGATTCAGACATGAGTCCTTTGGATTATTATGCACTTGATTTATTCACGGTTGCGATGAATTTGGCGGGTGTGCCGGCGGTATCTGTTCCGGCGGGTTTGGCACAAAACGGTCTGCCATTGGGTATGCAGGTCGTGGGCAAAATGTTTGATGATGTGCGCGTATTAGAATTGGCAAAACACATTGAACAATTTGCAAATCTGGATAATCGTCCAACCAAGATAATGGGAAAATAACACGCAACGGTATGGAATCTGGTGAGGTCAGTTCAAAAAAATGGTGGCCAGAAGTGGAATCGAACCACTGACACAGGGATTTTCAGTCCCTTGCTCTACCAACTGAGCTATCTGGCCATCCGTAGGGTGTATAATAAGATACAAAAAACAAAAAAGCAAGGAAAAAGAAAAATGTTTACGATAAAAGGCAAAACAGGTGATTGGGAAGTTGTTGTTGGTTTGGAAACGCATATAGAGGTTCTGTCCAAATCAAAATTATTTAGTGGCGCATCCGCGGACTATAATCCAACGGTTGCCCCCAATACCCAGGTTTCCATGGTTGATGTCGCCATGCCGGGCATGTTGCCGGTACTGAACGAATACTGCGTAGACCAGGCAATTAAATTCGGCCTTGGCATAAACGCGGAAATTTCCCACAAAAGTTGCTTTGCCCGTAAACAGTATTTTTATCCCGACCTGCCCCAGGGATACCAGATTTCTCAACCTGCGGACCAACCACCGGTTGTCGGACGCGGATGGGTTGAAATTATGGGCGACGACGGGAATCCTAAAAAGATTTTAATTGAACGCGCACATTTGGAACAAGACGCCGGGAAATTAAAACACGATGTTCACCCTACAAAATCTTTTGCCGACTATAATCGCACCGGTGTTGCGTTACTTGAAATCGTGTCTTTTATTGATGTCCATAACAAAGAAGAAAATTCTTTTATCACATCCCCGGACGAAGCCGAAAGATACCTGCGTCAAATCCGCGAAATTGCGCGTGCACTTGGCGTGTCCAAGGCAAATATGGAAGAAGGTTCTATGCGCGCAGACGTCAATGTTTCTGTAAGACCGGTCGGTGCAAAATATTTTAATGAACGTTGCGAAATCAAAAACATGGTGTCATTCAAATTCATTAAATCGGCCATTGAATACGAGGCGAAACGACAGATAGAAATTTTAGAAAATGGTGGCAAAATCGACCGTTGTACAATGCGCTATCATCCCGACGAAGGCATAACAACCGTCATGCGCAGCAAAGAAGACGCGTTGGATTATCGGTATTTTCCGGACCCGGATTTGTTGCCACTTATTATCACAGACGAACAAATCGAACGCATAAGAAAAACTATGCCGGAATTACCGACGGCGACACGGACGCGCTATATCGAAAAATTTGGTTTGGCGGAATATGATGCGGCGCGCCTTACCGAGTCCGTTGATATTTCACACTGGTTCGATGCGGCGGTCGCGGGCAAAACCGAACGCGCCAAGGGCGTTGCGAATTGGATGATTTCTGAATTATTTGCGCACCCGGAAAACTATGACATAACAAACGAAAAATCTGGTATTGTTGATGGCATGCGTATTATCACACCGACCGATTTGGCTGAATTGGTTGATATGGTTGCGTCCCGTGACATCAACGGCAAACAGGCCAAAGAAATCTTTATTAAAATGTTGGATGGCGAATCTGGCACACCGCGTGAAATCGCTGACAAATTCGGTATGAAGCAAATTACCGACACCGGTGCGATTGAAAAAATTATCGATGAAGTTATCGCCGCCAACACACCCCAGGTTGAACAGTATAAATCTGGCAAGATAGGATTGCTTGGATTCTTTGTCGGCAATGTTATGAAGAAATCGGGTGGCAGTGCGAATCCCGCGGTTGTAAATGAAATTTTGAAAAAGAAATTAGGATAAAAATATGAACAATGTTATCGTGTTTATTGCACCAAGCGTTGATGCCGCGATGCACCAAAAATTGGCGGAATCATTCCGTATACGCGGAATTGCAATAACGGACAATATGCAAAATGCAACACTAATTATTACCGATGCCGAGCAACCAGTTAGACGTATGGAAATCGCAGATTTTGCAAAAGAACTTATTGATGAATATGCACAAAAACTTGTAATACTGAATCACGAATTTTTGTTACTTGATCAAAAACCTGAAAAAAACAAACCAGAATTTAATATGCGGCATCCATTGAAACAATTTAATCAAACAAAACAAACATACAGGCAAAGATTCTTTAATCGAACAAGATGTAAATAAAAAGGAAGAAAAATGAAAGACACACTTTATGTATTAAAATTTAACTATGATGTTATTTTCGGTCAAAGTTATGAATTGGTTCCAAGAAATTCAAGCATTGTTCCAGAAAGTTTTTTGGGCGCACGCGACCGCTTGGTAAAGGCCACTGCAAATAAATTACAAACACGATAAATAATCAAAAATGCCAAAACAGAAAAAATACTTTATTAAAACCTTTGGTTGTCAAATGAATGTGTACGACAGTTGGCGCATCGCCGCCATGCTGGATGCACGCGGAATGGTCGCCACCAAAGACGTTGCCGATGCGGACATAATAATACTGAACACTTGTTCCGTGCGCGAAAAGGCAACCAATAAAGTATTTTCCGAACTTGGGCGCGTGCGTGATACAAAAAAACCGGGCGCACTGTTCGGCATTGTTGGTTGTGTTGCACGCGAAGCGGGTGCAACCGCATTCCACCGCATACCCGAATTAAACTTTGTTTTGGGCCCGCAAAGTTATCACCGATTGCCACAAATCCTTGATGACCCGGATACAAAATTATTAAACATAGATTTAGGTGGACTTGAAAAATTTGATGAATTACCGCAAATGGTTCATGCGCCAACCGTGTCTTATATTCCAATCCAGGAAGGTTGCAATCATTGCTGTACATATTGTATCGTGCCGTACACACGTGGGCGCGAGGTTTCACGCGCCTTTGACGATGTTGTTCGCGACACATTGCATGCCGCAAAAAACGGCGCAGTGGAAATTTGTTTCTTGGGGCAAAATGTGAACGGTTATAAATACACCGATGAAAACGGCAAAACATATCGGTTGTCCGATTTAATCCGCGCGGCGGCAAAAATGCCGGAAATCCGCCGTATACGCTTCACATCCAGTTATCCAACCGAAATGACCGACGATTTGATTCAAATGTTTGCGACCGAACCAAAACTGTTGCCATTTTTGAATATGCCGATTCAAAGTGGTTCGCCCGATGTCCTGCGCCGTATGAATCGTCCGTACAGTTTGGACGCATATATGGAAATTATTGATAAATTGCGCGCGGCACGCGGCGACATACAAATCTCAAGCGATTTTATTGTTGGCTTTCCGGGCGAAACGGATTCGGATTTTGAACAAACATTGGAAATCGCACGACGCGTTCGGTACATAAATTCTTATTCATTCAAATATTCACCGCGCCCGCATACGGCGGCGGCAACCATGCCGAACCAAATTCCGGAAAACATAAAACGTGAACGATTGGCGGTATTGGATAATGCGCTTAATGAAATTCAACGCGAATTTAATGAATCGTGCGTTGATAAAACATTGCCGTGTCTGTGCGAAGGCACGGACAAAACCGGGCGGCACCTGCTCTATCGCACACCGTATATGCAGCAATGCATTGTCGCCAAACCCAAAGATGACAATATACCGACAATGGCAAATATAAAAATCACCGCGGCAAATCGTGCGTCATTGCGTGGAAAAATTATTTCTGATTAAAATTCGAATTTTATATTCAATTCAATTTTATAAGACATGCCCATATCGTCACGCAACGCGCCAAGTGCCAAACCACCACCGACGCCATCGGCCGTTGATATCATATCTGTATAAATTCCGGCATAGATTGCCCCGTCACTTTGTCCCAAAAGGCGCGCACCAATTTTATACAAATTTCCATCGGCATCTGTATCAACATGAAAATTCAAACCACCGCGCAGATTCATATCCACATTTGAATCATTCATTACCGACGCATAGTCCGCCCGCGCACCAACAAACGGCACCAATTTCATTTCTTGCCCAATTGCAAACACCAAACCAAAATCCGCCACCGCCATCGCGCCCAATCCATTTACATCGCGCACCATGTGCGCCCCATCAAAAACATTTGCATCATTAAATTTAGAATACGACGCCGTCGCATATCCGCGCAGGTAAAAATCCGAATCCATATACTGCACGCCAAGATTTCCGCCGTACAGCGCGCCCGAATATTTATCATAGTCACCATCATACCGCAACATTCCACCAACAATTCCCGCGGTCCCAATTGTATGATTTGCAATTTTACCCGTGATATTTCCCGCCCCACCAACAAAAGAATAATCGTCACCCCAAATATACAAAGGACGCGCGACAAAACCAAACCGAATATCATCCATGGCCATCGAATCAAAAAATGTATTTATCGAACGCGACACATCCATCAACTTTATCGGATTTGTATGTGCCGATTCCGACAAAATGCGTTTCATCGATGCCCGGTCTGGGGCGCGATCCAACGCATAGAGCAATTTATCATCCGCATCTATCACGCGCAATTCGTCCAAATATTCACCCAAATCATTATCCATAACAATTGAATAATCTGTCTGGCGCGATAAATTTATATATAAATCATTTCCAACCCAACGCGGTTCAACAATATACATTGGGTCTATGCCACGTTGGTCAACAAAAGTGGTATTATCACGCCATATATTGCGCACAAGGGGTTGTGACAAATCATTTGGAATTGCGGTCACATAAAAACTTGTATCGTTTCCGACATGTATTTCAACATTGTTATCCGGAACATTTGCACCAACAACAAAATGCACCCCGTTTGCCGAAACATCCGCGGCCCCAGATATAAAATTCACGAATTCCACCATATCAATTTCATCGGTTGTATTCACCACGATATTATGTCCGCCCAGTTTATAAATTCTATGCAATCCCGTTTCATCATTTACAACCTGGGTGACCAGTGCCGCATTTGCAACATCAAATTCAGAATTTATTTCACCATAGTTTTCTATGCGCACCGTATATCCATTCGTGTGTATCGTGCCATTTAACGTGCCATAGTTTTTTATAACCCCAGATTCAGAAATATAAATATCTTCATCATGAACACCATTGAACACCATGTCTGCATGCGTGTAAATCGGCATGCAAGAAACACATAGAAAGCCCAAAGTAATACGCGTAAAATTTTTCATTTGCACATATCATAGCACACAGGATTATTTTCTTAAAGTAAAAATTATAAAAAATCGCGGGTGCGAAAACCGCACCCGCGCCGAACACAACGACACAAACAAACAACTAATTTGCTGAATAAATTCTGCCCCAGGCGGCCTTGTATCCACCGTCACGACTTAAAACAATTTTTGCATTTTGCAGGTTTGCGCTATCCAATCCGCGCACATTGTATGTCTTGGTCAAACGGCCCGGTTCATCAATACCAATCATTGGCAATTTAACATTCATACATTTTGATGCGCAACAACTGCTGTCGGCACAATTTCCGCATGGATATATCTTTACGACATAGTCTTTACCCGGACGCAAATCAATCAAATCCACCATCATTTTTGTTCCATTTTCGCCCTGGGCAAATTTGATATAGCCCATTTCCGATGTTCCGCCACGGCTGCTGCGTGTAAACATGTTGGCCTTCATAACATTTGTGGCGGGAACTTCGGCAACTATTGTTTCGGTTGCTTCATACACAACAACTTCTTGTGGTTGCGATTTATGATGCGTCATATGATGTTTTGGTGCATCATGATGATGTGCGCCGCCACATCCGCCACTGCACCCGGCCAATATCAACGCACCAACAATTGCCAGTGTTCCAAATGTAATTTTATTAAACAAGTTTTTCATTTTTTGTTCTCCCTTGGTTGTTTTGGTTACGGTAAAATTATATTACACACCCAATACAATTGCCCCAGGTATGATTACCTAATTTTCTTTAACAAGAATAAAAAAGACCCCGATGAAAAAATCGGGGCCGAACAACATTTAAATACTTCTCACACCTAGAACATATATCTGATACCGATATCGCCACCAAAGTTATGCAGGCTTGACGCGACATCGACATATGTATAGCGGAACGCCATATCAACGGCAAATTGACGCCAATCAAATGTCACACCCAATGTTCCCATCGCAGAAAATCTGGTCACATCGTGATCATACACGCCGTTTGATGTGTTCGCGAAACCGACACCGGCACCAAGACCGACGAATGGACGAATCATTTGATAATCACCAAAGTCCATATATGCATTCATCAACAAAGTCTGCAATTTGGTATCAACGCTTAATTCGGTTGGCCCGAAAGTTGCGCTGTCTTTAATTTTTGTGAACATAGACCATTCAATTTCGGTCCGTACCTTGTGACATGAACTGGTTAAACCCAACGCGACACGTGCATGCATTTCTTCGTCACTCAAAGATTCTTTGTAATCATCGAATCTGTAATTCAGGTTTGTATAACCGGCGCCGACACGCAACGCGATATACGGGTCAATCATATCCCAAAAACTTTCGTTTTGGTGATGTTGACCGGCCATTGCGGGACACGCAACGATTGCGGCCAAAACAGGAATTGCAACTTTTTTCATTTTTTCTCCTTTTTTTGTTTGTTCCCAAGGGTGCCTTGACACTCTTTGACAATTAAAATCTTATCATGGCGATATAAAAGTTTATATAGGTATGGATACCTTTATCCGCCGCGCCCGGGCAAGGCGCGATAAAAACTTGCAATTTTGAAAAAATGATATATAATTTGCGCGTTATCGGACCCGGGTGCATAGCTCAGTTGGTAGAGCAACTGACTCTTAATCAGTGGGTCTGGGGTTCGAGTCCCCATGCGCCCACCAAAAATTCAAATCGGCCTTGTGCCGATTTTAATTTTTGCATCGGGACATTGGACGAAAACCCCAGGGGGTTCGACACGATAGCCGGTTTTACAAGTGCAACGCAGTAAAACCGTTGCGAGTGGAAGGGACCCAAACATTTATGTTTGGGATGTGCAATCCCCATGCGCCCACCAAAAATTCAAATCGGCCTTGTGCCGATTTTAATTTTTGCGCGTCGCTGCAAAGCACACAAACCTGAAAAGATTTCAAGGCAAAAACATATAAACGGATTGCATAAAAATTAAAAATGGTTGCGATTCGCAACCATTTTTACTATCCACTAATTCACTTTTTCAAATAATTTGTTGGATTGTATGACTTGGTTCCTTTGCGGATTTCAAAGTGCAGTTGTGGTTTGGTGACCTTGCCTGTTTGACCAACGGTTCCGATTTTTTGCCCAACGTTCACACGCGCGCCACGCCGCACCGACATAGAATTCAAATGCGCATAGACCGTCATCCAACCATCGGCATGTTGGATTATAATCAAATTTCCCATTCCACGGACTTCATTCCCGGCATACGCAACAACACCGTTTTCCGCCGCAACAACCGTTGCACCCGCGGTCGCCGATATGTTTATACCATCGTTATACAGCCCACCCGATTTCGCCCCATAGTGCGATAAAATCGTCCCACGTACCGGCCATGTAAATTTAGACGCCGAACGCGCCGGCACGGTTTGTGCCTTGGTTGTCGCGGTCTTTTCTGTTGTTTTGGTTTGTGTTTTCTGGGCGGGTTTTGTTTCCGTTTTTGTTTGCGTCGGTTTTGTTGTCTGCTTGGCACCGGTTTTTTCCGTCGGTTTCACGGTTTTGTTTTTTTCGGGCTTGGTTGTTAAAGTCTTTGTCGCCACAGACTTTGTCGTGGCCTTGGCCGGCGCAACGGTTGTCGCGGTGGGCTTTGCGTCCGGCAAATCCGGCACACGAATTTTTTGCCCGACATTCAACGCAAACGGCGCGTGCAAATTATTCATAACCGCCAAATCATTCACCGGAATTTCATAACGCCGCGACAAAGAATACAATGTATCGCCGCGTGCAACCGTCACGGTCTTGACCGGCACGCGTACATCATTCACCTTTTCCGGCGCAGGTTTCATTACAGGCTTTTTCTCAATCGGTTTTGTTTCAACCTTTTTTTCCACCTTGGGTTCAGGCACCTTTATCGTTTTTTCGGTGGCCGGCTTTGCGGTGTTTTTTTGCGCAACTGATTTCTGTTCTGTGGGTTTAATCACCGGTTTTGATTCAACCGAAACCTCGGATTTTAATTTCAAACTTTGACCGATTTTTATCACATACGGTTCTTTTAGGTTATTTGCGCGCGCCAATTCCGCAACGGTTGTATTATTTTCCCGCGCGATGGAATACAATGTATCCCCGCGACGCACGGCGACGGCGCCTTTTCCGGCACGCGCCGGCACATTTAATTCGGTCGGTTCATATTCCGGAATATTTAATACATCATCGGGTTCCGGCTCTGGTTCGGGGGCCGGTTCCGGTGCCGGTTCCGGCACTATTTCCGGTTCGGATTCCGCCAAGACATGCGCCGTTTTTTTGGGGGCCACGGGTTCCACCGCCGGCGAATTCGCCACCGATTCTGGTTCGGGTTTCAATATATAATCATCAACCGCGGCATAATTTACATAATCATCCATCGCATCCGACCCATACAGTTCGGGCGACGCATACACGCCATAGTCCGACACGGCGGAATTATAGATTTCGGGTTCTGTATTGGGGTCGGCCAACATTGCGGGGTACCGGGCCGAAATAAAATCGCCAACTGTATCGGGCAATGCGGTTATTTTCGGCTGTAAATCACAGGACGCAACCAATGCGCCCGCGCACAACATAACAATTGCCGATACGAAATTTTTCATACCGAAATTATATCACAAAAAACATTGAAAACAAATATATGGTTTCACTATTTCTTCATAAACAAAATACTAATTTCAAACAATGCCCACATAGGCAACGCCAGCAATATTTGCGACACCACATCCGGTGGGGTCAACACCGCCGCCGCAATCACAATAAAGATTATCGCATATCGCCGCATCGCAACCACACGCGACCGCGCCAACACACCCGCACGATTCAACAACACCATAACCAACGGTAATTGAAACGCGATGCCAAAGACCTTTAACATACCAATTGCAAATGCCAAATAATCCCGCACCGCCGGCATTATTATCGCGGGCACCGGGGCCGATTCGTTTAATTCGATAAAAAAACGAAACACAAATGGAAATAAAATATAGAACGCAAACGCCGCACCAGTCAAAAACAAAATCGGCGACAGTATAAAAATCGGCAACGCAAAACTCTTTTCGTTTTTATGCAGGCCCGGTGCAACAAACGCCCAAATTTGATACAACGCGAACGGCGTCGTCATCATAATTGCAATCAACAATGCCAACGATAAATTTATCATCAACCCGTCGGTTATTCCGGTATAGAGCAATTGCGCATCATCCCACACGGCAATCAAAGGCGCGGTTAAAAATTCTTGGGCAAACGGGGCAACGCACCACCCAATTCCGAACGCAACAACAAAGAACCCAATGGTCCAAAGCACGCGTCGGCGCATTTCGGCAAAATGTTGCATCATTGTCATCCGTTTCATTTTGCGCCCCCGCGTTTAGTTTTTTTTACCATTTTCTTTTTCACCGAAAACGCGTCCAGCATATCACGCGTTGTCGTATTCATAATTTCATTTATTGGTTCTTCTAATTCAATTTGTTCTTTGATTTTTTCAGATGCGTCTGTAATTTTCCAAACGATGTTACGCACAAATTTAACCACGCGTGCGGCGGCGCGCGCCACATCGGGCCAATACCGCGCCGGCACAACCAAAATTGCGACCAACAATATAACGATAAATTCTGCCCAACTTATTCCGAACATATTTTAATCATAGAAATCGTCGCCACCACTGGTACTTACGGTTTTATGGCGTTGAATCTGGAAATAGTGTTTACCAAAATCCGTCTTGGTTTTCAAACCGTTAAACTTTACATCGGTTTTATTTCCCGTTGCGTCAACAATCGTCCAAGAATTTAACCCAACCGGTTTTTTATTAAATACAACCGACATATTTCCCAAACCTTCGTTCCCACGCAGGTTCATTTTCAATGTAAATGTATCTTTACCCTGGGTTGTATCAACAACATTTATATCGGCATTTTGTAAATCTATTTTTTTACGCACCAAAATTCCGGCGGGCGTACTGGTAAGTGGCACGGTTGTAATTTGGTCCAATGATTTATCATAGAAATACAAATCCGTTCCATCCGATATCAATTGCACCGGCATATTTTTATAATCCAACCGCACACGCCCCGGACGCAACATAGAAAATGTTCCGCGTTCAGATTTGCCATTGTTCGTCTGAACAAAATCCCCGGCAAGTCCCGTCACAGAATTCAAATATTTTTCCGCGCGCACAACCAACGCATTGTCCACCGCCGCAAACGCCGAATTGGCAAACAACGCACACACAAATGCAATTAAAGTTTTTTTCATTTTATCTCCTTTCTGAATAATTCAAGAACGCGTTTTTTCACATTTTCCAATGTATCATTCACAACCGCCCCGGCGGCAAATTCATGCCCACCGCCACCCAACGCGGTGGCAATTTTATCAACCGGGCAATGGCGTCCACGCAAAGACACACCGATTTGATTCGGTTTTTGTTCCTTTAATAAAACTATATAATCCAATCCGTGAATTTGTCCCAACAACCCCAACGCGGTTTCGCCACGGCCATCTATGCGTTTATACTGGGTCGCGTCAATAATCGCCAACGCCAATTTATTACCAAAGAAAAATTCTGCGGCACCAACAGATGCGGCCTCGGTCACGACGGTTTTACGCGGTTTATTTGCCAAATCGTTTATTATGCGTTGCATATCAACACCCGCGTCCACCATATCGGCCACAATACGCATCACATCGCCATGTTTTACATACTTAAAAAATCCGGTGTCCGTAATAATTCCCGTCATAATTAAACGCAGTACCAACAAATCATATTGCCACCCGGCGGCAATCATCAAATTATAAATTATTTCCACCGTCGCGGCGGCATTGACATCGTCGATACAAAGCGCACCAATCTTTTCATCGTTTATATGATGGTCTATTTCAATTATAAAATCGGCCATCGAAACAAATTTATCGGGGCCCCCAATATTGCGCGCAATTCCATAATCCATAACAATTGCGACATCAACCGATTCAACATCTTCTATGCGTTCAAAGAAGCGAATTTTTTTTCGAAATGGCACTTCGTCCAAATTATCGGGAATATTACCATCGTATGTGCAAATAACATCCTTGGCATAATTCAATTCAATCAAATGCGCCAACGCCAACACAGAACACAACGCATCCCCATCCGGATTTTTATGCGCGCACAGGACGATTGTGTTTGCCGCCCGAATTTTTTCATCAAAGATTTTAATCGCGTCCGATGTTATCATAATGCAATGTCTTCCAATACAAATTGTGCTGTTGTTCGACCGTTATAAGAATTTTCTTTTAACCGTCCCAACAACATTATTTTAGTGTTTATGTTCGCATCGTCCAGTAAAAAATTACCGACCGGCGTTCCAACCAAATTAAACCCAACAAAATCCAACCGGCCACCCGTCGATGTCCGAAAATCCCCGCGCAGGTGCGCCCCGCCCCGCCCCATTACCAATGCGCGATTCAAAATCGCCCCGCGCAATACCAATGTTGGTTCGGGATTACCCTGGCCGAATGGTTCTAATTTTTCTAATTTTTTAACTAAATTCATTGTTGCCCCACCGGCATCCATTTCCATATCTACATTTATATCTGTCGCCGGCATATTACCATTTAATTGGTCCAAAACCGACCGTTCAAGAAATTCGCAAAATTCACTTTCTTGGTCCGCCGTCAAAGAAAAACCCGCCGCCGCCGCGTGTCCACCACCTTCGCATATAAGGCCGTGCGCCAACGCGTCATGTATTATCGCGCCCAAATTCACACCCGGTATCGAACGCCCCGAACCATTTATCATTCCATCGGCCCGCGTCGCGACACACGCCGGCAAATTATATTTATCTTTTAATCGTCCGGCAATAATTCCCATAACCCCACCATGCCAATTATCACCACACACAAAAAGGCTGCACCGGCCATCGGCGCAATACCGGTCGGCCATATCGGTTGCCTGGGCCATGATGATATTTTGTATATTTATTCTTTCCTGGTTCATGGCGTCAAGTTTATGTGCCAAATCTTGCGCAATCAATGGATTGTCGGTAAGCAGTAATTCCAACGCCGGCGCCGCCGAATCAAGACGCCCCGCCGCATTAAGGCGCGGTCCAATCACAAAACCCGCCGTATACACCGAAACCCGGTCAACACGCGCGATATCCATCAATACCCTAAGGCCTAAATTCTGGCGCAGGTTCAAAACCTTTAGCCCCGTCGCCACAAATGCACGATTTAATCCAACCAACGACATCGTATCGCATATAGTGCCCAATGCCACGCAATCCAACAAATTCAGCAAATTTATAGATTGAATTTTTTCCATCAAATCGGAACGATTTGAATTTTTTAATTCACGATTGACCGCAACCAGTGTTAAAAACGCAACCCCAACACCCGCCAAATACGTAAGACCCGAATCATCATCCGTCCGTTTTGGATTCACGACCGCATCGGCATTCGGCAAATTTGCATCTGGCGAATGGTGGTCTGTCACAACAACGCGCATCCCAAGTGAACGCGCCAATTCAACTTCGGCACCGCCACTTATACCACAATCGACCGTGACCAATAATTTTGCCCCGGCATTGTGTATAGCATGCACCGCATCCGAATGCAGTCCATATCCTTCGCCTTCGCGTGTTGGTAAATGCCACATAACATCTGCGCCAATGGCACGCATATATTTTACAAAAATCGCCGTAGATGTAATTCCATCAACATCATAATCGCCATAGACCGCAATTTTTTCATTATTCAAAACGGCGTCTGAAATTATTTTGGCGGCCGCACGCATATCGTGCAACACAAACGGGTCCGGCATATATTCTTTGACCGATGGATTCAAAAATTTTTCAAAATCATCCACCGACACACCACGACGCAACAATATGCGATGCAACATGTCATCCGAACCGTCAAGGCAATCTTCAAAATCATCCGACACAACCCACGCATGCCCCAGCATGGATTTTTCTACTATCTTTCTCAACTTGAATACTCTTTTTTATTATCAATATTATTATACAATAAAATTATTCAAATAGCAACGGCAGTATACTGTCCAAAATTTTTCCGGCGGTTGGCACCGCATTCCACGCCGCCGTGCGCAGTCCAAATGTGTCTTCGGTTCCCTTTGGTTCGTCCAGCACGACCAATATTGTATACTGTGGCGCAGACACCGGGAATATTCCAACGAATGCGGTTAAATTTTTTAATCTATCAATCTTTCCATTTATGCGTTTTTCGGCCGTAGCGGTTTTACCGCCGATTTCAATACCGGAAATTCGCACTTTTTTCCCGGATGTTTCTTCGGCGATACGCAACATAACCGAACGCAGGCGCGCCGATATTTCATCCGACAACACGCGTTCCCCACGCAGCGGCCCAAAGTTTCGTTTTTGTAATGTTGGATAAATATATATCCCACCATTGGTCATAGAATTTACCGCCAACAACAAATGCATAGGCGTCACCGAAATACCGTGTCCAAACGACACCGTTGCACGCTCGGTCGGCCCCCATTTACGCGGTATCAATGGTTTTTCGGTTCGCCCGAATTCCAAATCTAACGCTTCGTCTAAATGTACACGATGAAAGAATTCTTGTTGTGCGCCATCGGGCAAATCAAGTGCGATTTGAACACTGCCCACATTACAGGAATGCAACATTATTTCTTCGACCGAAAGGTTCGGACGTGGCGGACGAAAACTGCGCACGTCATGAATTGTCGCGGCCACGCGTCCAAATTTATCACGAATTTTGAACGGTTCTTTGACATAATATTCACGTGTTATACCGTTTTCCATTGCCATTGCGGTATTAAACACTTTGAAAATAGACCCCATTTCAAACACACCACGCATCGGCATAAAACTGCGCGCCGACATAGAATCCAACGCCAGGTTTTCCGGGTCAAAATCCGGCAAAGACACCATCGCAATCATTTCACCCGTACTGGAATTCATAAGCATTCCCATCGCACTTTTCGCGCGATATTTTTGCATTGCACCGGACAACTGTTCATAAAAGACCGATTGAATGCGCGAATCCAATGACAATTGTAATGGTTTGGTACTGTCGCGCAGATATGCGTCATATGTGCGTTCCACGCCTTCAAGGCCTTGACCGTCATTTCCAACGAATCCAACAACATGTGAAAACAGACGACGTTTCGGATAACGGCGCGCCTGGACCGATTCGATATCGACACCGGCAACCTTGGCCGACAATATTTTTTCACGCACCGAATCGGAAACATATTTTTTGATGTAAATAAATCTGCGATTTGAATCCAAAAGTCGTAAAACTTCATGCACAGAATAATCGTATGGCAACGCATCATGAATCAATTGCGCGGCGGCGTCGCGGTCTTTTACCTGGCCCGGGCGCAGTGTTATGTGTCCAGACATAACATTTTTTGCCAAAATATCGCCGTTACGATCAATAATATCGGCGCGACTTACGCCCCACGCGCCATCGGCACCAACCGGACGCACACGGTTTGTTCCCTGGATTGCCAATTGCAATGTTCGGCCGGCGAAAACCACAAAGGCAACCAAGAACACGCCGTAAACCAACCGCAACCGGCCATGCCCCAACGTATTACCGCCGACGCCTGTAAATCCGTGTTTAAAAATATCCCTTCCTACTTCAAACATCACTTTATTCTATCGGGTAATTCACCAATTTCAACCGATTTATGAAAACTTATTACCTCGGCGCGTGGCACCGCCCCAGAAACCAGGTTCCTTAGGCTTTCCGGCCGCACCAGTGCCGCAAACTTTGCCTGGGCCACGGCAATATCTTGTTGTGTTTGCACAATGTCGCGACGCACGTGTTCACGTTCACGATTCTGGGCGCGATAGCACACCTGTAATGCAACGCTTAACGCCACCATCACGATAAGCATACCAATACCGATGCGAAACATTTTTTCATCTTCATTCATATTTTCATCCGATTAAATTCTTATGTCACATTCTATCACAAATTCTTGAAAAAACGAATCATAGAATTTACACCATTCAAACGCGCCGCCCCAACCTGGATTTTCAAATCTGAAAACATTTTTTCTAAATCCATTTGTCGTATTTCATCGGGGGTATGTCCATCAACGATAGATATCATTATTGCGACGATTCCACGCACAATTGCCGAATCGGCCGTGCCGTAAAAATTATTTCCGCGTCGACAAATTTGCACGAACGACGAACAACCTGTGATTTCGGTGCACACCGCATCCGCCGGCACCGGCGGCAATTGCCGACCGATATCCATAACGACCTCTAACTTCATAACCGCATCATCGGCCAATTCCAACATTTTTTTTATTTCTTCGAATTTCATTTTTTATTACCAACCACTGTTTGTTAAATCCAATTCTATACGCGCGGCATCCGACATACGCGACAAATCCCATGCCGGTTCCCAAACCAAATCAACCCGCACCGGCGTTGGTGCAACAACATTTGACACAACATCTTTGACGCGCGCCAATAATTCTTCCATCATGGGGCATGTCGGACTTGTAAAAGTCATTTTGATAACAACCGAATCGGAATTTATTTGAATATCATACACCAAGCCCATATCCCAGATATTCACGGGGATTTCCGGGTCATATACGGTTTTTAGTGCCGCAATAATATCATCTTTTGTCCACGCCATTTTTACTTCGTTATATTTTTTATCACATCAATTGTTGTGTTTATATCATCCATTGTATTCCATGCCCCAACAGAAATCCGGACCGACCCCGGAATTTCCATACGCGCATGAATCCATGACGCGCACATATTCCCCACGCGCACACAGATATTGTTGGCACCCAGAAGCGTCCCCACATCCAACGGATGCATACCATCAATCACAAAAGACAACATTGCGGCATCACGTGTGGTTAAAATTTTTACACGCGGTATTTTTGACAATTCATCATAGGCATGTTTTATTAGATATAAATTCGGGCGATTTTGTTCCAAATAATCTATTGCCGCGCCCAATCCCGCAATTTGGGTAAGCGGCAATGTTCCGGCCTCCCACTTGTCGGGCGAACGCGCCGTTATCCAACAAGATTCCGGATTGTTTTCATAAACCCATGCGCCATATGATGCATTACGTGCCGCATCCATATCCCCAACACGAGACACCATTCCACCACCGAATTTATCGGGAAAATATTTTTCCGAATCGCGAATATATAAAACACCCACACCGGTATCGGCACCAATTTTATGGCCCGAAAACACCAAGAAATCCGCGTCCCATTTTTTCACATCTATTTTTTCATGAACAACATATTGCGATGCATCAACAATTGTCACAACATCCGGATTTTTCCGGCGTGCCGCGGCGATTATTTTTTGCACATCCTGGGGACGTCCCAAAACATTTGACATTGCGGTTATAACCAAGAAATCTGTTTTTGGAATTGTATCTGATTTAATATCAAAATTTTCATCCAATTCACATTTGCACATTTTGCGAATTTTGCCATTGTGTAATAATGCCTCCCACGGAAGGCGCGCCGAATGATGGTCCAAATCAGACACCGCAAATGTTGACATTTCACGATACCACGGTTGCCGCGACAATATATTTACGATTCGGTTTAACCCATCGGTTGCACCCGATGTAAAAATAACCTGGGGCGCGTCGGCGTTTATAAATTCTGCAACACGCCGCCGCGTGGCCGCCACCATATTATCAACCGCCGCCGCGCGTGCGCACACCCCCCGCCCCGCGTTGGCATAAGATTTGCGCAAAAAATCCATTTCGGCGTCTATAACACAATCCGGTTTTAATGCGCTTGCGGCCGAATCTAAATATATGATTTTATTCATTTTATGTTTTCTCTTGCTTTTTTAATGAATTATAATACACTAAAAGCCCAAATCAACACGAAAGGAGAAAAATATGGCAATACAACACGCGAACGATGATAACTTTAACGAAATGATTGGTGGGGAATTGACATTGGTTGATTTTTGGGCTCCGTGGTGTGGACCATGCCGTATGTTCGGCCCTATATTCGAGGCAACATCTGACACTATGTCCGATGTAAAATTCGTAAAATTTAATGTCGAAGAAGGCAAACGCACACCGGCAAAATTTGGCATTCGCGGTATCCCAAGCGTATTGGCATTTAAAAATGGCGAATTGGTCGAAGCACGCAGCGGTTTAATGGACCAAGAAACACTGACCGATTGGATTCAAGAACTAAAAGGCTAAACACATGGCAAAGCAAAACTATAAAAATATTGAATTGGCACCGAAATACGTACCCAAAAAATCCGAACCATATATGTGTCCGGAACACTTGGCGTATTTCTATCAATTATTAAATACCCAGAAAGAACAAATCCAACAACAAAATGCATCGGCATTAAATTCGATAAGTGTTGTGAACAAAACAAATGCGAATATTACGGGCGATGATTCGGACATTGCGGTTGCAGAACAGGAAAACACCATGACGCTGCGTATGGCGGAACGCGACAATAAATTGTTGGTCAAAATAAACGCGGCATTGGAACGAATCGAAAACGGCACATTCGGATACAGCATTATTTCCGGTGATGAAATTGGCCTGTCGCGCATGTTGGCGCGCCCATTGGCAACAATGACAATCGAAGAACAAGAAGAATACGAAAAACGGAAATAACGATACACCTAAAAAAAACGGCGGTTTTAAACCGCCATTTTTTTATTTCTTTTTTACCGGTTTGCGTTTTGGCGCGACATTTTTGGCCGTCGCTTTTTTTGCCGGCGATTTCTTTACCGATTCTTTTTTAGGTTCCACCTTTTTGGTATCATCGTCTTTCATTTCTTTCTTAAAGGTTTTGATACCCCCGGCCAGGTTCCGCATCATCGTCGGAATCTTGGCATGACCGAACAAGATTACCAACAACAATACGATGACCAGTATTTCCATCCAACCCAATCTTCCAAACATCTTAAACTCCTTTCACTAACCACTATTTCGCTACATAGCAATCCAAACCATCGGATTTTGCGTTCCGACAGAACCCATTCGCATCATTTGAATTCGCAAACGCGACGCGCAAACGATATGTTGTCGAACCATTCGGCAACACCGCGGCCAATATCACGAATTGTTTGCCACTAAACAGACTTTGATGTTCGTTACGAATCTTTTTCTGTGCGGCTTCGGCGGCGGCTCTCGTACTGTAAGACCCGAATTGGACATACCAACCACCATTTGTCACCTTTTGCGCGGCGGGTTTTGGTGCCGGCTTTGGTTTAGTTGGGGTTTTGGTCGCCTTGGGTGCGGGTGCCGGAATTGGTTTCGGCGTTGCCGCGGCGCGATTCGGTTCAAACTTTACATCTTTGCGGTCTTCGATAACACGCACATTCTGATTCGGTTGTGGTGCGGGTTGCGGATTCGCCACCGGCTGTGGTGCCGGCATCGGCGCGGGCGCCACATTTTGCACAGGCACCGCCACAATCGGCGTTGGTGCAGGCACCGGTTGCGGATTTGCGACCGGTTGTGGCGCCGGCATTGGCGGCACATCCAAAACTTGTTCTTCCACGACAACGGGCGCACCCAAATCAACATCTATGGACGACGAAGAATTACTGCCGACCACGCGTATGATAATGAACACGGCCAATACGATTATCGCAAGTCCGATAATCAACAACAACCACGGCCGATGCGGGCGTGGTGCGGCGAATGGTGTCGCATCCGGCAAACTATCGTCCACCGAATTATCGGCATCATCTAAATCCAACAAATCCAAATTTTCATCATTCATTATGGTTTCTCCCTTCTGTATCGGATACATTATACCATAAAAAAGTGATATCACAAAATTATTTTGCAGGCCGCGCCCCAAAATTTGGTGGCACAATCAGTTTATGATTTTGCTCAACAATCGGTTCTGTTTCACAGGACCGCGAACACGCCGCCAACACGACCGGTGCCAACAACGCAACAACCAAGATTATTTTTTTCATACACTTTCCTTTTCTTTTCATATTGGTGTCCGGCGTTTTACCGCCGAACACCACTAACCACTAATCACTAACACTATCCACTAAAGTGGCAATTTAACCGCATTTTGCATATTTGCGACGAATTCAGAAAGCGGAACAACTTCCTGTTTTTCAACGCCCAATTTGCGCAGGGTCACGGTTTCATCCGTGCTTTCTTTTTCACCGACAACGGCGATAATCGGGGTTTTTGCCATTGACAATTCACGAACCTTGTAATTGACCTTTTCGTCACGCAAATCGGCACGGGCATATATTCCCGCCGCGCGCAAATCGGCAACAACACTTTCGGCATAATCGCGATATTTTTCGGAAATCGGCACAACAACCACCGGTTCTGGCGACAACCAGAGCGGCAAATTACCACCCGTTGATTCCAACAAAATTCCCATAAAGCGTTCAATTGACCCCAACATTGCACGATGCAACATAATCGGACGATGTTTTTCACCATCTTCGCCAATATATGACAAATCAAATCGTTCCGGCAAATTCATATCCAATTGCACCGTCCCGCATTGCCACACGCGCCCCATAGAATCCTTTAAATAATTGTCGATTTTTGGGCCATAGAACGCGGCATCGTTTTCCGCGATTTCATATTCAATGCCATTTGCATCCAACGCATGTTTCAATGCACCTTCGGCCTTGTCCCATATTTCGTCAGAACCGATACGGAATTCAGACAATGGACGGGTTGCCAATTTCATAGTTATTTTTTCAAACCCGAATTTGTTATAAATATCTTTGATGAATCGCAAAATCTTTACAACTTCGGATTCCAATTGGTCTTCGGTGCAGAATATATGCGCATCATCTTGGGTAAATTCACGCACGCGCATTAACCCCGACAATGCACCCGCAGCCTCATAACGATTTACCTTGCCAAATTCGGCCAAATACATAGGCAGATCTTTATATGATTTGATACCCTGGCCAAATACCAACATTCCACCCGGGCAAGACATTGGTTTCACACAGAACACTTTACCATCTTGGGTTTTACCGGAATAATTATGCGCACCGTATTTTGCCCAATGGCCGCTGCGTTCCCATAAACATCTGTCCATTACGGACGGTGTGGAAATTTCCAAATACCCGGCCATTTCTTGACGCGCACGGATATATTCAATTAAACGACGATAAATCTTGTAGCCTTTATCGTGCCAAAATACCGCACCCGGCGCATATTCTGGTTCAAAATGGAACAAATCCATTTCTTTACCAATTTTACGATGGTCGCGTTTTGCGGCTTCTTCCTGCATTTTAAGGAACGCATCCAATGCCTCTTTGCTTTCAAATGCGTCAACATAAATGCGTTGCAACATTTTGTTTTTCGAATCGCCTTTCCAGTATGCACCGGCCACAGCGCGAATTTTGAATCCGTCACGCGGCAAATCTTTACTTGATTCCACATGCGGTCCACGGCACAAATCGGTAAAGTCACGGAAAGTATAAATCGACAGTTTTTCGCCCACGGCATCGTATTCGTTTAACCATTCCATTTTATACGGCTGGTTTGCGAAAATCTGTTTTGCTTCATCTAAATCAATAATGCGTTGTTCGAATCGACCATTTGATTTAATCAGTTCGCGCATTTCTTTTTCTATCTTTTCAAAATCTTCTTCGGAAAAACGATAATCGGTATCGAAATCGTAATAGAACCCGTTTTCAATCGCCGGGCCACCCGCGAACTTAACATCTGGATGTAATTTTTGCACCGCCGCCGCCATCACGTGTGCCAACGAGTGCCGAATCATTTCAATTGGATAAGACATAATAAACCCCTATTCTGTTTATATTTTGTTTTTTATTTTTTTTTTGATTGTTTCTGATTATATAAACGCGTATGAAAAAACGCAACAAATTTTACCGCACCCCAAACGGGGTTGTTGTAGTTGTTGCTGTCAAGATAAATACAAATTGTTTCATAACAATCGCATTATATTCCCACCCAATAAAAAAGTCAAGGCATACGATTTTTAATACCGTATGCCTAATGTGAACTAACCCAGTTGCTTTAACAAAAAAATATCAAAACAGAAAAAATTTAATCTCTCCCGACACTTTCCCAAAAGTATTCTCCTTCTGGAAAATTCCACAATACGCAATTTGCATTGGTGTGGGTTGCATCCGGTGTTGTTGTTCCATCCGCCCATCCGGCACAGGTCTTAAGCGGTTGCGCATATCTTATAAGTGCCTGACCTGTTATAATTGCCCCGTCTGCATGATCGTCATGTTGGGTACTTATATCATATATCAAATTTTCCCTCAACGCCTTGGCGGTTATCAAATCTTCATCATGCCCGTTTATCATTGCACCGCCTTCACTATCAAACCATGCGCTGCCATAATAATCTATTGGGGTCTCACCACCAATATTACCATTACTGTCGTACAATACCGCATAATTTGGTTCCCCGGTCGGCAATTCTGGGGCCGGAATATTAGAAATCTCGTCATCTACATAATCATATACATCGCCAACCATACCATCCACTGCACCGGCGGTAATCAGTTTGTTTGCGTCGGTTGAAGAATCATATTCATTTGTTCCATCATAAATCGCGCGTTCACTAAATTGTGTTTGACCGTTTTGTGTGCCGTTATACAGAACAACATTACCCGTGGTTCCGGCGGTGATTTTATCTTGTTTCAACGCGTCCCGGGTATCTACATAGTTGCGTGAAGTAACAACTGTATCCGCAATAACTGAATTGATTGCGATAATCGATGCAATTGCACCAAATAAAAGTGTTTTTTTGCTCATATTTTTCCCCTATATTCCTATATAAAAAGTGTACAATAAACCAAGGTTTTTTCTATACACCCCCGGCAGAAAAACCGAAATTTGTAAGTAATTGTTTTTACGAAAAAACAAAATTTTGATTTTTTGAAAAAAAGTGTTGATTTTAAACCTTGGTTTTTTTACGCGTGAACCCTGCGGATTCCGCTGGGTTCATCATTCACTAACCACTAACACTAACCACTAATCACTAATCACTAAATGTCAAGTATCGCGCCATACAGCACCGCAAAGAAAAAACACACCGTCCCGCCAATTACAAACAGGTGCCATATCGCATGTGAAAATTTTAATCGCCGCCAAAGGTAGAATATCACCCCAACCGTGTATGACAATCCACCCGCCAGTATAAACCACAGCCCCCGCGGTGGAATATTACGTATCATTACCGGCAATATAAACAGCAACGTCCACCCCATTATTAAATACAGTGCGACCGTCCATTTTGGTTGCTGGTGCGGGTTGCGAATCTTGGTCACCGCACCAAAAATCACAATCGCCCACAGTATTCCAAACACCGTCCATCCAATCGCCCCGCGCAGGTTGACCAGTAAAAACGGCGTGTATGTGCCGGCAATCAACGCATAGATGGCAATGTTATCCCAAACTTCGAAAAAGCATTCGCCGCGCCGACCAATAAGTGCATGACACATTGTTGAACCAAAATAAAGCGTGAACATGGTTGCGCCAAAAATTGCACACGACACAACCGACCACGCGTTTCCATAAATTGCCGCGAACACAACCAACAATGTTAAACCCGCAATCGCAAGGCCGATACCAATTCCATGGGTAAGGATATTCATAACCTCTTCCGATTTTGTGGATTTTCGTTCCCACCGAAACAGCCCCGTCGCCCGCAGGCAACGCAACATACGCGACGCCCGCCCATCGCGCCGCACATTTTTCAAACGCACCCGTTTTGTGTTTGTCACATTACCGCCTTTATCCTTTTAATCACGCGTTCTGCGCCCATTACCGTTATTATGGAATACAAATCCGGCGTGTTTGTCCGCCCCGAAAGGGCCACGCGCAGATTCATCGCAACATCGCCATTTTTAACCCCGAACCGTTGTGCGATTTCAACAATTTTATTCCACCAAGTGTCTTTGTCATCCGCAATATTAAATGTATCCAAAAACGCATTTAGCACATCGCGGTTATATGCGTATTCAGTGTTCGGCACAAACAATTCATCAAAGAAAAATTCTACGATTTCCAATGTCTGGCGCCATGTAATAAAATCTTTGCGCACACGTTTCGGGTTGTCGCGTTCAATCGCCAAAACATTTGTTAAATACGCCTGGTCTGCGACCTGACTTTTTTGTTTTTCATCACCATATTCATTTGCCCAATCGGTAACCGCGCGCACCAAATCGGGAACCGGCATTGCGCCAATATACTCTTTGGCCCACCATTCCAATTTCTTCATATCGAACAACGCGCCCGACATAGGAATTTTTTTAGGCTTGATTGCATATTCCCAGATTGTTTTCACCGTGCCTTTTAATTTTGCCTCTTCATATCCCGACGCCGCAATATTCCCAAGGTATTCCAACACCGCGCCCGTCGGCCAACCATCGGCCAAGAAAAATGCGACATTGCTTTCGGGGTCTTTGCGTTTTGATAATTTGCGTTGCTTGCCCGTTTCGCTATCGATTTTATCAATCGTAGATGTATGAATATACATCGGCGGTTGCCACCCCATCATACGAAATAATTGTGTATGCAATGGCAATGACGGCAACCATTCTTCCCCACGAATAACATGTGTGGTGCGCATAAAATGGTCATCGCACAGGTGCGCAAAATGATAGGTTGGCAACCCATCATTCGATTTAATTAAAACAATATCTTCATTGTTTTCCGGAAACCCGATTGAACCGCGCACCGCATCTTTACAGAAAATACGCCGTGCCGAATCACCGGTCGAATACAAACGAATCGTCGGCACCGCGCCATTATCCATGCGCCGAATAATCTCGTCCGGGGTAATATCACGGTCGCGTGCAAATTCGCCATATATTCCGGTGGCAAAGCCCGCCGCGGATTGTTCCGCGCGAATGCGTTCCATATCGTCCGCGGTTAAAAAGCATGGGTATGCACGCCCGGTTCGCAACAATTCCGCCGCAACCGAATGATAAATATCTTTGCGTTGCGATTGATAATATGGCCCGTATTCAGGCATATCGTTATACGATATTCCAAATTTATTCAAAGAATCTATTATCAATTGGACCGCATCTTTGACTTCGCGTTTGGTGTCTGTATCTTCTATGCGCAACATAAACACGCCACCGGTATCATACGCAAGTTTGGAATCTATCAATGCCTGGTACAGGCCACCAAGGTGCATATACCCGGTTGGACTTGGTGCGAAACGCGTCACCATCGCCCCATCCGGCAAATTGCGTGGCGGGAATTTTTCTTCTAATTCCGCCAAAGTATATTTTGGCGCCGCACCCAAAACGCGTGCGATTAAATCTTCCGATAGACCTGGTCTCATAATCAAATCCTTGTGTTTCTAATATTTGCATTCTATACTAAATATATGGAAAAACAAGAAATAAGAACATTTGGTCGTCGTCACGGCAAAAAATTATCCCCGCGCAAGGCGCGCCTGGTTCAAACTGTATTACCGAAAATCACGCCAAACGAATCGGAAAATGCGGACATTTTGGAAATCGGATTCGGTGCCGGCGAACACGTCCGTGAATTGGCATCAGGCAACCCGAACAAAATCATCATTGGCGCAGAACCATTTGAAAACGGTGTGGCCGCCTTGCTGTCCCGCATTTGCGATGAAAACGACAATATATTGCCCGAATATAAAAACATTCGAATATGGCCGGACGATGTGCGTTTAATTTTGAATCAAAATAAATTTTCGTTTTCTGAAATCTGGGTCTTGCATCCCGACCCATGGCCCAAGGCGCGCCATGAAAAACGCCGCCTTTTGAACCCGATTTTTTTAAATTTATTATCGGAAAACATGGCGCAAAGCGGGAAAATCATAATCGGCACAGACCATTGGGAATACTATGATTGGATTTTGTCGGGGATACAAGACACGAAACTTGTCGTGTGCGATTTTGAACACGAAACCATCCAGACCCGATATCAAAAGAAAAATATGGCACACACATCCGAAACGAAATACATGATTTTATGTAAAAAATAGTTTTCTATTTTTTCAAAAACACGCGCATATTTTTAACCAATTCTGGACGCATTTTCTGGACAAGGCGCAAAGCCTGGCTGACCCGCAGCATATTTTTACCAAACATTAAATGAATATCTGAATTTATATTCCATTGTTCCAACATTCCATAAATACGCCCCACAAAATCAGACCGCGGATTAAATTTATCAACATGTCCCATAATCAATACAGAATTTGGTGAAATCCGGGCCAAATTTGCGAACACTACATCCCAATCGGGCGTCGCCGCATCATCTATGTCAATTGCAATTGATAAATATCGACCAAAAAACAAATCATTCTTTATCGGCAAAATCGCCCCGACAAATTTTTGTATATCCGGCCAAGAAACGCGTACCTGGGCCCCGAATGCACCGGCACGAAACCCAGAATTTACCGCGGTCGCAAATTCAGACACCACCATATCCATATCAGAATTTTGTTGTATAACAAAATCGAATCGGTTCAAAATTTTTACATTTGAATTTTCAATCCACGGCCAAAACACATGCGTCACCGCACACGGCAAAGACACATATTCCACACCATCATCTATTACCATATTCGCAATGCGGGCCAATTCAACCGTATCAGAATCTTCGACCCAAATCGCAACCAATGGTTCAATATCATCAAAAATATTTTCTGATTTAATCATAACACTTTTTACTTTATCATAAATGTGATATAATTTAAGTGAAATGACAAAAAAATTTGATAATTTTTTACTTGGCCTGCTGTGGTTGATGACTATCACCTTGGCCGCGACATTCTGGATGAACATAAAATACGGGTTCAATATATTTTCTGCGGCACATTGGGCATATCTGTCTGAACTCCAGGCATATCGGACACAAATAAAACTTGATTTTTACATATCACTTATTGGGGCAATTGTTATCGGTTTGACTGGTTTGTACCTTATTATGCGTGGCCGGCGCCAGACGTTTTTCATTGAACCAACACAAATACCACCGGCCCCAAATGCCAGTGCTTCAAACATTGTATTACCCCAACCAGAACCAACACCAGTACCCATTCCACCGACACCGAACAATGTTCCGGCGTCGCATCGCCCAACCCCGCCGCGTCCAATATCGCCATCGGGTATGCGCACCAATTTACCGCCGGCACAACAGCAAACAAATCAACAAAACACTATACCGGCACCACGGCCACGTACCGATGCACCCGCCCCAAGAATCGCGCCACAACACATGGAAGAAATTAAATCTATATTTCAAAATGCGGGATACGCGCCAAAAAAATGCGCCCATATTGGCAAATTGGTTGACCCAATGATTGCATTGGCATACGACAACACCGTATGGATTGCAACATCTGGGGCGGCGGTGGCGGACGCAATGGATGCGATACAAACATTGGTCACCGTGTTCGACGACACATTGGGCGACACCGCGAACGATATGTCGGTACATGCGTGCATATTAAATGCACCCGACCAAGGACCAGAAAACGATTTAATATCTGTGTTCAAGACATTGGATGAAATGCGCGAATTTATGAACGCACACCCGAACACAAAACCCGAAGATTATGACGATGATTTGTTTGATGCGGTATCGACATATATCGACACCGTCACAAATTACATAGGAAAACAATAATGGAATGGACCCAGGCAATCGCCGAAAAGCGTTTAAGCGATTTAAAAATGTCGGATTTACCGGTCACCCCATTTCGTCCCCAAAACCCGCACGTTGATAAAGATTGGTTTCAAAAATATCGCGGTCTGTGCCGTGAATTTATGCGTTCGTTGTCCGATTCGGTTCAAGAATTGGCGATGATGAATTTGTCGCGCGATGAATTTATGAACCTGTTGATGGGGCATGAAATTCCGGATAATTTATCTATACGGTTTCGTGTTCCGCTTATGTGGGGCGGTGAATTAAAAATTGATAATTTATTTATGTGCTTTACATTTCCGCAATCGCAAAACCTGGACCGGTTTATCATAGAACAAAGTGGCCATGACACAATATGGTTGCCGAACCCGGCAAAAAAAATCTATATGCCGATACATTCAACCATATCGGGCAACGGCGGAAACGGTGTTGCGGACCGACTTAGCCAAATGGCGGCAAACAACGCATCAAATATGCGGGGGTAAAAGGTAATGATGAATCAAAATGAATTTTTGAATATCATAAATTCCCGTGGCGCAACATTTGCGCCGGCCGCACAAATTGGTGCGATAAACATCATCAATATGAATCTGCAAAAAATACGCGCTGCGACATTGCCAAAATTTCTAACAGATTTATACCAAACCTGTGGCGGCATAAAATTGGGGAACGGGTACATATTTGGTACCAAAGAATTTGGGCGTCCCGGCAAACACCCAATTCCAAACATATTTCAAATAAACAATGAACTAACAAACCTGGCGATACTGCGTGGTAAAACTATTTTTGGACGCAACGATTTGTTTTGGTTTGCATTTGATTCATTTGGCAAATGCACGATGCTTGACAATTGCGGATTAAATACATTGCGCCGGTACGATGACCCGTATCGTGCGATGCTGGATTGCCTGGTTGGTGGGAAATTATAAAATGAAGAAAATATCTGTATCTTTATCGGGGCATCAAACCAGTGTATCTTTGGAAGATGAATTTATCGTGGCACTGCGCGAAATCGCGACACGGCGACGCGTCCCAATTGCGACAATGATTGCCGAAATAGACGCGACCCGCAAATTGGGTGACAATTTATCGTCTGCAATCCGCGTATGGATTTTGAATTACTATCGCAAATAATTTTTATTCGCGACCACGTGACACATCAAACATCCATATTGTTCCCAAACAAGACATCAACAATATAATAATCATCCACATATCACGTCCCAAATGGCGATACAGTGTTTTATGCGCGCCCCAAACCGCACCATCTATGACACTGGCACGGCCAATCGGCGCACTGGCAATAACATTACCATCGGACAAAACCAGCGCACTTATTCCCGAATAATTTGAACGAATAATCGGCACGCCCGATTCAATCGCATAACGCCGCACCATATCAAGGTGTTGATATGTTCCAGGCGTCCGCCCGAACCAGTTATCATTTGTAATATTTATGATTGCATTTGGGGTTTTGCCACGTGGAATCAAAGAATCTGAAAATATAATTTCATAACACACCGCCGGCGCAAAAACAAAATTTGCCCCCCCAACATTCATATCTATCAATTCCGGCCCGCCACCCGGGGTCAACATTCCGGGCGTTGGAATTAAATTTCCAAATGGCCTGTATTCCCCGAACGGAACAAGGTGCGATTTGCTGTATACATTGGAAACCGTGCCATTTGACGCAGAAACCAACAAAGAATTATATAAATTTCCATTGTCAAAATAATTTGCCCCAATAATACTTGGTTTGTTTAACATCATCGACAAAGACATCATATCACCCGGAATCATAACAAACGGATACGCGGTTTCCGGGAACACAACCAAATCATATTCGCCCTCTGCACCGGCCAAAGACGCCATAACCTGGATATTATATTTTGCATTTTGTAATGCCACCGCCCGCGAATGACTTGCCTTTTGCGACGCGCTTTGTGCCGGTTGCACAATACGAATTATTGGTGTGCGCGCGATATTTTGATTTTCTGCGATGCGCATATTTTTGACGCCGTATAAAACACCAACGGCACCAAACATTATGAACACCATCAACGACAACCAATTCAAACCACTGCGACGATTTTTAATAACCTCGCACAAGGATGCGATTATTCCGATAATAACAAATGTCAATCCCAACGCGCCATACAACGCCATAGAATTTGCGACATAGGCATTTTCAATTGCGATATTCGCAACCGGGTTCCACGGGAAACCGGTGAACACCCATTCACGGCACCACAAAACCAGTGTCCAAACCGCCGCAAACAAAAATGGTCTGCACGCCGGATTTGTTCGCGCACCGGATATTGCCAAATATGGAATTGAAAAAATTATTCCCCCGACAAATCCGATTCCAATCAAACCTGGCACGGTCCAAACGGCAAATTGACTTGCCAATTCTGGCACAACATAGATACTGTTCAACACCCACCAAAACATCGCCATTGCATACACGGCACCAAACGGGACCAGACGCACAAAGTTCCCCATAATTGAATGTCCCGGCAATGCACGCACCGTCAACAAATATGCGCCACCTATACCGATAACCGTTGCCCACCACATATAAAAAGGTGCAAAACCAAACGACGCAATTGCACCGAACAACATATATAAAAATGTCCGACCAAATGCACCACCGAAAAACCGTCGACACCAAGCAATTGTTTTACCACCCGGGCAACACGACGCATCGTTGCATACGGCGGATTCCGCCGTATAGGGGTTTTTATATCCCAATTTTTTTAATATAATCGTTTCTTTCTTTTCCATTTTTTCTGCATCTGAATCTTTGATATGGTCATAACCCAACAAATGCAAAATTCCATGTACAACCATATGCGCGGTATGTTCCGCAACAGATATATTTTCTTGTTTCGCTTCGCGCATAACCGTGTCCAAAGAAATAAATATATCGCCCAACAAGACATCGTCGCCCAATTCAAACGACAATACATTTGTAGGTTTATTTATATTGCGATATTTTTTATTTATCTTTTTTATCTGCCTGTCATTGACCAATGTAATTGAAACCTCGGCCTTATCATGGGTGCGCCCCACCGCGGCATTTGCGATTTTTTCAAAATCTATATTATATTTATTCCACCGTTTATCTTGGACATTTACATATACGCGCATTTGTTTCCCCCGTTTAATTTAGCGATTGCCAATCGCATATTTATTTAATAGAATTATTATATCACAAAAAGGTTCAATATAAAATGTCTAATACAACGCGACCATTGGCGGATATAATGCGTCCCAACACGATTGACGAAGTTGTTGGGCAACGGGCATTATTGGGCGAAAACGGCATTGTGCGCCGCATGGTCGATAACAAAAAACTTTCAAACCTTATATTGTGGGGGCCGCCGGGATGCGGGAAAACGACAATTGCGCGCGCATTGGCAAATTCGGTTGATATGGATTTTGTTCCTATGTCCGCGGTATTTTCTGGCACGGCCGATATTAAAAAGACTATGGAGGTTGCACGCACCAATGCAAAAATCGGGCGTGGCACATTGTTATTTATTGATGAAATCCACCGTTTTAATAAAACCCAGCAAGATACACTGTTGCCATATCTGGAAGATGGCACGGTTGTTTTCATTGGTGCAACAACCGAAAACCCAAGTTTTAATTTGAACAACGCGTTGTTGTCGCGGTGTCATGTTGGTGTACTGGAACCGTTGGATACGTCGGATTTATTGGTGTTGATTGAACGCGCGGAAAAACACCTTGGAAAAAAATTACCATTGAATACGGATGCAAAAAAACACCTTGCCGAAATATCGGATGGCGACGCACGCTTTTTATTGAATACGGCGGAATATTTGGTATCGGCAAAGTTCAAGAAAAACCTTTCACCGGACGAACTTGATTCTGTGATTCAGAAACGTGCACCATTATCGGACAAAACGGGTGACGAACATTACAATATGATTTCCGCGGTGCATAAATCCCTGCGGGCCAGTGACACCGACGCCGCGCTTTATTGGGTTGCGCGCATGATGACGGCGGGCCAAGACCCAATGTATATATTCCGCCGTCTGACCCGGTTCGCAATGGAAGATGTCGGCCTTGCCGACCCGAATGCGATGCAACTTGCCCTTGCCGCATGGCAGGTTTACGAAAGAATGGGCAGTCCCGAAGGCGACCTTGCCTTGACGGAATTGGTAATATACCTTGGCACGGCACCGAAAAGTGTTTCGGTTGACCGCGCGAAAATGGCGTCATACGCGGTGGCAAAACAGACGTCTAATTTAATGCCGCCAAAGAATATTTTAAATGCGCCAACAAAAATGATGAAAGAGATGGGATATGGCCGCGGCTATGTATATGACCCCGACACAGAATCCGGATGCAGCGGTCAAAACTGTTTCCCCGAAAGTATGTCGCGCCAAACCTTTTACCGCCCAATTGAACGCGGGTTCGAACGCGAAATTAAAAAGCGTTTGGAATATTGGAACGCTCTGCGCGTGCGCGCACAAAAACCAGACGACACATCAGAATAAAATATTCACCGACATTCCCGCCGTAATATCTTCGGATTCGAACGCATAATCAAAGTGTCCGACATATTGCGTGCGACCATATTCACGTACAATTTTTATTCCGACCGATTCTTCGTCATAGTGTTTATTTGTCGCCTTGCGCAATGCAAAGTTTCCACCGACGCGCCAATTATCATTCACCCGAAAATAAACCGACGGATTAAAGTCTATGAACGCCATTCCATTTGGTACATCATCAAAAATCCAACTTGATTTCACGGTTGCAGCCAATGTCACGCCCGAATATTGTCGTCCGAATCGCAGCCCCACATAATATGTAGAATCGGCGTAATCCGGCGTCCGCACGCGATGCGACCCACCGAATTTAAGTCCGAACAAAACATCATAAATTATATGATTTGAATTTTCATCTGCCGCGCCCATACGATACAATCCGCCCAAATCAAAACTTGAAAAACCATCATGCGGGCCATCAAAATCTTGTTGATAGTGCACATTGCCCCCAACCGCCAATCGGTCAGTCAACCCATACGACAAATATTGCCCGAACCGCAATCCATTATCAAAATAATCCAACGCGGTGCGCGACAATAAACCACTGCGCGATTGCAAGAACAAGGGGTCCGATGTATCGACATTCAAATCACCGGCATACGCCCCGGCACAGAACACGACACCAAAAAATCCAATCAAAAATTTACGCATTTAATCAGTTCCCATTTTTTAATCCATTTTCTAATTTATAAAAAAATCCGGCGACGAATTACGTCGCCGGCATTTATGTTTGAACTAGAAATAGAACATTATACGTCCGCCAAAGGATGTTTCATTGTAATTATCCAACTTGGACAACCCGGCACCCACCCATTGACCGGCGGTATTCATACCCAACACATCCAATGTTTTGCCTTCGGCACTGTCATAGAATGTGGTTTTCGCATAAAGTTCCAATGCAAACCAATCATTTGGTTGCCAACCAATTGCACCCTTGATGGAGGCCTGGTTATGCCAATCATAATGACCGAACATGGCTTCAAGATTCAATGTCCAATCTTCGTCCAGGACGCTAAACACGCCAAGTCCGCCTTCGACAAAGAACGATGTTTTTGCGTCATCATCATATACAATGAATATGCCCGCATCGGCACCGCCATCATTTTTACCGATGATACCGTTGCCATAGATTTCATCGTCGAACATAATCAACCAACCACGAACCAAACCATAGATTGTTGATTTTGAAACTTTATAACCGGCCTTGAAATCCAACACAAAATCGTTGGCGATTTCTTTTTGCCGTTCATAGTATCCCGACAATGTGGCAATCCATTTTTCATTATCGACAAAACGCCATTGCAACCCGGCACCATATATATTCAAATCATTTTTTTCCATGGTGTCATCTGGGGCGGTTTTCCAATCGAATCTGTATTTTGAAAAATCATAGCGTCCCATCAACAGAACCGCCAAACGGTCTGTAATACCATAACTTAAATCTTCTTTGATAGAAAATTGTTTCATTTTCCATTCGGCGTCGGTATCACTCCAATGCGTTAATTTCAAATCATACTTTGCCGTGTTATAGGACAAATCTGTGATTGCGCCAAATTTACCTTCGGTCGGTTGAAAGAATGGATGGGCCAGGTAATATTTCCGCTTTACCGCACTGCGCACGGTCTGTGTCCGGTTTGTTGTCGCGGTGCGTGTTGTGGTTGCCGCACTGTTTGTTCCATAGGTGCGATACATTTGTGCGCGGGTTGTTGGTTGCGCGGTATATTGAACCGTGCCAACATTTTGCCCACCGGCATTTGAATATGTCCGCGTTGTTGAACGTGTTTCATATTTTTCATAGTTGACATTTGCCGGGTTTGCCCGCACCGCCGGTGCACCCGTCAGGTCCGCGGTTGAACCGGCAGTCGCGCCCCAGTTTGTGGCCGCGCCCGCCGGCATTGCGACAATTGCCGCCAGCATTAAAAATAACGAGAAATGTTTTTTCATTTTTATTTACTCCTTTTTAATACCCAAATTATACCATAAAAATTTTAGATTACCAAGGATAAAGTTGGGATTATTCCGTCGCCGGCATATGCAACAACAACAACGCGCGCGCGGCGGTCGTGACGGACTAACCACTAACACTAACCACTAACACCCGTCGCGGCCGCGGCACCAAACGGTGCCGGGACGGACTAATCACTAACACTAACCACTAGCCACTATAATATATGTCTTTTCCCATTCGGGTCGGGCGCACTTACGATGCCTTCTTGTTCCATGCGTTCCATAAATCCGGCGGCCTTGTTATATCCAACCTGTAATCTGCGTTGAATATATGAAATTGTCGGCTTTTTATCGCGCAGGACGCATTCTTTGGCCTGGGCATACAGGTCTGCATCTTTATCACCCGTTGCACCCGGCATACCCGGAATTGGCGCGCACGCCCCGCCCGCGGTTTCGCCATCGATAACACCTTCGACATATTCGGGCGCGCCCTGGGACCGCAAGAAATCCGCCACACGCGTCATTTCCGCCGGTTCGATAAACGCGCCATGTATACGAACCGGGACACGGCCGGCCTCGCTAAACAGCATATCACCACACGCCAACAGATTTTCCGCGCCCTTTTCGCCAAGTGTCGTCATACTGTCGATATTACTGCGTGCCTGGAAAGAAATACGCGTTGGGAAATTCGCCTTGATAACACCGGTAATGGTTGTCGCGTCGGGTCGTTGCGTCGCCATAACAAGGTGGATACCCGCCGCACGCGCCTTCTGCGCAAGGCGTTGCACACAGGCTTCGACCTCTTTGCGGGCGACGCCCATCAAATCGGCAACTTCGTCAATAACAATTACCATGTATGGCATATCAGACAAATCGACCGTTTGCGTTTCAAATTCTAATTCACCGGTTTCTGGGTCTGTGCCAACGGCAACCTGTTTTGTGACCACTTCGCCACGCGCGCGTTTTTCGGCGACCGCCTGATTATATGCCTCGATATTCTGGACACCAAAATCCAACAGGCGTTTATATCGAATTTCCATTTCTTGGACCGACCACTTTAACGCGTTGACCGCCGCATTCGGGTCCAGTTTTATAATCGGCGTAATCAGATGCGGAATATCATCCCAGAACCCAAAGTCCACACCCTTGGGGTCAATAATCATCAATTTACATTTATCTGGTGTGAAATGATACAGCACCGACATAATAATAGACTGAACAAACACCGATTTTCCCGAACCGGTTCGGCCCGCAATCAAAACGTGTGGCATCTTTGCCAAATCGAAATACATCGGGTTGCCACCAATATCGACACCCAACGCCAACGGGATTTTATATTTAGAATTTACAAACGCATCATTTGCAACCAATCCTTGGAATCGCACGGTTTGCCGATTAAGGTTCACCATTTCCACACCAATCAACTGGGTTGATGGAATGTGCGCAATACGAATATTTTCGGTTGCCATCGCACGCGTCATATCTTTGACGGTCTTGCTTACATCCACCATGCGGGTACCACTGTCGGGCATAAATTCATACAGCGTCACAATCGGCCCCGGCCGTATTCCGGTCACATGGCCATTCACACCATATTCGGCAAAATGCACCTCCATCGCGCGTGCGTTTTGTTTTAATTCTGGCGTCACAACACTTTTACCAAAATTAGATTTTTCCAAAAATTCCGGGTCGGGCAATTCATATTCAACCACTTCGCCCGATTGTTTAACCTCGGTCTTGCGGCGGGCGGGTTTGCGACGCGGTTTTGGCGCGGCTTCTTCTTCGGCTTCTTCCTCTTCGGCATCTTCTTCTGATTCTTCTTCATCCGATTCTTCGTCCGCCACCGCCGGTCGCATTAAATGGAACGCGGTCAAAACATACCGCGCCATGCGCCAAACAATACGCACGATACGCATAATATCGGCAAAACTTATGTGCAACAACACCCCCGCAATCAGTAAAAATCCCGCGATACACAAAACGCCAATCGGTATTGCAAACGCACCAATCGTCCCCGATACATCGGCCGCGGCAATCGCACCAATCATTCCACCGAATGTCGTACGTGGCGCAATCAAACCAAAACCCGCCGCGCCAAGGCACACCCCAACAAACCCACGCAGTATATTATATTCCGGTGTTGAATCTTCTGTATGTCCAACCAATAAAGTCAACCCATATCGCCCAATGCACAGCAACACAAACAATGCCGGCACAAAACCAATCGCATATCGCAAGAATCCAACAACATTACCCATTATACTCTGGCGGCCAAAATTACCCGCGGCGGCAATACCATCCAAATATGGATTATGAACCAACAGTGCCAACACCGCCCATGCAGCGAATGCAAACACCGCGATGCCGACCAATTTCCAAACCATGGCCTTTAATGCACCCGACATACTGTCCGGTAAAAATTTAGATTGTTTGCTCATATCATGGGCATTGTATCATAAAAAAAGACAAAATAACAGTCCGGGATTATTTTTATTTACGCCCGTCCACGACGCACCATCCATGCCCGAACCAGGTTCGCACACAACACGCCCCAAAATGCCCCAAATATAATATCAGACGGCCAATGGAAACCCGCGCACACGCGCGACACCGCAATAACCGTTGCCAATGTCCATGTGAACCATTTTGCCCGTGGCGCCAACATACCAATCATAACCAATCCGGCAAAAGACGCCATCGCATGCCCCGACGGCATAGAATGAAATGCCGCGTCACTTGCGCCCGGGAAAAATCCGGTCATTCCGATTTCTTGATAAAATATTGGACGCGCCCGACCAATTACATACTTTAACACCGCCCCGGTCGATACAGCCAAAAACACAGATGAAAAAATCCAAAACGCATAACTGCCCCTGACCTTGTCATACATATCTTTGATACTAAATTTAAACCCGGTCTGAAAAATTTTGCGCATAAAGAATACCAACAACACGATTGCCGACAAAACCACCCAATTCTTGGCGGAAAAAATATTTCCCAATATGCCGAAAAATTTACAATTGAATGTGCGCAAAAAATTATACACCGGAATATCGAACCATAACACGCCCGCCATCACCAATACGGCCGTCAACACTATACCCAATAATACGCCACCAAAATTTAATTTATTTTCATTTGTTAAAAACATATCTGTATTCCTTGTTATTGTGCGCTGATATTCAGCAACCTGTTATACACTTTGCCGTCGGTCAAAATCTGAACCGCGACCGACCGCGCCAGTAAATCTTCGTCTTCGCCACTGGTTATCGTTGGGCAACCGCGACGCACAGATTCTGCATCAACATTTGCATCGCCATTAAAATCACGCGCACGAAAATCATGATTTACAACATTAAGAAAGAATGCACTTTGTTGCGACGCACTGCGAATATTCGACAAACAAACAATCGGGAACACACCGCGCCCATCAAGCACGATTCCGCGTCCGGTTTTAATAGATTTATTCAACAATTCCAACATTGCACCATTATTTAACTCTATGCGTGATGCGATTCGCGCCGCACCGGCACTTGGCGTTCCAATCAACACACCACGCCCCGTTTCATAAAACGCACTTGCAATCGCCTCGGCAGTGCCACGCGTCATATTAGAAACCACAACAACGACCGGCGCATTTGTCACCGCATCGCCCCCGGGCACGATTTCTAATTCTTGACCCGCGGTTTCAACAATACGCATGATTGGGGTTTCACCAATAAAAAGTCCCGCCAACTTTGCCGCCGCGCGTTCATCATCACCAAACGCCGCGCGTAAATCCAAAATCACCCCCGACAGATTTGTGTGTTTATTTAACGCCTCGGCCACGATGGAAACCGCACTGTCAGAGATACGATTTACGACAATTTCCAACACACCGCCATTGTCATCGTCCATAAATACGACATCGGTATCCGCCAAAACAATTGTTGCGCGACGCACCACCACCCGGCGTGTGCCACCCGGCGTTATAAGCGTCATCTTTAATGTCCCCGAATTAAATCCCGACATCATTGACGCCAATGCCGAATCAGACATTTCGGAAACCAGTGTCCCATTTATTTCACCAATTAAATCACCGACGGAAATACCGGCATTATCGGCCGGGGACGCCTTGTACACACCCAACACGCGGAAATTTCCACGCCCGTCACGTGCGCCTTCGATTCCAACACTGGTAATAATTCGGCCGTCATCATTCACCGCGGCATCTTCGGAAAAAATATACCGACCATTTTCATCTATCCCGCGCATAAGTCCATCGACCACCGCACGATAAATCTCGCTGTTGCTTGCCGCACGCAGGTTTGCATCGCGTTCACGCATTTTCAAAATCAACGCCGTTGTAATTTCCCCGAACGCATCCCAATCACGCGCCGCCGGTCGCGGATAGTTTGCAACAATCGAATCGCCCCACACCAAAACCACACGTTCATCGGTTGCGGCGATATGTGCATTAGTGTTCATATTTTCCAAACTTTCGATTGCGACATTTATACTTTTACCGCCCCATTTAACACCATCCAATTTTTCATAAATATCGGCAAAGTCACGTGACATCTGAATCACATTTATACCGTCACGCACGGGCTCATCATCAAAGAACAAATTACCCGCATATGCGCCGGTCACAAACGCGCCAAGAAACATCCCGCATAATAATTTTATAAACCTCATACGTCCCCCCTTTCCTTTTGTTTTATGACCGGCCACACAATCAATACTTTGTTTCACGCAAATTAAAGTGATACAAAATAACATTAGAAATATAGATACTGGTAAGTGTTCCCATCACGACCGAAAATGTCATTGCAATTGCGAAATCGCGCAACGCAATTCCACCGAACACAAACAATCCCACCAACGCCAGTATCGTGGTAATACTTGTCATAATCGTTCGCGACAGCATTTCATTGACCGACAAATCAATCAATTCTTCCATCGGCATTTTGTGATATTTTTTGATATTTTCATCGATACGGTCATAGTTCACAACTTTATCGTTGATAGAATATCCGATACCCATCAAGATAATTGCGATTGCGGTCTGGTTAAATTCCAACCCGACGATTGAAAAGAATCCAAACATCAGCACAAAGTCCAAAACCAACGACACGAATGAACCAATCGCATACCCCCCGCGATACCGTATCCAAATATAAACCGCCATCAGTATAAAGGATACCAATACGGCCAAAATACCGCCACGCACCAATTCGCCACCAATTTTTGGACCGACAATTTGCACCTGGGAATATTCGACGCGATTGCCCAAGATATCTTTGATTTCGCGCACGCGTTCATTTTGTTCCGCATCGGTTGCGCCACGTGGCAATCCAACGCGAATCAGCACAGAATCATTATCCACCGATTGCAGTTCTGGTTTAAACGCCGCCAAATCATGACGCATTTTATCCACGCCATAACCGGCATCGACCGATTTAACCTCCATCGAAATACCACCGGCAAAATCAATTCCATAATTCAGTCCCTTGACCGCCAACGACAATATCGATATCAACACCAACGCGCCGGAAATCCAGTACGACAATTTACGATATTTCATAAAATGCAGTTTCATAATATAACCCTTTTACTTTTTGTTTCTTATATATCCAATCTTTTTATTTTTGCCGCCCATCCACCAATCTATCAACACGCGCGACAACATCAAACATGTGAACAGCGTTGTTATAACACCGATGGACAGTGTCACCGCAAACCCACGAATCGGCCCCGCCCCAAATTGGAACAGAATCAGCGCACAAATCAAATTGGTCAATTCACCGTCCAACACGGTCTTCATAGAACGTCCGAACCCGGCATCCACGGCCCGCAACGGCGTTGCCCCCGAACGCACTTCGTCACGAATACGTTCAAACGGCAAAATGTTTGCGTCCACCGCCATACCCAAAGTCAACACGATACCCGCAATACCCGGCAATGTAAGTGTCGCACCCATCAACGCAGACACACCAATAATCATTGCAAGGTTGACCAACAACACCACATCGGCAATCACACCAAAACCGCGATACACCAACACCATAAACATCAAGACCAACAACACACCAATCGCCGAACCAATTTTACCCGCGGCAATGGTGTCGGCGCCCAAACCGGCACCAACGGTGCGTTCTTCGATAACCTGTAACGGTGCCGGCAACGCGCCACTGCGCAACAGAACGGCCAAATCTTTTGCGCCCTGTAAAGTGAATCCGCCGGAAATCTGGCCACGGCCACCCGGAATCGGTTCACGAATTGTCGGCGCAGACAACACACGTCCATCCAACACAATTGCGAATCGTTCATTCACGTGTTCGGTGGTCAGTTTTGCGAACCGCCGCGCACCCGTCGCATCAAACACCGTTGTCACAACCGGCATATTATTTTGGTCAAAATCCGCCTGGGAATCTTTAAGGCTTTCGCCCGACACTTCGATTCGCGAATAAACCGGCACAGTGTTCCATGGCGAATCCATATACGGCAAGAATTCTGTTCCCGCCGGCGCAACACCGGACGCCAATTGTTCGCCGGTCACATTTTCATTCACCAAATGGAAAGTCATTTTTGCGGTTTGTCCAATCAATTCTTTGATATGTTCGGGATTATCGACGCCCGGCAATTGCACCAAGATATATTTTCCGCCCTGGCTTTGAATAGACGGTTCCTTGGTTCCCAACGCATCAATACGGCGCCGCACGATTTCGATACTGCGCGCCAACGCGTCGGCGGTCATTTCTTCTTTCTGTTTATCGGAATACGACAGTGTTATTGTCCGTCCCGATGTTGACACATCAACGGTATTTCCGAACACGCTTTTCAACCGACCTTTGGCGCGCGACATATCTTCGCCTTCGCGCAGTGTCAACGACACCACGCCATCATTATTACGCAGGTTTGAAAACCGAATCACGCCTTTGGTGCGGTCAATCATGGCACTGCGCACTTCGTCATACAATTGGACCGATTTTTCTTTGAACATGGTTGCGGTATCAACCTCAAGCAACAATTGCGCCCCGCCTTTTAAATCCAGCCCCAGTGATATTGGGTGCATCCACGACGGAAAATATTTTGACGCGCCCGACCACATTGTTGGCACCGCCAACAACACGCCAAACACGGCAACAAATATAATCAATAATTTTTTCAACATAACCATACCCTTTTATTTTTCGACCGCGCCGATTGCGTTTTTGCTGACCTCTATCACGACGCCTTTGGCGATTTCCATCTCTACCGTTTTTTCATTTATTTTTTTAACCGTTCCGTAAATACCGGCGGCCATAATACGATTGCCCACGGCAACCGAATCGACCATTTTTTGATATTCGGCCATACGCTTTTTATTCGGGCGCACGATAAAGAAATATATCACAGCGAACGCCAAGACACAATATACCAACAACCCGCCCCATCCGTTTTGTTGCGGTGCGGCCACGTTCCCAGAATTTACGACGGTATCTACAACCTGAACTTCTTCCATGTGTTTTCTCCTTTTTATTATTTATGGGGTCAGAATAGAAAAAAAAGCCCAAAAAGTAAAGGAAAAAGATATCCCGGCCGGTGCCGGGATAAAAAATTATTTTCGCCACAAACACTATGGCAACCGCCACAGCAAACAATTCTCGTCGGTGTGCGCGGCGTTATCAATCCACCGGGTACATTCCTTCATTTTTGACACACCATTTGCGGCCACCAATTTGGTTGCATCATTTGTCGCGTTATATGTTGCCGACCCGTCGTAAATCGCACGTGACCCACCAATTGCGCCCGAATTATTATACATAACGACCGTATTCGCCGTACCGGTTGGTAATGTCGGGGTATTATTCGAAATTGCCGCCATAACCGCACCCATTGTGGGGATAGATATTTCTTGGATTTGTTGTTCGGTGGCGGTGCCGGTCCCGTAATTTGCAACATCCGCCGTTTCAATAATTTGACGTTCACCAACAATACCACGGGCATTTGTTTTCGTCACCAAACCTGTCCCTTTGACATAGCTCTCTAACCATGCAGAAGCGTTAGGTTGTAGATTGACAGCTATGTTACTACCATTATCGTGATCCCATTGATACACAACCCTTCCACTTTGCGGAATTTCATTTTGCATCCTATCATTAATATATTTTTGCAACTGTTGGTCTCCTAAGTATAGCGTCGCATAAGATGGCACCATCGAATCCATCGAACTATACTCATCTGCATCAAGATGCCAATATTCAAGGCTACTACTATCCAGTTCACCATATTGGGTAAAACCCATTTGTTCAACTTGACCGGCGGTGTCCGTTGTTGCCAACAAAGTTTTGCTTATTCCCCAATCTTCATCAAGAACATCCGATGACGCGGCCGGGATTGTATCCTGTTTATCCGCCAATGCATCGTGGACGGCGTTTTCGGATGGGGCTTTGTTCGTCACACCGTCGGTTATACTGTCTTCTACAAAATTATCGGCCGAAACAGTTCCCAATTCCAAATTTCCCTGTGAATTTACAACCAAAGTTTTACCAACATTTGCGTTGTTTGTGCCGACACCTTGGGCAATATTTACTTTCAATGCATCTGCGTTATCAACATATGTCTGACTGGTTATAACCTGATTTGCAATGGCATTTGTTGTAATAATCGATACAATCGCGCCAAGTAAAAATGATTTTTTTATCATATTTTTCCTCTCTTTTCCTATATAAAAAGTGTACAATAAACCAAGGTTTAAAATCAACACTTTTTTTCAAAAAATCAAAAATTTTTTATTGCGTAAAAACAATTGGTTACAAATTTCGGTTTTTCCGCCGGGGGGGTATAGAAAAAACCTTGGTTTTTTTACGCATGAACCCCGCGGATTTCCGCGGGTTTTACTAACCACTAACACTAACCACTAATCACTACCCGCTATCTCTCAAACCAAGTATCCATTTCCGATATCGGAATAAATTTATACACCGGGCGGCCGTGATTACATTCGCCCCCGTGTTCGGTTCGTTCAATATCGCGCAGCAACGCGTCCATTTGATTCATATCTAATTTTTGACCCGCACGCACCGAATGATGGCACGCGTGATTTGCCAATTTCAAATGCAATCGTTCACCCAGTTGCGCCGAATGTCCGTATGCGCGAACCTCGTCCGCGATATCGTGCAGGACACTTGCCCAATTCAAATCCCAATCCGCCGGTTTTTCAAAAATCGCAATTGCGTCTTCGCCGAACGCGTCCAGCACCAAACCTGACGCCCGCATTTCATCCGCGATGGACAAAATCGCCGCAACATCTTCGGCGCGCATTTGCACCACAATCGGCGTCAACAGTGGTTGGGATTTTATTTCGTGTTTGCGCATCTTTTCGTATGTTATGCGTTCGTGCGCGGCGTGTTGGTCAATAACAACCAATGATTCCCCATTTGTCGCCAAAATATATTTATTTGCAATTTGCCCAATTACCCAACCCAGGGGGCGATTTTCAAAAATATCGTCAACATTTGTATCCACGGCCGGCGTATGCGCGGGCGCGCCCAGTGCGGTTCCCGCAAAGTCTGGATTTTTATTTCCGGCAAACAATCCGCCCACCGGACGCGGTTGAAAGACCGCACGGGGCGATTGATTCGTCGGCACATTTGCACGTGATATAATCGGGCCGTGAAAATAAATTTTTTCTTCACCCGCCACCGGGGCATTTGCAACCATAGTTCGCGCCAACACTTCGCGCAGGCTTTTTATAATAAACGCGCGCACATGATTCGGTTCCAAAAAATGAACCTCGGTCTTGGTTGGGGACACATTTACATCGACCGCGGACGCCGGCAAAGTCAAATACAGCGCGCACAGCGGGAATTCCCGCGCATGCATAACATCCATATACGCGGCACGCAACGCACCAACCAAGACTTTGTCTTTGACGGGCCGGCCGTTCACAAATAAAAATTGGTCCACCGACGACGCGCGTCGCAATGTTGGGTCGGAAATATAACCCGTCAATTTCATTCCGCCCGTTGATGCCGATTCGGCACCAACCGCATGCATCGCCCCGCGCACATCTTCGCCCATAACGGCAACGATTCGTTCCATCAGCGGTTGATTTTTTGGAAACCGCCATTTGTTGTTCAACACAAACCCAACATCGGTCCGCGCCAAGGCCAGCCGTTTTATAACATCCAACACCGCCATATTTTCCGCACGGTCGGTTTTCAAAAACTTTAACCGCGCCGGCGTTTTCGCAAACAGGTTTTTAACACGAATCCGTGTTCCACTTTGCCAATCGGACGGCCGAATTTCGCCCTTTTCACAATCCAAATGCCACCCATTTGAATCCGCCCCATTACATGTATCAATCGACATTTCAGATACAGACGCGATAGAAGGTAATGCCTCGCCCCGGAAACCCATAAAGTTTATGTTCATCAAATCATCGTCGGGCAATTTAGATGTTGCATGCCGTTCGATACATTTTGCCAAATCTTCGCGCGACATTCCCGAACCATTGTCAACGATGTTTATCATCGTGCGACCACCATCAACGACATCGACAATAATCTGGTCCGAACCGGCGTCCAGTGCATTTTCAACCGTTTCTTTGACGACACTTGCGCCGTTTTCAACAACTTCGCCGGCGGCGATTTGGTTGACAAGGTAATCAGGCAACAGGCGCACAGACAAAATTTATTCCTATTCTTTGAATTTAACTTCCAGAATTTCGTATTCGCGTTCACCGGACGGCAACCGAACGACACATGTGTCACCAACGCAACGTCCAATCAACGCGCGCCCAACCGGCGAAGTACATGATATAACCTGTTTTCCATCGGATTCTATGTCGGACAATATGCGGCATTGCATACGATTACCATCTTCGTCTTCGCATACCACACGCGCACCAAACACAACCCGGTCCCCCGAAAGGTTGTCAACATCTATGACCGACGCATTATTTATAAAGTTTTCAATATATTGAATGCGTTTATCTATTTCGCGTTGTTTTTCACGGGCGGCACTGTAATCGGCGTTTTCCGACAAATCCCCCAAGGAACGCGCCCATTGCACAACCTTTAATATTTCCGGGCGGTCAACTTCTTGTAATTGTTTAAGTTCCTTGACCAGGGCTTCAAAACCCTGTTTCGATATTGGTTTCTTTTCCATTTTTATAATTCCCTGTTATTTTTTACCCGAATATTATAAGTATTCATTTTAATTTTGCAATTGGGAATTAAACAGTCTATACTTTTTATATATCACAGGCACAAAATGGCAAAAGTTAAAATTTTATCGCGATTTTTATTCCGCCGATTTTTTGGCGGATTGGGGTTGGTATTACTTATCGTGTGCGGAATTATTTTTGCGGTCACCTTTGTTGAAAGATTGCCACGCAACCCAACTATATTTGCGGCACTGAATGATTCATGGGTGCGCCTGATTGAATATGTGCCACTGTTTTTACCATTGGCGGTGTTTATGGGAACATTGGTTGCATATTACGGTCTTACCCGGTCAAGCGAAGGCGTTATTATTTCTGGCGCGGGCCTGTCGCCGTATCAAATGGCGCGACCATTTTTAATCGGTGCCTTTTTAATTGGTGTGATTGCGACGACGGTTATAAACCCGTATGCAGTAGTTTTGGGTTCAAAAAATATCACAGACGAAAAATTAAAATTGGTTGATGATGCAATATGGTTGCGTGAATCTTCGGATAATGGCTTTATAACACTGGTTGCGAAAAACATGACCAAGACCGGTGACGCATTGGAATTTTTTCACACAACGATTTACATTCAAAACAATGAATTCAAATTGACGAACCGAATTGACGCCGACAAAATAACACTGTCTGTGGCCGGGTTAAACACAGACCGCGCAACAATATTGGACGCGTCGGGCAAAACACAAACTGGCCCATGGAAAACCAAAACACTTATAACCCCGCAAACGGTTTTGGACCGATACCTGCAACCGGACCAGATTTCATTTTGGAAATTGCCGATGTTTATCAAGAAAATGTCTGATATCGGCGTATCGGTGCGCGGCCATTTGGTCCAATTTTGGACACTGTTGTTTTTACCGCTTACCATGGTCGCAATGGCAACATTGGGCGTCGCGTTTTCACAAACCCGACAACGCCGCAATCACAGTTTTGGAAAAAAATTCAGCCTTGGGATACTGACATGCTTTGTATTGTATTTTACTTTGAATATATTCAGTGCCCTTGGGGCCAATGGGACATTACCGACATTATTGGCGATTATTGCGCCCCCCCTTATTATCATATCTGCGGCCGGGATATTTATTGCCGGGTTTGACACAATTTAAGAAAAACAAAGGAAACAAAGATGCCGTTAAAAAAGAAGAATACAAAACGCAATAAAATTATTATGTGGACACTTATCATTATACTGTTGGTTTTGATGATAATATATTTTCCACCCGCCCAAAATGTGACCGAAGTTGTTTTATACCAATAAATCACTATATATAAAAACATGAATTACATAGATGTTTTTCTTGAGGCCATGTCCGCCGAAAAGGGTCGCAGTGCGAACACACTTGCGGGGTATGCGAATGACCTGAACCACGCGGACGCGGCGATGCCAAATGGACTTTTGGGGGCAACCGAATCCGACATACAATCGTATTTATCCAACGCCGATGTGCAACCATCGTCCATCGCACGCCGGGCAAGTTGCCTGCGCAGTTTTTATAAATTTTTAATGTTGGAAAAAATCATCACGACAAATCCAACAACAAATATAGAATTGCCAAAACGCGCAAAACCATTACCAAAATTACTTACGCCCCAAGAAATCGAATTATTACTTTCATCGGCGGGCGACATTCGCACATCGGTGCGTTTGCGCGCGATGCTTGAATTGATGTATGCGGCGGGATTGCGCGTATCGGAACTGTGCGCGTTGCCGATGACGGCGAACCTTGGTGACCGATTATTGATTCACGGCAAAGGCGCCAAAGAACGCATTGTCCCCATACACGAGGCCGCACAACACGCATTAGAAAAATGGATATCTTTGCGCACCCCCGATGATTCAGAATTTATATTCCCATCAAATTCGGCGGCGGGCCACATTACGCGCGATGGTTTTTTCAAGATATTGAAAAAATGTGCGGTGCTTGCCGGGATTGAACCAAACCGCGTCACGCCACACGTTCTGCGACATTCGTTCGCGTCGCACCTTTTGGCACATGGGGCAAACCTGCGCGCGATACAAACAATGTTGGGACACGAAGACATTTCAACAACACAAATCTATACGCATGTGTTGCCCGAAAAATTGGCGGCGGTTGTTGCCGAACATCATCCACTTTCTGAAACCAAGGTTCATAACAAATGATAAAAAAATGTGATTTTCCCGGTTGCCAAAAGGCCGGCACATGCCGTGCGCCAAAAACGCGCGATTTGCGTGAATATTGGAATTTTTGCCAAGAACATGCCGCCGAATATAATAAAAATTGGAATTTCTATGCGGACATGACGCCGGACGAAATCGAAGAAGATTGGGAACGACAAACATTCGGTGAACCAATAAAACAACGTTCTAAACAAGACAGTGCCGATTACATAAAATTCCTTAACGATTTTATAACGGGACGCAGCACATTTGACAAAATGCCGCCGAAAAAATCTGTCCCGGCCAATATAACGGCGGCATTCCGCACATTGGATTTACCGATTACGGCGTCTTGGCGCGAAGTCGGCACCCGGTATCGCGCATTGGCCAAGAAATACCACCCCGATACCGCGGGCACAAACATGGCCGGCAACGAATTTACCAAAATTTCATCTGCATACCAGACACTTAAAAAATATTTTGGCAAATAAGAATAATAACCAAATTTTTGTGGCGCGCGTGGCATACTTGTGGTATGTTGAACGCACGAAAAGGAAAAGTAAGGGATAAAAAATGTATGATGTTATTATATTGGGTTCCGGCCCAGCGGGATTGACGGCGGCGATTTATTGTGGCCGCGCGAACAAGAACACGCTTGTTATGGGTGGCGACACATTGGGTGGCCAAACGGCGGGAATCGCGAAACTTGAAAATTATCCGGGGTGGCGCGGTTCGGGATTGGAACTGATTGAATTTATGCGTGCCCAGGCAGAATCGTTCGGCGCGCGGGTTGAAATGAAAACGGCGGCACACATTACGAATGGTGCGGACGGCACATTTGTTATTACCGACGCACATAACAATAAATACGAAACGCGCAGTATTATTTTGGCGACGGGCGCATCCCCACGCAAATTAGAAATTGCAGGTGCGCGTGAATTCTTTGGTCGCGGTGTTTCATATTGCGCGACATGCGACGGTTTTTTCTTTACCGACAAAACGGTATTGGTTATCGGTGGCGGAAATTCTGCCTTGAACGATGCGCTGTATTTGGCGGACATTGCGAAAACGGTTAAAATCATTTATCGCAAATCGTCTTTTACCCGCGCCGAAGGAATCTTGCGCGACCGTGTTGCGGCCAAAGAAAATATTGAATGTGTATTTAACACCGAATTAAAATCTATTGCATCGCGTCCGGGTTCCGAAACCGGTGAATTGATTGCGACAACAACGAACGATGAACAAATCGTATGTGACGGAATCTTTGTCGCCATTGGGCACGAGGCAAACACAGATTACCTAACCGAAGACATTAAACGCGACGATATGGGCCGCCTTGCCCCCGGGGCATTACCGGCGGGAATGTTTGTTGCGGGCGATGTTCATTCGGATATTAAAATGCAGATCGCAACGGCGGTCGGCACGGGTTGCACCGCGGCAATGGACGCGATTGCATACCTGAACAAAAACGCACAATAAAACATTAAGGACGCAAAAATGTTGGATATAAAATTTATTCGTGAAAACCCGGACATTGTAAAAAATGCCTGTCGGGTTAAAAATTTTCCAGATGTAGTTGATGATATATTGTCTTTGGATGTGCGCGTTCGCGAATTAAAGACAATCACCCAAACCAAGACCGCCGAAAAAAATAAAATTTCACGCGAAATTCCAACGGCATCGGACAAGGCGTCATTGATTAAAAAATCAAAAGAAATCAGTGAAGAGATTGCAAACGATATGGCGGAATTGGCGGATAAAGAAGCCATACTTACCGACCTGTTGCATCGCGTTCCACAAATACCAAGCCCGGATGCTCCGATTGGTGCCGATGATTCTGCAAACGTGGAAATCCGCCGTGTTGGCACACCACGCACATTTGATTTTACCCCGCGTCCACAATGGGAATTGTTGGATATGAATGGTTGGTGGATGCCGGAAAAAATCGCAGGAATATGCGGCACACGCACATACGCATTGGCGGGTGAATTGGCGGAATTATCTTTGGCGGTGCAAACATACGTTATTCAAAAATTGATTAGTAAAGGTTTCAAATACATTGAATGTCCACCTATAACAAAGCCACAAACAATATTCAATGCTGGACATTTTATGGGTTCCGATTTATCAGTCATGAACGACGACGTGTTTATGTTAACCGACACAGACCGTTGCTTGGCGGGTACCGCAGAGATAATTTTAAACTCGTTGCACGCAGATGAAATTTTATCGGAAAACGAATTACCAATAAAATATGCCGGTTTTTCAACATGTTTCCGCAAAGAGGCCGGTGCCGCCGGTCGCGATACACGCGGATTGGTTCGTTTTCATCACTTTAACAAAGTGGAACAGTATATTTTCTGTCGGCCCGAAGAAAGTGATAAAATGCACGAATTTTTGTTAAACAACCTGTGCGAAGTGGTGGAAGATTTAGAATTGCCGTATCGCGTTATCGCAAACAGTACCGGCGATATGGGATTCAACAAAGTTAAAATGAACGATGTCGAGGCCTGGTTCCCATCAGAAAATGCATACCGCGAATTGGGTTCTTGTTCGTCCATCGGCCAATTCCAAGCACGTCGCACAAACACACGCTATCGCGAAAATGCGACCGGCGAAGTCAAATTTGTTGCAACATTGAACAACACCGGAATCGCCCTGCCCCGTGCATTGGTGCCAATTATTGAAAACCATCAAAACGCCGATGGGTCTGTCAGCATCCCGAAAAAATTGCAACCACTTATGGGTGGCAGAACCAAAATTGGTGGCAAACATTAAAACAAAAAACCGCCCGTTTGGGCGGTTTTTTTTTACAATCATTTTTTAATGTGCGCGTGCGGAACGAAAACCGGCCACCATACGCTGAAAGAAATTTTGTTTCTTTTTATCAAATATATTATTGGCTATACGGACGATTTCCTGGGCTTGCGTCATTGACACCGCCAATTCTTGTTTATTCCCCGACGTGCGATTATATTCCCAATTCATAACCAATTTACAAAAATCACGGTATTCACACGACAATTTATTATTAAATATTGCATTGGTTGTATTTATATGTACCACATCTGCGGGACTCCATACAAAATCATGGAAATCGTATCCGTCACCGGTCGGCATTCCGTATTTTTTTGCATATTCCATCGTACGCGCATCCCAATCCGCAATTGTAGATTCACGTGAAAAATATTTTTCCGGGTTTTCTGCGACCGCATTCATATATGCCAATGACCGCACCACGGTATCACAGCCCGCAGTATCCAATTTCTGTTTTCCAGTATCTTTCATTGCGGCATCAAAAAACCACGCCAACACAGAACGTATAACCGCATACATTTCAACCGTAGAATTTGGCTTTTCCGCCAAGACACGGTTTAATTTTCCTTTTATTCTTAATTCTTGCAATTTATTCATTTGCAACCTCTTTTTTCAACCCATTTATACCAAACCCGCGCAAAATGTCAATTTTTTAAGAAAAAACACTATAATTTGTTGAAAACGTAAAAATATAGTATAATCTATACCCTTGGGTCAAAAAAAGGGTTATGTATATGAAAATAAGAAATATTGCGATTATCGCGCACGTTGATCACGGGAAAACAACCTTGGTTGACAATATGTTGAAACAGGCGGGAACATTCCGCGAAAACGAACGCGTTGATGACCGCGTCATGGACAGTGGCGACATCGAACGCGAACGCGGCATTACCATTTCGGCAAAGCCGACATCCATTACATGGCGCGATTATAAAATCAATATTGTAGACACCCCGGGACACGCGGATTTTGGCGGCGAAGTAGAACGCATTTTATCCATGGTTGATGGTGTCGTCTTGCTGGTGGACAGTGCCGAAGGCCCCCTGCCCCAGACAAAATTTGTATTATCCAAGGCATTAAAATTGGGTCTGCGTCCGATTGTTTGCATAAACAAAATTGACCGCGCCGATGCCCGCCCAGACGAAGTTCTGTCCGAAACATTTGACCTGTTTGATAAATTGGGCGCGGACGATGCACAATTGGATTTTCCGTACCTGTATGCATGTGGACGTGATGGTTGGGCGGTGCGCGAATTGACCGATGAACGCCGCGATTTGACCCCGCTGTTCCAACTTATTGTGGACCATGTACCGGCCCCAGATTGCAACGGCACACGTTGTCAATTGGATGCACCGTTCACTATGTTGGCGACAACCCTGGAATCAGACCCCTATGTCGGCCGCATTTTGACCGGGAAAATAGAATCCGGAACTGTGCGCGTCGGGCAAAGCGTCAAGGCCATAAACATGAAAGGCGAATTTATCGAAAACGCCAAAATTACAAAAATTATTGAACACCGCGGAATTGAAAAGGTCTCGCTTGATTCCGCATCGGCGGGCGACATAGTTGTTGTTGCCGGATTTTCCAAGGCAACCGTGGCGGACACCCTGTGCGCACCGGAAGTGACCGACCCAATTCCGGCCATGCCGATTGACCCACCAACCCTTACCATGACATTCTTTGTGAACACATCGCCATTGGCGGGGCAAAGCGGCAAAAAATTGACATCGCGTATGATTGGCGACCGCCTGTTCAAAGAGGCCGAAACCAACATCGCCCTGCGCGTCACACAAAGTGAAAACAAAGAATCTTTTGAAGTTTCCGGTCGCGGCGAATTGCAATTGGGTATATTGATTGAAACGATGCGCCGCGAAGGATTTGAATTATCTGTATCCCGTCCGCGTGTTGTTATGCAAACGGGGCCAAACGGCGAAACACTTGAACCCATCGAAGAAGTTGTTGTCGATGTTGACGATGAATTCAGTGGCGTTGTTATTGAAAAAATGACAAAGCGCAAGGCAACCATTACCGAAATGAAGGCATCCGGTGGCGGCAAAACCCGCATAGTGTTTTCTGCGCCATCACGCGGTCTGATTGGGTACCTTTCGGAATTCCGCACCGATACACGTGGCACCGGAATTATGAATCGCGTGTTTGATAAATATGATACATATCGCGGTCCAATTGTTCAATACCGTCCGGGTGTTTTGGTTTCTATGGAAAAAGGCACCACCGCGACATACGCGTTACACAACCTTGAACCGCGTGGTGTATTGTTTGTCGGACCCGGAACCGATGTTTATTCAGGCATGATTATCGGCGAACACAGCAAAGAAAATGATTTAGAGGTCAACCCGATTAAAGGTAAAGAATTGACCAATGTGCGCAGCGTGACCGCCGATGAAAAATTGTTCCTTGCCCCGCCGCGCAAAATGTCTTTGGAAGAAGCATTATCGTATATCCAAGACGATGAATTGGTAGAAGTCACACCGGCAACAATTCGTTTGCGCAAAAAAGAATTGGACAGTGGCAAACGAAAAAAATTGGCCCGCGGCAAAGACGAAATATAAAAATCACACCGGCGTTCGCCGGTGTTTTTACAATGTTGAAAAAATCAAAAAAATCTGATTTAATATAAATATGAAAACAAAACGGTTATTCCTTTTTGCCGGATATGATGCAAACGGTATCATCGATGATGCAATTATTTACTATGCCGAACAGTTAAATAAATTTGGCGATGTAATTTTGGTTATGGATTGCGATGCCAAGAAACCCGAAACCGACAAAATAAGAAAATATTGTATCCATATCACGGCCACGCGTCACGGCGAATACGATTTTGGTTCATATAAACGCGCATACACATTCGCACGCAACAAAGGCATATTGAAAAATTATGATGAAATTTATTTGGTAAATGATTCTGTGTTCGGTCCAATGCGCGATATGAAAAAAGTATTAAATAAAATGGAATCCACTAAATCTGATGCGACCGGAATGGTTGTATCGAAACACCGAACACACGCATATATGGAATCTTGGTTTGTGCGATTAAATAACAAAATCGCCACATCTGATTGGTTCGATAAATTTATAACCTCTGTGAAGAACCAGCCAACAAAAAATTGTGTCACGGTTAAATATGAACATGGTTTAAGTCAGACGATTACAAATAACAAATGTACCTGGGGTGGCGTTTATACTGTATGGGGGCGCACCACATATAATTATCCAAAATATTTATTCAATCGCGGTTGTCCATTTATTAAACGCGCATGCTTTATACGGCACGATGGCGCGGCGGGCGGTCAAATAAAATATATATTAAAACATTCCGATGTTCGCGCAAGAAACGCAATTATCAAAACCACAAATCGGATTTATGGGCGTGAGTATATGAATTTGTTGATAACATCAAATCCGTTCAAAATCTTGATTCGCAAATTACGGTATGCGCGTCATAAAATCATGGGGGACAAGAAATGATAAAAAAAATTGCCGCAATCACAATGGCGCGGAACGATGAATTTTTTCTTTCCCGTTGGGTTGAATACTATGGGCGCGAATTAGGAATAAAAAATTTATATATAATATTGGACGGCACCGACCAAGATGCACCCAAAAACGCAACCGGTGCAAACATTATAAAATTGCCACACACGGAAATGTCGCGCATCGCCGGCGATAAATACAGGATTGGGAAAATATCGGATTTGGCGAACGAATTATTCAAAAAATACGATGTGGTTATTGGTTGCGATTCTGATGAATTTTTAATTGTTGACCCAGACGCAAAAAAAACACTGCGCGAATATTTATCCGAATTAAAATACAAAACAACGGTATCAGGACTAGGAATGGATGTCGGACAAAATATGAAAACCGAAAAAACATTGGACACAACGAAACCGATGCTGGCGCAACGCGAATACGCCCTGCTGTCGACACGATATACAAAACCGGTTGTCCTGTTTCGTCCCGCCCGTTGGGGCAGTGGTTTCCACAGTGTTCATGGCGCAAATTTTCACATAGATAAAAATTTATATCTGATGCATTTTGGCGCGGTCGATATGGAAATGTTGGTCACCAAGGCGCAACGCCGCGGTCCCGATTGGGTAAACCACCTGCGCCGGCGTGGAAATGGGACAATAAACGCGGTCACACAAAAACACGCACGCGGCGAACGCACAATAAAAATTGCACGAATAATGCAACGCATATTTCGCCCGATATACGCATTCGACAAACCCGCAATGTTTGGATTAAAATTGGTTGTTCATATTCCGACGCGGTTCAAGAAATCCGGCGTATAGACCGATTTACCGCATACCAACAAATTCAAGGATTTTATGTCGCAATTTTCGTGCAGATTTATTTGGCGGCAAATCCATCACACCCATTTTGCAAAGTTTTGTAAAATGCGCACGCGCGGTATCTATATCAGATGATTCTTCAAGATATTTTATTTTTTTAAATGCATAACCTATAAACGCCCATAAAAACTTTTTATTCCACATTTGAAATTGATATTGATTTGCGCGCGCGCGATAAACCGCAAAGGCATTTTCGATGCCAAGGCACAAACTGGTCAACATTTTCATTTGCTTTGCAGACAACACAATTCCACCAAAATTTGGTATATAATAATACAGTGGCAAATTCAAAATTGTGACGCGCGGATTTTTTAACATAACCACCGACCACCATGGAAAATCTTCAAACAAAATTCCTTTGATAAATGGCGTATCCGCAATCAAAGAACGGCGATAAAGGTTTTTCCATACCTGGCAATGTTTAATCAACCAACGACGATTGGTATTAAACATATTGTGGGATTTTTCGGTGGCATATTTATAAATATCGTTTGTGACCAAACTGCACACACATTCGGGGCCGTATCTATACCCGATTCCCCATGGTTTAATGTTATCGGTATTCATACCCAACATATGCCGCACCATTAAACGCGGACGATAGATTCTGTCATATGTGAACGCAACAACATCCGTATCATCGCGCATGGCCATATAATATGTCATTTCCATTGTTTGCGGATGAATGAAATCATCACTGTCCAAAAACATTATATATTCACCATCGGCATATTTCATACCTGTATTACGGGCATCCGACAGACCGCCATTTTCTTGATGCACAACAATAAAGCGTTTATCACGCGCGGCATATTCTTCGGCAATATCGCCCGACCGGTCGGGCGAACCATCATCAACACAAATCGCCGTCCAATCTGAAAATGTCTGATTAAGTACACTGTCCAAACAACGACGCAAATATTTCTCTACACCATACATAGGAATGATTATTGATATTTTTGGCTGCATATGGTGCCTCCCTTTTTTTGTGTTTACATTTTTGTTATTGCCTCGGCAAAAGTTCCCGGTAACGGTGCATCCGCATAGGCACATTTTTGAAAAAACGCCCCAGAAATCAATTTTTTGAACAAATTTTCATCATATTGTTCGTGTTTGTATTTATGCCAAAGTGCGTGTGTTGGGTCTTGGTCAACATGCGGCATTTGGGCAAAATACTTTTTTGCACGAGCATCATTTTCAACCAAAGTCTTGAATAACAATTGATGCATAAAATAATCAAAGCAATGATTTTCATGCATCCAATAATCGATAATCATTGCGCGCCATGCCGCCAACAAATACGCACCGCGACGTGCGCGTATAAAACAATTTTGCATATAACTGTATTTTTGGCCAACATTACCAACCATAAACACAAAGAAATCTTGTTTGATAATCCAATCAGGAATCGGTTCGGTCACAAATGCGGTTGAATCCAACCAGATACCACCATGTTCATATAATAATTCCACACGAACAATATCTGCAAAATGCGCGCGTCTTATTTTACCGTCACGATATTTTTTTATTATTTCGGGCGGTAAATTTACATATTGTTCAAAGTTATTGTCATCAAGCACAACAAGTTCTTGTTTACAATGACGACGTATGCTGCGAAAACACGACGACACCAACGGTGGCGCAGATTTTTCCCCCTGTTGCCACATAGTAAAAATTTTTTCATTATCATCATCTTTGATAACTTCGGTTTCCTGAACCGCGTCCACCGCCGGCAAATATCGTTTAAAATAACGCACGGCAACATCAGAAAACACATCGCACCGCACAAGGCTGCGCACCGCACGTGGTCGCCAAAACCAATTCAATATATGCGCCCGCACAACAATTTGCGCCAACGCCCATGCGCGCGATATGTTCATGTCGCCCCCTTTCTTTATTCTTCGTCGCCCACGACCGTATCAGATTCATCTTCCGACGGGCCGGTTGTCATTTCTTCGGCAATACCGTTTGCGCGTGCCATAATTTTTTCCAACAATTCCGCTTGCGCTTCTGGATGGTCTTTCAACCACTGGCGCGCGTTCGCTTCGCCCTGGCCTATGCGTTCATTGTTATAGGAATAAAAACTTCCGGCTTTATCGATAAAGTCATACTTCACACCCATATCCAAGATTTCACTTATACGGGAAATACCTTCGCCATACATAATTTTGAAATCAACGGTCCGGAATGGCGGTGCAACTTTATTTTTAACAATCTTGACCCGCGTTTCATTACCAATAACATTTTCTTTGTCTTTGATTGCCCCGGTCCGGCGAATATCAAGGCGCACCGACGCATAGAATTTTAATGCATTTCCACCACTGGTTGTTTCTGGGTTGCCGAACATAACACCAATTTTCATACGAATCTGGTTGATGAATATAAGCAATGTATTGCTGCGCGATACCGACCCCGCCAGTTTTTTCAACGATTGACTCATCAATCTTGCGGTTGTGCCAACAAAGCTGTCGCCAATATTGCCTTCTAATTCGGCCTTGGGCACCAATGCCGCAACCGAATCGATAACCACAACATCAACCGCGCCCGATTTAATCAAGGTATCGGCAATTTCTAATGCCTGTTCGCCTGAATCCGGTTGCGATATAATAAGGTTCGCGACATCCACGCCCAATTTTTTTGCATAACTTGGGTCCAGTGCATTTTCCGCATCGATATACGCGCATGTACCACCTTTCTTTTGCGCCTCGGCCACGGCATGCAGGGCCAGTGTGGTTTTACCACTGCTTTCTGGGCCATATATTTCAACGATGCGACCACGCGGATACCCACCGATTCCAAGTGCGATATCCAACCCCAACGAACCGGACGATATCGCCTCTATATTCTGTTGGGAACCGTCGCCCATTTTCATGATTGCTTCTTTACCAAATTGTTTTTGAATTTGTGCCAACGCAGATTCCAACGCCGGATTTTTTCCGCCGGTTGCTGCAACTTCTTTTTTTGCCATTAAAAACCCCTTTTCTTGTATTTTGATGATACAAAGAAAAAATGCCCCTTGCAATTACTTTTTAGACATTAAAATACCGACCGACAAAACCCCAATGGCAAAGGTCACCAACCATACCGCCGATGTTGCACCAAAGAACGCAATACATGCCGCCCCAACAACGGGTGCAATAACATTTGGGAAATTCACACTGGTCCGGAAAACGCCATAAAAACGCGCCTGTTGACTTTTCTTGGTGTTATCAAAGAACATCAAATCATGCACCGGTTCCATCAACGCCCCCGATATTTGCCAAAGCACAAATATCGCCAACACCGGGAATCCGGTTGCGACCGTCGCCCACACCGAAAACGCCGCGAACGACCCAAACCCAATCACCAGCCATATCTTTTTACCGAATCGCCGCACAAGGCGCGCCATCAAATCAGACAATAATAAATACGGAATAATCCCAATACTTAAAACCCAACCCAATGTGTCGCGTGAAAATCCGTTTTCTATGACCACAATCGGCACATACAGGTATCGCATCGCACGCAAAGAATAAAATCCAAAATTTATCGCATATGCGCGCAACATACCTGGCGTGCGAAAGAAAGCCATCGCATTGCGCCATAACGCGCGCACCGTTCGACGCGGATTGACGGGTTTAATTTGTTTATCTTCTTGGCGCAGGCGGAAAAATTTAAAGAACACCCATGCAACCATATAAATTGCCGCCGACAAAAAGAATGCCGACCGATTACCGAATCGGGTTGCAACCATAACCGCCAACAACGGCGCAATCAATGCCCCCACATTCACCCACAAATGATAACGCGAATTTAACCGCGCCATACCAACATTTCCGGAAAAATCAGACATAAACAACGGTATCAACATTGCGGTCAATGTTATGGCAAAACCACTTGTATAATCCAAGACGATAAATGTCCGTGGCAACACCGAAAACCCCATCATTGCATAGCACGCAACCAACATCAGCAACGCAAAATAAAACACCCGAACCTTGGAAAACATACGGAATATTTCGTTCGCGAATAAACCCACAATCACACAGAACACCGAATAAATCGCGACATAGATACCAACAATTGCGGAACTTTTGAATATTTCCAAAATAACCAACGAATATACTGCATTATAAATACCATCGGCAAAACCGGTAAAAATCCCAAGGTTTGCAAATGAAAAACCGCTAAGCGAACCGCGGGCCGAAATATACTTGTCTTTGGCCATAAAATCTCTCTCCCCCAAAAAATCCTTGTGATAATTGTATCACAAAAAAACCGAATCGCAAAGGCACAAAAAAACGCACCAACTGGTGCGTTACATTTTGGTGAATGCAAATTATTTGGCCTTTTGCTGATTACGTTTTTCATACATATCGGCAAAGTCAACCATCTGCATTGCGAACGGCGGGAATCCAGATTCCGCGGTAAGGCGCGTCACCAACGCACGCACCGACGGGAACAACAACGTCGGCACATCAATTAAAAGTGTCCGTTTTTTTGCTTCTTCATCTTTTTCCGATTCGTCGATTTGGACCAGGCCCGTATATGTCGCCTCGATAAGGAATATCGACTTTGCATCAGATTTCAATTTAGAATGAATTTTTGTAATCAAATCAACCATATACAGATTCTTTTCTGAACCTTTGACCTGCATATCTATATTTATTTCTAATTCGGCCTGGCCATTGTCCTGTTTAAAGAATAAATCTGGGACATTTGGGCTTTCAAAAGAAATATCTTTAAGAAATTGGGATATAATATTGAACTTTGCCATGCGATTGCTCCTTTTTTTATGACTCGTTTTATGATAATATAGCATGGAAGGGAAAATTTACAAGTGGGGGAAACAAATAAAATGCAAACAAACATTCTTGGGGCTATTCTGCGCGGGGCCGTATACGGTCTGTGCGGACTTTTCCTGGCATCATGCGACGTATCAACACCGACACACAGTGGCGACGATTCGGTTGTGCCGGGCGAAAATTTAAAGAAAGTATCTTATTCCGACTTGCCGGATTGGGAAAGCGACGATGTGCGATACGCACTCCAGGCGTTTCGTAATTCGTGCAAGGCAAAAATTCAATACCGCGGACGCGTCGTCCCGGACCGCGCGTTGTTCGAAGAAAAATGCAATATGTTACCAAGTGCAAGTGCCGACACCGCGACCGTTCGCGCATGGTTTGAATCGAATTTCCAACCATATAAAATCTATAACGACAACGGAACCAGTACCGGCACATATACCGGATACTATTCGCCGGTAATTCCAGGTTGCCGAACAAAAACGGCGGAATGTAACGAACCATTGATGGGCGTTCCGACCGATGGCCGCGCATACAAAGGCGTTTCAAAAAAACAAATTGTTGAAAACAAAATCGGACGCGTCCTGTATTGGGCGAACATTGTTGATGTTCAAAACATTCAAATCCAGGGCAGCGGTATGTTAAAACTAAGCGATGGCACATTGGTAAAGTTAAACTTTGCCGCGGTAAACGATTTACCATTTAAATCCATTGGCGAACAATTGCGCAACCGTGGCATTCGACCCGAAGGCGGTTATTCGGCGGACGCGGTTTGGAAACATTTGAAAAAGAATCCAAAACTTGCCAAAGAGGTTATTTACAACAATCCGCGATATGTTTATTTCTATGAATCGGTCCCGCCGGATGTGATTGGTAAACTTGGCACACCGCTGTCGAAAATACGCAGTGTTGCAATGGACGATTCGCTGTATACATTGGGATTGCCCGTATACATCGATACCAAACTGTCGAACGGACAAAAATTTAGACGCCTTATGATTGCCCAAGACACCGGCAGTGCGATACGCGGTTTCGTTCGCGCCGATATATTCTTTGGCAAAGGCGACGAAGCATATAAATATGCCCACGGTCAACATGCCCAGGGCGAGATGTATATTTTAATGCCGAAAGAATACAGTTATGTCAAACCCAAAAAATAAAGATTTATCGGTCCGCACCAAACGTCCGCAAAGTATCGCGGGGGCGTTGGGCGGGCTGTTCAAAATATTTGGTGTGCGCGCATCAGATTCGGATTTGGTCGCGCGGTGGCCAGAAATAATGGGGCCGGAAATATCCGGCATGGCGGACATCTGCGCGATAAAAAAAACACGCACCGGCGAATACAATATTGTCTTGCGCCCACGGAATCCGGCGTATACATTACAATTATCATATATGACGGATGAAATAAAAAATAAAATCAACAAATACTTTGGCACCGACTGTGTTGCGAAAATAAGTTTTAGAAAATAGGCAAAAACATGACACGCATATTGGGCATAGACCCCGGACTTTTACATACCGGTTGGGCGGTAATCGAAACGGTTGGCAACGCGCGCAAATATATTGCCAGTGGTGTGATTTTACCCAAAAAGACCGGGGCACTGTCCGAAAGATTGGCGATTATTTTTAACGAAGTCACAAAATTGGTTGATACTTTTTCGCCGGACGAATCCAGCATGGAAATAACATTTGTGAACAAAAACCCAACAACGACACTTATTTTGGGACACGCGCGCGCGGCGGCAATGGTTGCGATATCGGTTAGAAATATTCCGGTATTTGAATACGAACCGAATCGTGTTAAAAAGATTCTTACCGGTGGGGGCCATGCGGACAAAACGGCGGTTGATAAAATGGTGCGAATACTGTTGCCGGGCGCGAATCCAAAAACCACGGACGAAAGTGATGCCATCGCAATCGCCCTTGCCCACGCCAACACAACCCAATTTGAAAAATTTATAAAATAAAAATGCCATCAAGCAAAGAATTTTTGGATTTCGTCCTTGGGCAATTATCGGAATTGCCCGATATAACATACCGTGCAATGATGGGCGAATACATTGTTTACTATCGCGGAAAAATCATTGGCGGAATTTATGATAACCGGCTCTTGGTCAAACCAACAATGGCGGCCCAACGAATTATTCCAACCGCAACATTTGAAATTCCATACCCCGGCGCAAAGCCGATGATATTGGTCACCGATATCGAAAACACGGAACTATTGGTAAAATTATTTAATACAATGTATGACGAATTGTAAAAAATGCGGGGCAACGCCCCGCATACTAACCACTAACACTAACCACTAACCACTAATTACGCCGCGGCGGTGAATACCTTTTGCACATCGTCATTGGCATCCAACGCATCAACCAATTTTTCGATTTTTGCATATGATTCTTCGTCTAAATCCATCGGCATATTTGGCAACCATGTCAATTCTGCATTTTCCGGTTCGCCAAGGGCATCAGAAATCGCCTTTTGCACATTCATAAAATCATCGGGCTTGGTTGTAATAATAAATCCTTCGTCCGATGTTTCAAGGTTATCGGCACCTGCATCCATAACGATTTCCATCATTTCATCTTCGGTTTTACCGATTGTCGCCGGATAGAATATTTGCCCAACGCGTGTGAACATAAACACAACACTGCCCTCTTCGCCCATATTGCCACCGTTTTTGGCAAATATATTGCGAACCTCGGGCACTGTGCGGCGTGGGTTATCGGTCAATGCCTCGACAATAACGGGAACGGCACCGGGGCCATATCCTTCGTAACGCACGGCAACATAACTTTCGGTATTTGAACCCGATGCCTTGTCAATTGCGCGTTTAATATTATCGTTCGGCATAGAATTTTTGCGTGCCTGTAAAATGGCAAGGCGCAACCGCGGATTGTTATCCGGGTTTTTATCGCCCAATTTTGCCGCCATAGTAATTTCACGTGCCAATTTTGTGAACAGACCACTGCGCGCCGCATCGGCCAGTCCTTTTTTATGTTGAATATTATGCCACTTGCTGTGTCCACTCATTGTTTGACCTTTTGATTTTATTAGATTAAAATAATATGGCATAAGGATAACAAATGATTGGAAAATTGCAAGGCATTGTTGATTATATTGGTTCCGACCACATAATTTTGATGACGGGCGGCGTTGGATATATGGTCTATACGCCGGAAACATTGACATTGGGAACGAACATATCGCTCTGGATTGAAACGGTTGTTCGCGAAGATTCGATTCGTCTGTTTGGGTTTATGAATCAATCGGGGCGCGATTTATTTAATATGTTGACGGGTGTGTCGGGTGTCGGACCGCGGGTTGCGATGTCGATTATGGGAACGATAAAGACCGATACACTTATGACCGCGATTGCAACGGGCGATGCCAAGACCATTGCAACCGCGCCGGGGGTCGGCAAAAAGATGGCGGAAAAAATTATCGTTGAATTAAAATCGCGCGTTGCGGGCGGGTCCGCAACACTGTTTACGCCCGATGTATCGTCAACCGGCGTATTGCCGGATTTACTGTCTGCGTTGGAATCATTGGGATATCGGCGTATGGATGTTGTCGATATGGCGCAAAAATTGGTTGCACAAAACCCAACCGCGGACATAACAAAACTGGTTCCCATGGCATTACGGGAAATAAGCGGAAACAAATAAGATGAACAATAACGATACAATATTTGCATTATCATCTGGACATGGGAAATCCGGTGTTGCGGTAATTCGCATATCGGGCAACGATTTACAAGACTTTGCACAAAAAATTATTGGGCGCGCCACCTTGGCGCCACGGCACGCGTATTTTACAAACCTGGCCGACAATGCGGGGGAAATCATTGACCAATGTGTTATTATATACTTTGCCGCCCCGCACAGTTTCACCGGCACCGATGTCATAGAGATTCATTCGCACGGCGCGCCGGCGGTTATAAATAAAATATTTGAATTTTTGCGGACGCACGACATGCGAATCGCCACCCCGGGTGAATTTTCACGGCGCGCGTTTTATAACGGCAAAATGGATTTGTCCGATGTTGACGGCCTGGCCGCACTGCTTGATGCCGAAACCGACAAACAACGGGCCGCGGCGTTAAAATCTATGATGGGGGGCGACGGCACGGTTTATGCCGATTGGCGGCAACAAATGTTGGAAATTTCCGCCTATGCGGCGGCAATGACCGATTACCCGGCGGATGATTTGCCGGCGAACATAGAACACACTGTTCACGAACATATAAAAACGCTCTATACGGCGATTTCCGCCGCATTGGCGAAATATAAAACCGCACGCGCAATTCGTGGTGGCGTGAATATAGTATTGGTCGGTGAAACAAATGTTGGTAAATCTTCATTGTTTAATCGAATTGTTGGTGCAAACCGCGCAATTGTTTCCGACACGCCCGGCACAACGCGCGATGTGGTTTCCGCAAACCTGGACATAGACGGATTCTTGGTAAATATGTCGGACACGGCGGGCATTCGCGAAACCACTGATTCGGTTGAACGAATCGGCATAGAACGCACAAACCAAGAGATTGAAAACGCGGATATTGTTTTGCATATTATCACACCAAACGGCAATGCGACCCCAATCGCGCCAGGGGAAATACTGGTTGTCAACAAATGCGACACGGTCGATTCGCACAACATAGAAAACGCAATCTATGTATCGGCGAAAACGGGTGCCGGATTTGATGAAATGATGAAAACGCTTTGCACGCGCATAAACGACATTACCGGACACGGCGAATCGGTTTTAATGATAAACGCGCGCACGCATGATTTATTGGCAACCGCCGCCCGCGAATTAGAAAACGCGATGACAAAATCAGACGGCGATTATGATATATTGGCCGAACATGTTCGATACGCCGCCGATGCAATTGGCAAAATACTTGGCACAATCGGCACGTCGGAAATCCTTGACGCCACATTTTCACAGTTGTGTTTGGGAAAGTGAATATTAGTGATTAGTGGATAGTCCGTCACGACCGCGGCGTGGCGTGCCGCGACGGGTGTTAGTGGTTAGTAGAATCTTGAATTATTTCACTATTATAAAATTATTCCAGACAAACAAAAACAGCGCATTGCGCTGTTTTACTAACCACTTACATTATCCACTTACAAAAATTAAAGAGAATTGTTTAGATGCGAATTTGTTGGCAAGTGCGGTGTAGCAGACCTACATAAACGCGCCAACAAGTTCGCAGATGAATAATTATATTTAATTTTTACTCTTTCCTATCCGGATATTTGCCATCTATCAGATTCTGGCGGACGATATGATGTTTAACCTTTTGTGTGCTGGTCATTGGCAAATCTTCGGTTGTCATTGCAAAGTGCGTCACCCATTTATATGACGCAACCTTTTTATTTACACGTGCAACCTCGGCCGCCAATTTTTCTATGGTCATACCATCTTCTACACTAAATACGCCGTATGCAACGGTTTTGTCTTTGACACGATGTTCAAACACCGCGACATTTTTAACACCCGGAATAGTGATAAACAAACCCTCCAATTCATCGGGATAAACATTTTTACCACTGTCCAAAACAATAACCTGTTTTTTACGGCCGGCAAAGTGCAATTCACCGTTTTTATCCATCGACACCATGTCGCCGGTATTAAAGAAACCACGGTCATCAAACGATGTTTTGTTTGCTTCGTCATTATTCATATAACCGTTAAACACCTGGTTGCCTTTGACCCAGAGTATTCCGACCCCATCGGCATTTTTATCGCGAATTTCGACATAATTATTCCGTGTCGGTCCACCAAATGCGAACGGAACACGCCCCTTGCACGGTTTTGAAATACAGATTGGCCCAACGGTTTCCGTCATACCGAATCCTTGAATAAACCCAAGGCCCAATGATGTAAAGAATGTTTCAATTTCTGGCTTTGTCGCCGCCCCCCCGGCAATCAGCAACTTTACGCGTCCCCCGAACACATCTAACACCGGTTTGCGCGCCATATCCACCAATTTACCAAGTCCAATTTTCTTTAACCACCCGGCGTTCTTCATAAGGAATGAAAACATCATCCATTTATGTTGCGATTTAATATTGTCGATGATTTTGTTACGAAAAACCTCGAATAAACGGGGAACCGCCGGAATAACATGCGGCCGATATTGTTTGAAATCCGCCAAGAATTCTTTGGGGTTTACGGTTGGTTGCAACACAACCCCCGCCCCGTATTGCAATGTTGCAAGAACTTCTACCGCAAAACCAAAAATATGATACATCGGCAAGAATCCATACATGACATCGCCAACTTCGAAATATTCGCGCATATCAAGCAACGAATTCGCACATTCGGTCAAATTATAGTGCGTAAGCGGTACAACCTTTGGCGTTCCGGTTGATCCCGATGTGAACGACAGTGTTGCGATATCTTGGTCTTTTAATTTTGCCGGTTTTAATTTCGGATTTACATCCCCATCATCGGTCGTAATATCAAAGAATGTAAACGCATCAGTCTTGTAAAAAAACGATTTTTCCGCACAGACAAATTTACACTTGGTTATATCGGTCATATTATCGTATTCAAACGGTGTCAAATTTGTATCAAGCAATAATACCGTTCCACCCAAATACCACACCGCAAACAATGTAATCGGAAACGCCGGTATATTATGCGATAAAATACCAACAATATCACCCGCGCGCACACCGTTTCTATGTAATGTGGCCGCACGCCGGCGCACCAAATCCATAAACCCGGCAAAAGTCACTTTTTCCCGCACCAGGTATAATTCATTCGGCCATTTTGTGACGGCACAGTTTAAAAAATCCAGCATACTCATAACTAAAAATCCTTGTTGTTTTTATAAATAATTATAACTATTATATTCATAAAAGGAAATATTGCAAACATGAAAATACTTACATTAAATATCAATTCAATTCGGGCGCACATAGAATCATTTCTTGATATATTAAAATCCGGCGAATACGACACAATTTTGGTCCAAGAATTAAAGGTTGAAAACGCCGCATTTCCACATAATCTGTTCGAAGAATACGGATATAACATTCGCGTTTTCGGACAAAAAAGTTGGAATGGTGTCGCAACATTTTCAAAATATTCTATCGAAGATGTAATTCTTGGCATACCGAACTATGCCGACCCAAACGCGCGTTTTCTTGAAAGCGTTATTGACGGACGCGTGCGGGTTATAAACGTATATATGCCGAACGGCGATACAATAGAATCACCAAAATTTCAATATAAATTGGAATGGATGCGCGCATTCACGGACTATATCGCCCAATATCTTGATTCAGACGAAGCGGTCATAATTGGTGGCGATTTTAATGTTGCGATAACCGACCGCGATGTATGGAATCCCAAAAACTATGTGGGGTCCAGTATTTCTGCCCCGGCCGCCCGTGAAATAATGCAATCGTGGCTTGACGCCGGATGGTTTGATGCATGGCGCGAATCACATCCCGACGAAGTGGATTACACATGGTACGGTTATCGCGGTCGTGACACGATTGGCAACCGCCAGGGTCTGCGTCTTGATTATTTCTTGGCAAACAAAACCGCCGCAAAAATGATTCGCGCATGCGAAATAGACACCGCACCGCGCAACGCCGCAAAACCAAGCGACCATTGTGGTTTGATGATTAAATTGGCCTAGTCCCGTTCGTCGGCGCGCGCAAAGTCATCGTATTCTTGATATTTCACATCGCCCGTCGGCATGTATTTATACGGCGCGCCACCGGCCGAATACCAATTAAACAGTTCGGTCACCTTGGCAACCGAGGCATTTATCATTTTATCAACCGTATCTGCATCGTATTGAATCGATTCCACACATCCCGTCCCAAGGTGCAAAAACTCAATCGTCGGCATTTGAGACATATTTGCTCTATACGGTGCAAATCCGCCATTTTTTAACATATATGCCTCTAGTGGTAATTGTGGCATATTACCCAACAACAGTTGCGTTTTTGTTGGTGGCGTTCCGGTTTTTATATCCAACACCCCATTGGCCCAGACACGGTCTGCACGGGCGCGCACGGTGCGTCCCGCGATTTTAATGTGCCCTTCGATTTCTGTTTTTGCGCCGTCTGTGCGCCGCAACATATCAATCGCAACCGGCGCAATTTCCATGAAACGCCGATGCCAGAACCAGAAAATCAAACTGTTTTTTCCCAATTTTTCGACGGCCCGTGCGTCCATTTCTGAAACCAAATCGTTTTCGTTTGATTCGCCCGTTGCGTTTTCCAATACCGCATGTACAATATTTCCAAAATCACGCGGATCGGCCGTCACCCAATAATCTTGGCGCACACGCAAATGCAATATATGATGCACATAGAACGCATACGGATTGTGTATAAGTTTTTCAATTTCCGTCACAAAAACATCGGACCAATCGGCGGGTGGCACCGGGTCGGAATAATCCAACGGGACGGATGCAACATTATCGCGCGCCCGCACAGTATTCAACACATCCGCACCAACCTTGGAATCAAACGCACCACGCGCAACAATCACACGCGAAATAAATCGCGATTCCGCCATTTGCACCCCACCGGATGTTTTACTGCGCGTCCAATAAACATCCGCCCCGCACGACAGGTTCATAAAATCCAACGCCATAAGTGATACTTTGTGATTCGGCGATGGCAACCCAATTTTATTTGATACGGCACGCGGCAACCACGGGTTTTCATATCCCCGCGCCGGAAACATACCGTCATTAAGGCCGGTCAATATCACAACATCCGCCGTCTGCATACGGGATTCAATGGTTCCCAACACAACGACACGCGCCGAATCATTCATTGGCCGCCGCACACGCACCCCCGCAAGTGCATCCGCAATCAACGCACGAACATCATTCAAATCAACGCGAATTTTTTGTCCCGCAACACAATCCGACAAATTTTTTATTTGCGCCCATACCTGAATCGACACAGAATCATCGACTATAAATTGTGGCACCATGGAATCCGAAAACTTTTCAACAATTTCTGAAATCGTTGCAAACAAATCATATCCATTTTCCGCATATAAATCAGAAAAAATTCCATTCTTGGAATCAATCCAATCATCAAGCAAATTTAAAATTGCGCGGCCCGCCGGTGTTGCCGTTCCAATTATACCGCCCGAAAAATCCGCATCGATTCCGCGCGCCGAAAATTCAGACATTAAACGCTGGTTCCCGGCGGCATCGGGTGTAATGATTAAAACGCTTTTGTTATCCTGTAATGCGCGATTTGTGACCTCTGCAACGGCGGCGGCTTCTTCCGATTCGCGCGATGCTTCTATCAAATGGCAATTTGATAAATCATATTCACCAAAATCGCTGTATACATTGGAAAACGCGCGATTCATAAAATCTATATGTGATTTTCCCGTATCCAGTTCCCGCACCGTTTCGGGTTCAACACCGATTTCAGACAAAAATTTATATTCCGAATTATATGGATTTGTGTCTAGTTCAAAATCGCTGCAATTGCCGGAAATACGCCCAGACAGAATTATACGACCATTTGGCAAACCACTTATCACCGACATCAATTTACGGGTTGTCGGAACACTTGCCGTGGACCCACAAACAACGACCAAAGATTTTTGCGCATCCATATTTTTAACATATTCACACCACGCGTATGCGTCGTGATTCCGGCGTTTTACATCTGTATCGCGTCCCGAAAATACATCATTTGAAACGCGCGAAATTATATTTAACAATTCGGCCTTGTCCCGAAAATGTCGCGCGTATTTATCATCGACCAAACTTTTCCAATCTATATCGGCAATATCTATACCACTGTTTTCTAAATAATCTTGCATGGTGACAAGTGTTCGCGCAATCGGCAATGCGGCGGTCATATTGCGAACATTTGGCAACGCGGCAATCATATACGCGGTTGCGACAACGCGTTCCAATTCCGACACCGTATCATCATAGTTTTCTTCATCTTGGAATTCTTCGACACCTTCACCCAGTGGCACAATATGTGGCAAAATCGCCGCCCCACCCGATTTTTCAACAATCATTTTTTCCACACTGCGCGCGGCACGGCGACTTGGTACAAAAATCAAAATATCGGGAATATTTACACCCGATTCGGTCATCACGCGCCAAAGACCGTCCATGATTCGCGCCGGGTTCGACACACAGAAAATATTTTTATTTGATTCCAATTATCGCCCTTATCTTATCGATTCCGTATTTTTTTTCGGCCGATGTTTCCAATATATCGGCCACCATTGCCGGGTGTTGCGTATGGTCCAGTATGACCTGCTCTGGTTCGCGTTGGCGTTTATCTTTCTTGGTATAAACGACCTGGTATGAAATACCGTTCAAATCGCAAAAATTCATAAGTTCCATATCAGAATCCCGCGGTCCGATTCGCGAATCAATCAATATAAACAGCCGTTTCATTTGTCGCCGCGTTGTAATATATTCTTGGAATCGCATCATCCACCGCGCGGCATCCATACGCGACACGCGCGCATATCCATATCCCGGCAAATCAACAATTACAATCCTGTCGTCAATATTAAACATATTCAATGTCTGGGTCCGCCCCGGCGTATTAGATGTCCGCGCCACCGGCGCGCCAACAATCGCATTGATAAGTGACGATTTGCCAACATTACTGCGTCCGGCAAATGCGTATTCTGGGAATTGAGTTTTCGGCAAATCCGCCACATGTTCAAAACCGCCAACAAATTTTATCATTTGTCCCCCGTTTTGTTTAACATACGCCTGTACGCTTCTTTTTTTGATATACCGGTTCGTGCCGCCAAATCCGCGGCCGCGCCCTTGGTAGAATTTGCCACAACATCATTTACAATTTGCGATATTTCATCGTCCGACATTTTGTGTTCTGGGGCGGGCGCGACGACCAATACAACTTCGCCCCGAACATCGTCAATGTTCAATAAATCCGCCGGATACCCAATAATAGTTTCTTCGTGAATTTTTGTTATTTCGCGAACGATTGCGATTTTTCTTTCGGGCATAACACGGGCGATTGCGGCGATTGTCGCATGCACACGATTCGGACTTTCATAGTAAACAATTGTATGCCGAATTTTATTATCATCGCGCAATTTTTTTTCATCAAAGAACCCGCAAAATGTAAATCGGTCTGTTGGGAACCCGGACAAAACCAATGCCGATATAACCGCCGTCGGCCCCGGCACAACAAAGACCGGCAATTTTTCATCACGCGCCGCCCGCACAATTCGAAAGCCCGGGTCACTGACCCCCGGCATTCCGGCATCGGTCACAACCGCAACAGATGCCCCACCCCGAATTTTTTCTATAAGTCCACCAATGACCGCGCGTTCATTATGTTCGTGGCACGAAACACGTGGCGTTTTAATATCAAAATGTGACGCAATTTTACCAAACACGCGTGTATCTTCGGCCGCAACCAAGTCAACATTTTTCAAAACATCAATTGCACGTGGCGACATATCAGATAAATTTCCGATTGGCGTTCCAACAATGTAAAGCCCTGTTTGCATTTCTGAATCCTTTGTAGTAAAATAATACAGAATAAAATGGATTTTTCAATGTATATTATAAAGACTTTACTTCGCGTGGCATGCATATCGGCCATTTTGGCCGGGTGCAGTGGCACATCAAACAACCGGTGGTATTCAGAATACGACAAACAAACCGCCACAACCCCATCGCAATTGCAATATGGGTCTGATTTCATGGGTATGTACGGCACCGATACATCGGCCCAGAACATCGCGGTTTTATTACCAACATCGGGGCCAAATGGTGCGGTTGGTCGTGCGATTCGTCCGGCGATTGAGGCCGCAACCATGCAATACGGAACATCGAATACGCGTGTTGATTTCTATGATACCGGCACCGGCGATGTTGCCCAAACGATACGTTCGGCGGTTGCATCAAACCCGCGTGTAATTATTGGACCGGTATTTGCCGAAAATGCGAAAATCCTGCGTGATATAAAGCCTTCTGATATACCGGCGTTATCATTCACATCGGATGTGTCGGCGGTTGGTGATGGCGTGTTCAGTATGTCCGTATTGCCGACAAATACAATCGAATCGGCAATTCAAGAAATGCGCGCCCGTGGTGGCAAAGATTTTATTATCATTGCGCCAAATACTGCATCTGGACAAACAATGGCGGGCATTGCGAAATCTATGACCGGAATATACAACGCGCGCAACACCGGTGTGTTCTACTATACCGAACGTGACACAGAATCTATTAAATCCGCCGCGATGTCTGCAACGATGTATACGGCGCGTCACGCGGCAAACACCCGTGCCAAAGAAATACTGTCTGATATTTTAAACAAAGAAAGTCTGTCTGCATCCGAACGGGCCAATATTGCACGTCAATTGGAAAACATAAATCGCACAGACACACTTGGCACATTGCCGTATGATTCAATATTGTTTATGGGTGGGGCCGACGACACAAAATCTATGATATCATTTATGCGTTATTATGGTCTTGGCACACGTGACGCCGGATTTTATGGCACGCCCCTGTGGGCCGACGGCGATATTGCATCCGATGTTGCAATGACGGGCGCGGTGTTCGCAGACTTGGGGCCGATTCCCGCCGAATTTTCAGATGTTTATACAAATGCTACCGGAACCCAACCATCGCGGATGGCGGCAATTGGATATGATACAACGATATTGGCCTTGGGCGCGGCACGCGCGAATGAAAATGTCGCGCCATATCTTATGAATCAAAGTGGTTATGTCGGAATAAATGGTCTGTTCCGCCTGCGCCCGAACGGTGCGAACGAACGCGCATTGCAAATTGTCCGCACGAACGGCGACGGCACCACAACGGTTATCAAATCACCCAAAACATCGTTTATGGTTCCAATATATAACACCACGATGAATTATGTAAGTCCGGCCGAGGCAATGGCATTGACCGGCAATGGTGTCAATCCATTAAACTATATCAAGATTCCTGAACGCTTTGCCGGGAAATACCGCGCAAAAACATATGGCGCAAATCATACGATTGCAACACCAGAAAATGTTTCAACGCCGGTTACGGTATTACCGAAAAACGATAATGATTTTTCAATTACCGCCGAAGATTACAGCCCTGTACCATTGGAAAATGTAAATCGCAAATACATCGATTCCGTGGAAATATCAGAATAAGAAATAAACACAAAGGAACATAATAATGAAACCGATATACAAGATTATTATTGCATGTATTTTAACGGCAATCGTGACGGCCTTTGCGACCGCATATATTGTCAAACAACGGTACGAATGGAATGGTGACGCAGAATACCTGTGCAAAGACAATGCGGCCCCTGATTTGAATGGTTGCTGTCCGGGTGAAACATATACCGACATGGGTGATGCTGGATTTAATTGCTGTCCGAACGACGGGGGCGATTGTTTCCCACCAATTGAAAAATAATTTTTAATCTAAATCACGCAGGCTTACATTATCGCCGTCAACAATAACAACCTTGCCGGATTTGATTTCGCATATATTTGCAATTGAACGCAAATCGCGCAATGCGAACAAATCCGGCGTATAGACCGATTTTACACCACGCAACAAACATAATTGGTTTGCAATCAATTCATTATCACATACGGCGACAATTGGTATATCAACCCGTCGACACGACACGGCGGTCACGGCATCTGAATCACGCGCAAAAACAACGATTGCCGATGCGTGATTAAGGTGCGCCATCGATGCCACCGAACGCGACCAATCGTTTTCCGGAACATTTTCTGTGCGCAACCAATCGCCCGAATGTTCAACCGAATCGGCGTCCGAATAAGATAAAATTTTATCCATGGTTTCAATAACCTTTAATGGATTTGCACCGATTGTTGTTTCTTCGGATGTCATCGTTGAATCCACGCGCAGATATGCCGCATTTGCAACATCACTTATTTCTGCACGGGTTGGGAATTCACTTGCCACCATAGACCCCAACATTTGTGTTGCCATAACAACCGGCCGATTTAATCGTCGACATTCACGAATAATGTGACGCGAAATTGCCGGAACCTGTTCGTATGGCAATTCAACGGCCAAATCTCCACGGGCAATCATAATCCCATCGGCGGCGGCGGCGATATCTGCGATTCGTTCGACCGCATTTTTGCGTTCTATTTTTGCCATAATTTTAATCGGCGCCGCCGTCCGCGCGGTAATAAAATCGCGCACCGCGGCAATATCTTCCGCCCGTTGCACAAAGGACACCGCAACCCAGTCCGGATTTTTGGTCAATGCATATTCTAAATCGGCGCGGTCTTTATCGGTCAACGCCGATGTTTTTATCTCTGTATCCGGCAGGTTAAATCCCCGGCGCGACCAAATCTCGGTCCCGCGCAGGACGGTTGCGCGCACGCGCCCCGGCGCGACATCATCAACCCGCATTTCAATTTTACCATCGTTCAACAATATCCGTTCACCGACATGCAAAGATTCCAAAACATCCGAATCGGGTAAATTCACCCGTTCGGAATTACCGGGCGTCGGGTCTGAATCAAAAACAAAAGTTTGTCCAACCGAAAGTGGGTATTTTTCTTCGGTTGCAAAATTTCCAATTCGATGTTTTGGGCCCTGCAGGTCTATTAAAATTCCGACCGGAATATTCAACGCCCGTGAAATGCGACGCAAGGCATCGATTTTATTTCCCTGAACTTCACCGGTATCATGACTAAAATTTATGCGGCATACATTTACCCCCGCCAAAATCATTTGACGCAACATGCTTTCACTTTCGCAACTTGGGCCAATAGACGCCGTTATTTTCGTCAATCTGGACATTTTATACTCTCTCGGGTTTCTTGTTGATTTTTACAATTTATGGTATATCATAAAACGTACATTTTAACAAGGGGAAAACATCTATGAAAAACGCAAATCACGGTGCACTTGATAACACCCAATTACTGTCCATTATTGAACGCATTGAAAAATTAAACGAAGATTCGGCGGCAATCGCGGCCGACATCAAAGAGATTTACAGCGAAGCCAAATCCGCGGGATTTGACCCAAAGTATATTCGCCAAATGATACGCCTGCGGAAAATGGACCCAGATGAATTGGACGAAACCGACGAATTGACCCAGATGTATCGCAATGCACTTGGTCTGTAATACAAAACCATGAAGAAATTTACCAAAACCATCGAAAATTTTACATGCGCCCATTGTGGCGCGATGGTTTTTGGTAATGGGTACACAAATCATTGTCCGCGGTGCCTGTGGTCACGCCATGTTGACAATAACCCCGGCGACCGTGCATCAAATTGCGGTGGCATGATGGCGCCTATCGCGGCCGCCCCATCGGGCGACGGTTTTATTATCACACATCGATGTGAATCATGTGGGAAAACGATACGACAACATTCGGCCGCGAACGACGACACAGATGCAATTATACGAATAAGCACGAATAACGATTTTATATTTGGAAAATAATTGATTATGCGCAAATGGATTTCCGCACAAAAATTAAATTCTTTTCTGTGGACACCGGTTTTTCTGGGATTTGGAATTGCGCTTTATTTCTCGTTATACAATGAACCCGGCCTTGTAACATTGACCATTGCGCTGTGTGCGGGGATATGCGGAATAATCGCATTTCGCAAAATTCCGATTCTTGCATTGGTTATGTGTTTTATTGCGGGATTCGGCTATGCCGGCATATACACAAGAATGCAAGACACACCGATGTTGGCGCATGACACACATGGAATTGAGATCACTGGTCAAATTACCGGTATAGAAACAACATTGGACAAAACCCGCATATACATGTCAACGCGTGATTTTGGGAACATACGCGTATCAACCGCCGATTCGGTTGACGCAAATGTTGGTGACACAATTTCTGGCACGGGTGGCCTGTTTAAACCAAAACCGGCGGACGTGCCGAACGGATTCGATTTTGCGCGACACGCATATTTTAATGGTATGACCGCAACCGGTTATATCAAAGACATAAAAACGCTCTATACGGCGGATTCCAATGTATACAGCGTTCGCGAATATATTAAAAATAAATCAAATTCATTTTTATCAAATGCACTTTTGTTGGGATACAAAAATGCGATTTCACCCGAACAAAGGGACACATGGAACGCGAACGGTGTTGCCCACCTTTGGTCTATAAGTGGTTATCACATGGGCATTATTGCGGGTTGGTTATTTATAGTATTCTATATGATATTTCGTTGCATACCAAAATTGGTTCGTCGCACGCCGGCGCGTCTGCCTGCGACGGTATGCGCGTGGTGCGGCCTGGTGGGGTATTTATTTATATCAGGATGCGGCGTTGCAACATTGCGCGCATTTTTAATGACCACACTGGTTATGGTCGCGGTAATTGTTGGGCGAGGCGCAATTTCTTTGCGCATGGCATCCATAGCATTTATCTTGTTGGCGATTATAAATCCATATTATGTAATGCGTGCAGGCTTTCAATTATCTTTTGCGGCGATATTCGGAATAATGTGGCTTTGGCAAAATGTCAATCCGCGCATGCCGAACAACCGCATATTAAAATACATATACGCCGCGTTTTTGACAACTTTGGTCGCAACCGTATTCACCACGCCATTTGTATTGTTGCACTTTGGCGAATTTCCAATTTATGGAATTATCGGGAATATGATATTTTTGCCACTGTTTTCATTTATCCTTATGCCGTGTGTAATAATCGGAACAATCTGTGCGGTGTTTGGGTGGCACGGCCCACTGAATTTGGCGCACATCATATATGATAAATTATTTAATATCGCAGAACGCATCTCCGCCCTGCCCCACGGGAATATTACATTTGGCATAATGCCGAACGAATCGGTGATATTTATAATTATTGGATTGGCGTGTTTAATCATAATTCGAAACCTGGATTCATACAAAACCATAATTGCGCGCCACATAAACATCGTACTTGCAATCACATTCTGCACAATTGGAATAATTATATGGGCGTCAAAGCCACGCCCGGTATTTTATATCTCTAATGACCATAAATTGATTGGCGCGGTACAGGACGGAAAATTAAAATTCAACAAATCACATGACAGTGGTAATTACTTTGCATTTGACACATGGCGCAAATCAAATGGCGAAATGCCAAGTGATGTAAATGAACGCTTGCCCAAAGAATCCGGCGTATACACAATTTTAATCAATGATTGGAAATTGGTATATATACAAAATTTTGTTCCGCTTTCGCGCAATTTGTTTTCAATATGCAACGATGAATCTACGCGATATATCGCATCATATTTTAAAATAAATTCTGAACAGTGTGGAAATAAAATAATTCATGGTGGTGCGGTTGTATATCGAAATGGTCGCGTTATTTATGTGCCATCACATCGTCTGTGGCATAATCCGCCCGAATAAAATAAAGGCCCGCCGCCGGCGCGGTTGCGCCCGCCGCCGAACGATTGCGTGCGGCAAATATTTCATCTATATTATACGGTGTCCCAAGGCCGATTTCCACCAATGTCCCGACCATATTTCTAACCTGGTGATGCAGGAAAGAACGCGCCGAAAAATCAAATACTATATATTCATCTTTCTTTTCTATACGGCACGAATCCAGGGTTTTTATCGGACTTTTCGCCTGGCACTGGGACGCACGAAACGATGTCCAATCGTGTTTACCGGGCAATAATTTGGCCGCATTACGCATTGCATTTATATTCAATTTTCTTGGCACCCACCAGACGCGATTCTTGTCCAAGACCGGTGGTGCCGAACGATTTAATATAATGTATTTATAATGACGCGCGATACAGGAAAACCGCGCATTAAAATCATCAGGAACCTTTTCACAATCCAATACAGACACCGGCGCATTATTCAGATAGAAATTTACCGCACGCATAACGGTTGTGGCATCAAAATCTTTATCCAAATCAAAGTGCGCCGTCATCGCAACCGCGTGCACACCGGCATCGGTCCGCCCCGCCCCAACAATATCTGGCCGCGCGCCACAGAATTTCTCGACAGCATCTTTTAATAACGATTGCACAGACGGGCCTTGGGTGTTTTCCTGCCACCCAATCAGATTCGTTCCATCGTATTCCAAGATTACTTTATATCGCGTCATTACTCACCATATCTTATTTCTGCACCACGCAGTCCATTTACAAAACTTTTCCAATCCATTGGCTTTTTGCCCACGGGTTGAATTGTGATAATTTCCAAATTATCGCCGTTCATTTTTGTCTTTAATATTTTGACATCTGTGCCGTTTATTTTTGTGCGTCCCGCCCCAAATGCGCGGACCAAATTATGTATTTCAAATGCGGATTTTTTCCAATCTATAATTTCGTCGTATACGCCGGTTTTCGCCGTATAGACGATTTTTCCACTTTGCGGAACCGGCGGAAATTTTTCCGGCGCATCCATATATTCGATTATCATTTCCGAACCGATTTTTGAAACCTTTTCTTCCACCGTTTCATTTGTATCATCAATATCAATATTGAATTTTTTACACATTAAAATATCGCCAGCGTCCAGTTCCGCCGTCATTTTCATCAAACATACCGCACTTTCGGCATCACCGTTTTTAATTGCAGTGCGAATCGGCGACGGCCCGCGATAGCGTGGCAACAAACTTGGGTGCAAATTCACACACGGCGCAGAATTTAAGACATTATCGCGCAATATCGCACCATACGCCGCAACAAAAACCATATCGGGCGTAAAGTTATATTCGGACGGTTTATGATATACGGGCAACCCACGCGATTCCGCCCAAACATGCACCGGCGATTTAGTTATAATATGTTTACGCCCCACGGGCTTTGGTGCGCGGGTGAATACCGCAACAACATCGTGTCGCGTGGCCACGGCATCAAATATCGGCACAACAAAATCCGGGGTTCCCATTAAAACAACTTTCATTTGCGCCGCCTTACCTTGCGCATGACCATTTCGCGCTTTGCCCCCGTCAACAGGTCAATAAACAATACCCCATCAAGGTGGTCTGTTTCGTGTTGCACAATGCGCGCCATTATGCCCGACATTTCGGCGGCGTATTTTTTACCATCCACCCCCACCCATTCCACGGTGACAACCGCCGGGCGTGACACATTGGCATAGACCGGCAAATCGTCCGGCCCCAACACCGACAGGCAACCTTCTTCCATAACAACGGTATCGGCCGAACGGGATGTAATAACCGGATTTATCATTTTGAAAACTTCCTCGGTTTCCGGGTTCATCATCACCAAGAATCTTTTGGTCACACCAACCTGGGGCGCGGCCAGGCCGACGCCACTTTGGTCACGCATCATTTTAACCATTTCATCCATAGTCTTCAAAATACCCGGGGTAATATCGTCCACGGGCGCACAATGTTCCCGCAACACCAAATCACCACAAAGTTTCATTTGCAACATACATAAATCCTTTTATAATAAAATGATAGCAAAGGATTTCCAAATGACAACTTATATTTTAATTGTGATGTGTGCGATTATAATCGTGATGTTGGGGGCATTATTGATGCGGCCGACGCAAATTGATATGTCGGGCCTGCGTGAAGACAATACGCGCCTGCGCGAACGGTTGGCGGAAAGGCTTGGCGTGTTGGCGCAAAACGCAAATGAATTAAAAAGTATAAGTGCAGATATCGCGAATTTCAAAAACATCCTTATGGGCAACAAACAGGCGCGTGGCACATTCGGCGAAAAACAACTGGAAGATTTGGTTGCCGACATCATGCCCCCGGAAACCTACGCGTTTCAACATGTTATGGAAACGGGCGTCCGGCCCGATTGCATAATCCGCCTGCCGTATCCGCCGGGTGATATGATAATCGACAGCAAATTTCCATTGGAATCTTATTCCCGCGTGCAAAGCGGCGATAACCCAGAATTGTACCGGAAACAGTTTGAACTGGATGTCCGCAAACACATAGACGCCATTGCCGAAAAATATATTATTCCGGGCAAAACGGCGGACAGTGCGATGATGTTTATCGCATCGGAATCCATATTTGAAACATTGCACCGTGAATTTCCGGGCGCGGTTGAATACGCCGCGCGCAAAAAGGTTTTTATTGTTTCACCATCAACATTGTGGGCAACATTGAATACGATTCGCGCGGTGCTGTCCGATATAAAAATAAAGCGTGTTGCGGGTCAAATCAAACGGGAATTGGATATGTTGTTGACCGACCTTTCGCGCCTTGCCGAACGCGCGACCAAGGTTTCACAACACTTTAACATGGCGCAAACCGACATAGAACAATTACAAACATCGGTGAATAAAATCACCCCCCGCGCAGAAAAATTAAAAGAATTGGATTTTGATAATTAGTGGCCAGTAAAAAATCAGCTATACGGCGGATTTTGTCGTATAGCACAAATATCATTTGCATTTTAACATATATTCTTTGCGTGAAATATGAAACATTTTTGCGACGTCTGTCATGTTCAAATGTTGTTCACGACGCCCCATCGGCAGAATACGCCGACACAGGCATTTTATCATATATAAACATAAAAAACACGGGCGCATCCGCGCCCGCACTAACCACTATCGTGGCAAACCGGTTTTTGGGTTTATCCATATCTGTTGGTCGGCGATTTCCATCATTGGTAAATCAGATTTACTGTCCGAATATGCGCGCACAACATGTGGTATAAATTTATGTTCACGCGCCCACGCATCCATCAACACGACTTTATTTTTACCCCAACAAAATGTTTTATATTTCCACGGACGCGCAGAATCCATCTGTGAACAAATTACCGCATCAAATTTCATGTCACCAACCAATTTTGGAATCAAATAATCCGGCGACGCAGTCAATAAAACAACCATATTTCCACGCGCGCGTTCATCGGCAACCTTGTCCGCCGCCCACCCAAAGCGTTCGCGTTTATGTTGCTTTATAAAATCCTTTGCGAAACGACGCACCAAATCTGCACTAATAAAACGGCGAATATTTTGCCGCCACCAAATGCCCCCTGGATTAAACAGGCGCACAATCGCACACACCCCCATCCATGGCAAAAACACCCAGGGTCGAATCGAATGCCGAAAACAGAACCGTGAAAATTCCATATTCGTATCACGCCCAGACAGTGTTCCATCGAAATCAAATAAAACAACCTTGACCGGTTTTAACATATCATAACCTTTTGTTTTAATTCACCGCATTATATACATATAAATAAATATATCAAATAAAAACGGGGCCACGCCCCGTAAATATTACTTTTGCAATTCGGCACGAATTTGCATCAACACTTTTCCAATACGATTAAATCCGGAACCTTCCCCAAAACCGCACTTATAACACACCGGGCAAGATTTTATCAATATTGCATCACCCGTAGATTTTAACATTTCCGCCGCGTCGGGATTTTGTTTAAACTTTGCGCGCAATGCGTTTTCCATAATTTCAAATTTCTGCCCATCAAAATTGGCGCGACGATTTGTTTTATATTCCGGTGTTTTTGTAAGCAATCGCGCCATATCGGGATTGTCTTGATGCAAAACAATGTGGAAACGCGGATCAGACACATAAAATTTCATCGCCTGGTAATAATGTTCCACCGTCGGAAAAGTAAACAATTTACCATCCACAGACATTTTTATTGGAAATGCCGCCAACGGACTTAAAAAATAATATTCACCCTCAGGCTTACAAAATCTAATTTCTTGTACCATTTTATTTTTTTCCTTTTAATTTTTGGCGCAGGCGTTCCATCGCAAAAAACAATGCCGGCGTAAGCACAAATGTCCAAATCAGTGACGCCAACATCCCCCCAATCATAACCGCCGCCATTGCGCGTTTCATACCGTCGGCACTCCACAATTGCGGCAACATACCCGCCATAACCGCAATAGATGTCATCAACACCATATTCTTTTTTTCATTCAGTTCGGTCCATATTGCATTCTTCATATTTTGACCGTGGCGAATTCTGTTGATTGTTGGTTCAAGAACCAAAATATTATTATTCACCACCAATCCGACCAACATAACAAACGCCATCATAGCCCCGACATTTGTCGACGCCCCAGATAAGAACAACAATATAAACACACCGGCAAAACTTGTTATAATCGATGTCGCAATTGTGAACGGGTGAATAAGCGAATTCAAAATCGCGGCCAACAACATAAATGTTAAAATCGTCGCCAACATAAAGGCCTGGCCTATTTCACCGGTGGTTTCGCTTTGAATTTCCGCCATACCGCCAAAGTTATATCCATAACCCATATCCCACTCCATTTTATCCAATGCCTGGACAATTTTTTGTTGAACGGGGCCACTGGTAGATTTACCGATATTTATATCAATTTCGGTTATACGATTTTTATCCAAACGCCGAATATCCGATGTTGCGGTTGTGCGTTGTGCGGTCCCCAATTCGGACAATGCAACCATACCCTTTTGCGAATTCAGCAACACATTGTCAAACAAAGATGCATCGCGGAATGGGCGTGCGAATTCAAGGATAATTGGATATTCTTCGCCACGTTCTTTGTATTTATATGTATCATTTCCATACAGTGCCGTTCGCAACGCGCCCCCCGCATAAGAATTCTTGATTCCCCAAAAATCCATTTTATCGGCATCGGGCATAAAGCGTATTTCATCGCCCGGCGTTTGTTGTGCCAACACGGCGGTTTGGACTTCGCCGATATTATTTATTGCATCCAACGCACGCAACGCATATTCTTGGCGTTTTGCATCATCTTCACCAAATATATTCAACACAATATCGGACGATATAGAACTGGAAACACCTTCGCCTGCACGAATTTGAATTTCTGCATCGGGTATTTTATTCAATTCAGGCAACATCCGGCGTGCGATTTCTTTATCGCTGTGTCGGCGGTCTGATTTTTCAACCAATTTTATTTTCACCGCGATATTTTGCAGACCACGTTCACCAATCTTGACCGATGTCGATTTAACCTCGTCAAAATTATGCAATACCTTTTCAATATCCGTCGCAATCTGTTCAGACCGTTCATATGTCGCCCCCATTGGCGCACGCGCGGTAATATTTATTTCGTTTGCATCGGTTGACGGACTAAATTCATTTCCGGTAAACCGCATCAAAAACGCAGACCCAAACAACACCAACACCGCCATCAAAATCACACGGCCCGAATGTTTATATTGATACGCAAACCACCGCTGCATAAGTGATTTTTTTTCCATATTGATTGTGATATGACGCATCCGCGGCAAACGCAGAATTTTTGCAATCATCATTGGTGCCAATGTGAACGAGAACACCAACGACAGCACCGTCAAATACACAACCGTCATACCAAATTGCGACATAAATTTACCGGCAATTCCGCCCATAAACGCCAACGGCAAAAACACCACAACATTTGTTCCAACGCCCGCGAACACGGAAACCGCGACCTTTTTCGTTCCGTCCAACGCGGCGGTCTCGGGGTCTTTGCCGGCGCGCATTTCTTGCAATGCGGCCTCGATAAGAATAATGGCATTTGACACCAATGTTCCTAACGCCGACGAATACGCCAACAAAGTCATCGCATTTATTGTAAACCCACTTGCATCAACCAAGAATAACCCCGCAATCAACGATGCCGGAATCACAACGCCTGCAATAATTGTCGAACGCCAATTCCGCGTAAAGGCCAACAACACAATAACCGTGAATATAACCCCCAGTATAATACCGTTTATTGTCCCCGATGTTTCATCGGAAACCACTATCGACGAATCAGAAATAATTTCCATCGTTGCATCCGGGAATCGAGATTTCAAATCTTTGGTAAAGTTTGGCAACTCTTTATTTAATGCGCGTGAAATTTTTATCGCATTTCCATCGGTTGCCTTGACCACAGACGCAATAACAACACTTTCGCCATTATACCGCGCACCGTTTTCAATATCACGCGCAGAATCGGTCACACTTGCAACATCCGACACACGAAACTTTTGACCTTCGGCCGTTGTTATATGCAGGTTTTTAATCGCATCAACCGAATCAAATTCGCCGATAAAACGCACACTGGACGAATCGGCGCCGGCCTCTATCTTGCCCCCCGGCACGTTCAGGTTACTGGCCCCGAATGCGGCAACAACATCCATTATCGTAATGCCATGCGCCGCCATAGATTCTGGATTCAACGCAACACGTATTGCGCGTTCTTCGCCCCCGAAAACCGAAACACTTGCAACACCGTTTATACCTGTAATTTTGTTTGCCAATATGTCATCGGCGTATTCTTTTAAATCACGCAGTGACGCCCCCGACAACGCGATATCAACCACCGATGTTTGCAATGGATTTAATTTTTCAATAACGGGCTGTTTCAAATCTGTTGGGAATTCGGATGCCAACGCATCGATTTTAGATTTAACTTCGCTGGCCTTGTCATTGACATTGACGCCCAAATTAAATTCAGCCATAACATAGCCGCCGTTTTCAAATGCCTGGGATGTAAGTTTTTTTAACTCTGGCACCTGGGACATGGCATCTTCGGCCTTTTTAATAACCTGGGATTCTATTTCTGCGGGCGCGGCACCGGGATATACAAATGTCGCGGTCACCATTGGAAAGTCCAATGCCGGCGTGCGTTCGATATTCATTTTCGGAAAAGACACCAACCCCAACACCACGAACAACAACACAAACATAACCGTTGTCACTGGCCGTTTAACAAAGAACTTTAACATATCAATAAATCCCCCAATTTTATTTTTGAATATTTACTTTTTGATTATTTGAAACCTTGGACAATATCACAATATCATCGTCTTTGACACCCGATGATATACATGCAAAATCTGAATCTTGGGCTGCAACGGCGACATCGCGCGCACGCGCATGCGTACCATCTGCGACCATCACAGATTCCCCACGCACGGCATAGACCGGAACAAAATATCCACTGCATGGAATCTGAACATTTTGCACACCATCGTTTGCGCCACGCGTTTGCACAACATACATCCCCGAATCAAAATCAATAGAATTTGATACATTTGCAATTGTTCCACCGCCCGCGATTTTTTGTCCCGCGCGCAGTTTGGCGCGTACACGCCCCGACACATAGGCACGATTGTTTTTAATTGCGATTGGCATATTGACCGCACCATCTTGCTTTTTTACCGTGACCGTTTCAATCGGTGTTCCATTTTGGCCCGCGTCACGAACCGGGTTAAAGACGGTCATACGTGATTCAATTGCAACCATAATAAATCGATACACAAACCAAATTATCAACGCCACCAAAACCGCCGTATAGACGTTTTTTTTAACCTTTTTATCATCGAATTTTCGTCCAAAGATTCTCATATTATTCCCCCAACTTTTTCACCGATTCCGCCGACATTAAAATCTTGTATTTCGCGTTCAGCAACGCCATATCCAATTGGTACAGTCCGGCCGACACATCCGCCAATTCAACGGCCGATGTTTGTCCCGCCGCAAATCGGTCACGCGAAAAACCGTATGCCCGTGCCGCCAAATCACGCGCATTCTTTAACCCCGCAAGGTTATCGCGCAAATGATTATATTGCTTTATCGCATTTGAATATTTTTCCGCCGTAATCTTTTTAGATTTGTCCAGGTCTTGACGTGCGGCCTCGGCATTCATGGCCTCGACGGTTGCATTTGCGCGATTTACGCCGCCACTAAAAATCGGCACCTTTAACGCCAATCCCCAATATGCTGATTGCGACGCGTCATCGTTAAACATGTGCTTAAAACTTTTATCCATCGTAGCATAATTATATGAACCCACCGCCGCAAGTGTCGGATACCCATTCGCACGTTTAGACGATGCCTGGGCTTCATACATCTTGACCTGTTGGTCCAAAACCATCCATTCTGGCGTATTGGTCAATTTTTTATTTTCCATTTCCGGGAATGAATCAGGAAATTCTTCGGTAAGGTTTAATTCTTCATCTATATCGATTCCGGCCAATATCTTTAACATCCGGTGCGCGGTATCGCGATTAAATTTTGCATCCGACAAATTGATTTCTTTGGTTGCGATATCTGATTCTATCTTAACCAAATTGCTGCGATTTGCGCGCCCCGCCCCGGCAAGGCTTTTTTTCGCAGCAACGGCATTTTTCAAATCTTGTTCTGATATTTTCACAATTTCATCGGTCATTTTGGCGGTCCAATACATATCTGCGGCGGCATATTTAACCTCGCGCGCGACCATCTCTTTGCTGTATTCGCCGATTTTTATGGCGTTGCGCACGCTGTCCACCGCATTACCAATTTTGCCAAAAGTATAAATTGGTTGGGTAATCGTCACCCCCGCCATAAAAATATTATCTGGGATTTCAATTTTATCCATACCCGCCAATTGCGGAACCAGACCACCAATCTCTGGCGGTAATTTCACATTATATGAATCCAATGGTTTTTCCACATTGACAAGGTTCATGTATGTTGCCGACCCTTCGATATTAAACCATCGCGCCGAATTTGCCACATCCAACGACGCCTGGGCCTTTTTAAGGTTTGCATCGGCCTTTTTCAAATCATGGGATTCGGCAACAATTTTTTTCACCGCGTCCCCCAAAGACAAATCCATTGCAAAACCGTCTATACAGCAGATTCCGGCGCACAGCGCGATTCCAACCACAATACCATTATGCATTTTTTGCCTCCATCTTCATTAAAATACCATTCATTGTTTTAAAAGATTTAATAAGTTCATCTTCATCAGATTTATTTATATCTTTGAAAATATCGGCGATTGCCTGGTGAAACATATCAATGAATTTACCGGCGACCTGTGCGCCCCGCTCTGTGACCGAATACCATGTATTACGGCGGTCATTTTCGTCCACCGCGCGCAGCACCAACCCATCGCGTTCCATTTTACGAAATGCGGCACATAAATTCGGCGCCGGCAAAAATTCGCGTGCCGCCAAATCCTTTAAACGCACGCGCCCACCAAGGTAAAGTCTTATTAAAAATTGCGCCTGTTGACGGGAATATTCACCAAAATCGACCAAATCACGGTTGATGCGTTCGGACAATTTCGCGAACAGCAATATATTTTTTTCCAACAAACTAACCAATTCTTTGCGAACCATATCAGCCCCCCTTTTTTAGGAACATTTTATTAAAAGCGACAATTATTATAATTTTTAATGATTATAAATCAAGTGCAAAAACGAAAAAATTTATTTTATTATTGAAAAACGCGGAAAAACATATATAATTCAAATCACTTTTGGGGTGTCGTCTAATGGTAGGACAAGAGATTTTGGTTCTCTTTATCATGGTTCGAATCCGTGCGCCCCAACCAGAATAAACAAAAACACCCTTTTGGGTGTTTTTATTTATTCCTGGGCGCACGGATCGGTGCGAGCGTTAGCGCAGCACCAATACGAGAATACACAATTAGAAAAATCTTAAAAAATCGACCAAGGGAGATTTTTTTGATTTTTGTTATTGTGTATCGAGGCACCCGTGCGCATTCCAGAGAGCAAAAATATAAGACTTTGGCAAGTTCGAAAGTCAATTCTTAAAAAATCATGTCACTATCAACACTTTCGAACCGCTTATAAATCACCAAAAACTTTCGAACTAATAAAAACGAAAGAAAACCAACCTAAAACCGCTATATTTAGTATTTATATTCAATGTGGTTGTGGTGTGTGGGCGAAACAAAAAAATCTATGCTTATATAACTCGATTTGGTGTTTTTTCTGTAAAATCTATAACCAATTTTTCCGGAATATTTTGCCAAAACCCCTTTGATGCTTCATAAAATTCCTTTATATTTTTTTCTAAAACATATGGCGCATTAACACCAATAACTTTAATTTTTTCACCATTAATGATAATAGTTTCGTCATATTCTGCTGGAGGATATAAAAATTCACTATAATTACATTTTAATTTATCAAAAGATTTCCCAAAACCATGCTTTATTACATTTACCAAACACCCATATTTTGCAATTATATAAATATATTGTTCTAAGTTTTTATCTGTCTGAAACAACCCTAATATGAATTCATACCCTTTGTCGAGCATAATAAATTTCTTATCATTAATTGCATCACCACTAATTGCTAAAAATTCCTGCAAATTACGCAGCCACAAATGAAACATTCCAACTAGTGCGTTTTGTCTCATTTTATTTAAAACCTCATTAAATAAATATCCCCTATATTCTAGTGGAGATTTTGATACTGGCAAATTATCCAACTTTTTCTTTAAATTGTTTAGACTAGCTTTTATAGCTGTATAAAATACATTCAAGTCTGCTATATGGACAACGGCTACAGTCGCAAGGTTATATTCTACAATATTTCTAGTTTCTCTATTAAAATCGTACAAATGGTCATCTATCATTTTTTGTTTTTATTATCTTGTTTATAACCATCTACAATAAACTTTATAGGTAAAATTAGTATAAATGGTAAGTAGAACCAGAATAAAATCCATAAATAATTCCAAAGATATTCTATTGAATAGGCTGTTTGCAATGGTTTGTTATTAGGACAATGAATTGCATTTTCGCCATTAAAAACTTCTTTAAGATGTTTTTGAGCAAATTCGTAAGCTTCGTCTTGCATGCCCGCTAAACAATACTTTCTCATGACGATTAGTTTTGTAGCTGTTTGTTTGTGTGCCTGTGTATCTTCCATTATCTCAACATAATTGCGTAACTTATTATCAACAAATAATTCGTGATATGGAGAATATGCGTTCAATGTTTCCTGTAATGAGATATTGTTTATATCTATAAATTTTACTCTATCTAGAGCATGGGTTGTGACAACCAAAGCACAGATAACCGAACAAAAACAACTAATAACAAACAGCAAACGCATATTGCCTATATTTTTAAATAAATTAAAATATACACTTGAAATAAACTTCATATTTTATCCTTTTGTTCATTAGCGATTATATTCCACCACATTATATTTTTCAACAATAATTCAACTCGCGTTTCGCCCACTACAGCCAACCAAAAATTCAACCGGTTTTATGCCGGTTTTTTAATTCACTGGGGATGCATTGTATTCGTATTGACAAATATACAGATTGTGGTACTATGTCGCCAACAATGATAATAGATACATGTGATTATAATATTATACGAAATGATGTTCCTGTATTAACAAGAACAGACGATGGAGAATATATCAACACAAATTGTTATTTAAGTAATTTTTATATTGAATCAGGAAATATAAAGAACATATTATCGAGGTTTGATTATAAAGATAATATTTTAAGTTCTATAAAACAATTTGGTCATTCGCCACGGTATTTACCAGTTTTGCGCATCTTAACAAATTCCAATATACAAACATCAAATTTTAACATAACCCAAGATGTTTTGGCTGTGGCACTATGTCTTGATAAAAATAAAGACGAACCCACGTGGTTAGATTATTTTGAGGTTAATCGTAATTATAGACGGAATATTACAGCAACCCAAAAATATAAAACCGTTGGCGGCGGTATGTTAACATCACTGCAACAAGAATACATAAATCAAGGCATTGGTTGCAGGGCCACTTATGATGCTTTGCCTTTTTATTATAAATACGGTTTCAAAAGGATAGATGACCGCGAATTATGGTTGCAATGGCAACCGCAAAGATAAACTGGCGTTTTGTCGATTTGATTTTTTTGTATTGCGTGATACAATTTCATATATGAAAAGTTTTTATGAACAAGTTTATGATGTTAAAGCAAAATAATAAATTAAATTATAGCTACCGACGGTTTGACCACCAACAGTACAAACGATATCTTCGAAACCACTTTTGATTTGGTTTTTCTTAACGACATTAGATGTTATCAATGCACCAGTTGTTCCCAACACAACACCGGCAATCGAATCCGATGCAAGGCGCGCGCCGTTGAAATTACCTTCGGCGGTGGTCCATACAGACACATCCAAATCGCCGAAACGTTTTTCCACAGATTTCACTTTTTCTTCTATGCGTTTCAAAGCGGCTTCGTCATTTACAGGTTGCGACGGCACAACGCATGATGCACCGGCACCATTAATGATTTCCATCAATAATATATATCAATTGGAACCTGGTGGCTGGTACAGAAACCTATAAAGAAATCCACAAATGCGCGAACCTTTGGCGATTCGGCAATTTCTGTTCTGCACACACATTGGGTTTCCATTTCATATTCAAAATCTAAATCATCCAAACAAACCAGATTCTTGCTACTTTCGTGGAACCATGATGGAAAAACCGTAATTCCATCACCATCGTTTACCAAACGATATATCAACGCCAATGAATCTGATATAGTATTCAGATGTTTTGCACGTTTTATAATACTTTGACATTCCGGTAAATTCATATATCGAATAACCATACACAAATTATGATTTTCTAATAAATCGTTTATATTTTGCGGTACACCGTGTTCCGCCAAATATTTCTTACTGGTATAAAATTTCAAATGCGTTTTGAATTTGAACAAAACCGTGCCATGAATATTTGGGTGCAGTTTTGGTTTAACAATTAAAATATCCATATTTTCAATATCCGGTTCTTTTCTCATCAATAATTCAAGACGAATTTTCGGATATTTCGCATAAAATTCAGACAAGTCGTTCATAATAAAACTGCCAAACAAACCCTCTTCGGACCATACAGACATAGAACCAGAAAGTGCGTCCATATCAACAAAGGTTTCTGAAATCTTGTGCAATAATTCTTCTACCGCACAAATATCATTATATATCAGTTGGGTAGAATTTGTTGGTTGACTGCCATCAAATTTTCTGTTGATAAGTTTAGTATTAAATCTATATTCTAAATCCTTAATCAATTGGGACAGATTAGAATTTTTAATACCGTTTTCATTTGCGGCGATTTGAATACTACCCTTATCAACGACCTCTTTTAACGCCAGTAATTCTTTTAATAAAATTATTTTCGACTTTAATGTTGACATACATGTATCCTATACGAATAAATACCTTTGTAAACAAAAATATTTAATCACAGATACATTTTATAAAATCCTGTAAAGTTTTACCCGTAGAATTCAGGATTTTTGCAATACTGTTTGTCGAAGGCCACCGGGGTTGACCATATTTTGACCAACGTTTGCTTTTGTTAAATGTTGTTGCATCCAACCCAGAAAAACGTGCCAGTCCCGAACAAGACATATTGTGTTGAAATGCGAAATTATCAATTGCCTGCCAAATATCTTTGTGTGTCATATTAAACTCCTTTGTCTGCCACGATATGATTATATCTATTCCTGGGAAAATTATTTTATCCTGTTTTTATGCACCGGGCGCCTAAAAAGGGGCAGTTAGCAGGCAAAAATGTCATATAATTCGACTAAAAACAATCGGATATACGCGAAATAATTGAAACACATCCACCCAGCCCAACATTTACAATAATTATAATTTTTTGAATATTTTGTATTCCGCGATTTCCGCGGGTTTTATCAATTTATTCCCCATAAAAAATTTTCCATTTTAGGAAAAAATACATCAATTAAATTTTTTTAATAAAACAGGCTACTATTCCTGTGTTTTCGCATATGACAGGCATCAAAATTTTAATAACAGACCGAATCGGAATATAAATTATATAATTATAAAAACACAACCCGCCAATCGGCGGGTTATTTATATCTTGCGGCGAGGCTCAATACATTCGCCGTCACCGGTCTTTGGACAGCACGCAAATTTCATTTGCGAAACTTCTTTGAACTTTTCACCCGGACAGCATCCATATCGATTTGGCTTTGTGCCGTCATCACACAGGCCCTTTGCGCGATTTTCTTCTATTTGTGCCTGCTCGGCCGCCAATTCTTCGGGTGTTTTTTCTGGTACCTGTTCGGGGGCCGGGGCGGACTCTGCCGCGGGCGCGTCCTCTGGCTCCCGTTCTTCTGCAACCTCTTCTACGGGTTCAAAGTATTTAACCGGATTCACATTTTCATAGTTATGCACCGGTCGGCGTCTTGCGCGTGCCGCACATGCGGTTCGTTGCCGAGAAATCATATATTCCAAATCGGCCGCCAATTCCGGGTATGCCTTGACATCTTCGCGCAGTTCTTCAACGCGTTGATTTATATCGGCACAGGTCATTCTTTCCACAACCGCACGCGGGGCGGGAACTTCGGTCGTGGCACCTTCGTCAACAAATTCGGCCCCAGATTCATCAACGACGGCATCCGTGGTTGTTTCTTCATCCGCCAACGCCGGCATACACACCAATACACCAAGTACAGCGATTATTTTTATATTCATCTCGCCCCCCTTTTTTTATTTTTTATTCTTCGATTATGCGTTGCAATTCCAATATAAAATCGATTCCTGGGTTGACCATTTTTTCAACTTTATTAAGGTATTTTTTCGCCTCGTTCTGCATTTGCAATTTTTTATAGGTGTTTATCGTAGAACGAATTTCACTGGTATCGATATTTGTATCATTAACGCGCACACCATCGGCAATTTTTAATTCATCCAAAGCCTTTTGCGCATATTTCTGGCGATTTTCCGTGCAACCATCTTCCGCCATTTTCGAATATATCTCGGCATTTTCTAAATGACAATTTGGTGAATCGCCACAATTCTGTATATTAGATAACAAATTTCTTTCAATGACGGCACATGGACTATCATCAACAATATTCTCATCAAAAATTTTACGCAAAACTTCAAAGGTTGCAAATTCTGCATCTCTCATTTCTTTATACTTGTCGGTATTTTCGTCACACCCCCACTTTGCCAACCTGTCATAAATATCGGCATTATGTCTATGGGCCGTTGTTGCCCATCTAAGGTCTGCATCATTTATGTTATAATTCAGTTGTGCCAACAATGCATTTTCACGCATTTGGCAACCACTTAATTCTGTCTGTACGCCAGAATCCGGCGTATGCACCGTTTTTGTTTGCCAAATAAACGCGCCCGCCATCATACCACAAACAAATATACCAACCAACGCAATCCACGCCAAAATCCTTTGACGACGCGAATAAGTGTATAATTTTTCATTTGTGTTTTTCATTCTCTCTCCTTTTTTCTCTTTTTTATTATTTAACTATTCCGTTTTTAATTGTGATGCGACGGTCGGCGCGATTGGCAAGTGACATATCATGCGTCACAAACAACATTGCCATTTTATTCTTTCGCACCAAATCAAGCAACAATTCAAACACCACAATCGCGTGATTGGGGTCAAGGCTGCCCGTGGGTTCGTCCGCCAATAAAATATCGGGCGTGTTTGCCAACGCGCGCGCGACCGCACACCGTTGCTGTTCCCCGCCGGACATCTGGCCCGGAAGGTGCGAAGCCCTATGTGCAACATTTGCCGATTTTAATAATTTCATCGCACGTGTATATGCCGCATCCGCGTCCATACCGTTTGCCAACATTGGCAACATAACATTTTCCACCGCCGTAAAATCCGACAACAAATTATGCCGTTGATATACAAATCCCATTTTACGCCGACGAATCATTGTGCGCATTTCTTCGTTCATCGCATGCACGGGTGTCCCAGAAATCAAAATACTGCCCCCCGACGGTTTATCCAGCAACCCCACACATTGCAGCAATGTCGATTTTCCCGACCCCGACGGACCAACCAATGCCACAATTTCCCCGCGGTGTAAATCAAACCCACCACCGGTTAGAATATGCAACGGTTGACCACCTTCGACAAATGTCTTTTTAATATCGCGCACCGACAGGACGACATCGCCCGCCCTTGCCCGTGATAAAGAATTCAATATAGACGCCATTACATAATCCCCTGTTTATTCATTTCGCAACACCTCTACCGGGTCGGTGTTCGCGGCACGCCACGCCGGATAAATTGTCGCCAAAAACGCCAACGCGATTGCCAACACTGCGATTCCGACAACCGTCATCCATTCCAATTTCGATGGCAATTCAGATAAATAATACAATTCCGCCGGAAATAAATCACGCCCCGTCGCCCATTGAAAGAATTTCCGAATCGGTTCAATATATATCGCAACAATCACCCCCAACACCGTCCCCAGTGCGGCACCAATGACACCGATACTGGTTCCCGACAATATAAATATCTTCATCATTGAACGACGCGACACACCAAATGTTCGCAACACCGCAATATCGCGCGATTTATCTTTGACCAACATAACCAAAGATGAAACGATATTAAACGCCGCCACAATCACAATCAGCATCAAGATTAAAAACATAACATTCGTTTCAACCTGAAGTGCGCCGACAAACCCGCGATTTAAATCGCGCCAATCGCGCACAACATAACCTTCGGGCAATGTATCAATCAACGCATCACGCACCGCGGTTGTATCATCCGGGTTTTTCAAGAACAAATCAATATGCGTCACCGCGTTTCCTATGTTCAAATATTTCTGGGCGGTTTCCAACGGCATAAATACATACCCCGAATCATATTCATACATTCCCATAAAGAACGAAGTCATTACCGGATACGACATAATCCGTGGCATAGTTCCAAACGCCGTCGGCGTTGCACCATTTGCCGACACCAAAGACACACTTTCACCCATATGCACATTCAAATTCCGCGTCAACGATGCCCCCGCGACCAATTCACCATCACGAATATCAGATAAACTTTTACCATAAATACGGGTTCCCGTTGTGGCCTTGGCCGCCAAATCCGTCATTCGAATACCGCGCACCATCGCACCAGTGTTTTTACCGCGCGCGGTGACCATAACCTGGCCTTCGGCGATTGGCACAATGGACGCAACGGCATTTTTAACGGTCTTGCCCGTCTTCATTTGTTCAATTAAAAAATCATAGTCCGCAATCACACCATCTTGGTGATAGACAACGACATGCCCATTCATTCCAACAATCCGCGCCAACAATGTATCGTGAAAACCACCCATAACCGACATCACCACAATCAGTGTCGCCACCCCCAACATGATGCCAATCAAAGACACCCACGACACCACCGAACCAAACCCACGCCGACGCGCGCCCAAATAACGAAATGCGATTTTTCTTTCTAATTTACTAAACATCATACCACCTATTCTATCATTCCAAATCAATCACGCAAGTAATTCCGCAACGCGTCGCCAATCAATTGTGGTTCGTCGGGAATGTCGGCCGGATTCACAATAGACACAATCCGCGGCGACATGAACACAACCAATTCTGCGAATGGGTTTATAAGCGTTTCCGGCGTTGTCACAAACGAATGCGTCGGAATACCAATTATGACATAGTTATCCCCGATACTTGATGGGATTGTAAACGACGAAAGTTCCCCACGACTTGTTCTAAGGACGATTTTCGCATCAACCTTTTTGCGTCCCGCATAGTCCCCATATGTTGCGGTTGCGCCAACAATTAAATCTGTTTCTATCCGTTCTTCTTTGCTGCATTGCCCGATATCAAATCGCGATTGCCAACCATCCGGCACGACAAAGTGTCCCTGGGATATAAGGACGACATTAGATTGCGCCGACAAAAATTCTTGCAATGTTTTTGTATTTACTTCTGGCCCGACAACCAACGCGCGCCCAACAACCCCCGGCACAGACATCTTTATATTCTTTTCGCCAAATGCCGGCAACATATTCATCCACACAATTGGATTATCGGTCCGCGGGTACACACGATACACATCCATATCCCATGCGATTACATATTTTTTGGACGATATATCGGCAATAATACGCGCAACTTCGCGTTCTGTTTGATAGTTTCCTTCGAACACAACGGTTTTATCCGCCCAATCAACAATCATATTCCGCACATCTGCGCCATGCATCGCGTCCAGCAACGCCATTATAATATCCTGGTCCGCCGGCATTTTTATCAACCATTTTGCGCGATTAGACAATTTTATTTCGCCCGCCGCCGCATCATACGAATAATACATGCGTCCCAACCGCGCGATTAAATCAACCGTATCGCCAAGGTTTCCCGCCGCCACCGACCCAGAAACCTTTTCATACCCCGGGTCTTCTTCGACGACGGCGATATCGACGCCCTCCAACAATTTATTTAATGCGTTTGCGACGGTTTGTTTTCTAAAATCATAATCCGACACATTTAATTCTGGTAATTTATCGCCGGTATTCAAACGCACCATTTCGATTTTTTCTTCTGGCACAACCGACACAACCGATTGGTTATCCCAATTCACGGTGCACCGCCGCGGCAATTCAATCGAAAACCGGCGCGCAGTATCGGTTGTCAAAGCCGCCTTTTTGGGAAAAATCGGCACCGAATTATCATCTATGACAAGGTTATCTATAACCTGGACCGTGTCGTAATAGATTGCTTCGTCGTTGGCATCGTTTCGCACACACGCGCCCAACATTACACAACCCACCATTAAAACAAAATTTATAATTTTTTTCATGTGTATTCCCCGGGTTTATATATTCATTACTTTTTCAAATTCTTCCAATGTCATTTCATATATCGGTTTTTCCGACGGCGTGGTCAATCCGCGCACATGTTCAAATTGCGCCCGGAACCGTTCAAGCACCGACCGCACATCGGCCGGCACATCTTTATTTGATTTTACCAAACGTTCACCATATTCCACAACAAATTCTAACACATCTGCGGCAAAAAATCGACCAACATAATTTTCCATTGGTATTCCGCCCTTGTTCACACAAATTGCAGACATAGTCTTGGCAACCATATTATAAAAGTTTGCCAATTTAATAAAGTTTTGAACGCTTATTGCCATCTCTTTCCCCCGATATTTTTTTACATTATAAAAACTATTGCCACAAAAACGCAATTAAATTATAATACTAAATATGAGAATGTTGAAAATATTTTTATTTATTGGTTTATTTGGCATGTCTGCCTGCACATCCCCCAACGGGGGCAGTATTGATAACGCCACCATTTTGAATTGGGAAAACGAATCTGTGACCACAGAACAATTTGTTCGTGACCACAAGGCGTGTCTTGGCATAACCCAGCCGTCACACATGCCACGTTCCCGCCTTGCGAAACTGTTATCCCCGAACCAGAGCACCCGTATGCCGGATTGGGACGGCCTTTGGGTGACATTCCAATCCAACGAATACAAAGATGTTGGTCAACGGGCATTATTGTCTGTGCCACGGAACACAACATCTAAATCGGTCGGGTCATATCGCAAATGTATGTTTCGTCGTGGGTATTTATTACGCGCGATGTAAAAAAATTTATCTGTCCTGACTTTTACATTTAATAAAAGTATGCTATAATACGCAACATGAAACGTAACCTTTGGTTTTGGCTTTACTTTGTTGCCGCCATATTGTTGGCGATATACTTTGCAACACGCATTGTTATGACATTTATGGGGCGCGGCCCAATATCAATGGTTCGAAACATACATGTATCGGCGGACACAAACGCCAAGGATTTAACACCTATGGTTACCGCAACCGGTGTTGCACCGGGGACGCGGGCATATTCGGTCAACCTTGAATTGGTAAATGAACGGTTATTAAATACGCCCGGTGTTCGCGAATCGGCGGTGCGGCGATTACCGAACGGGAATCTTTCTGTGCGGTTGCACCTTTATCGTGCGGTTGCGGGCTGGACCGATGGAACATATTATTATCCGCTGTCGGCGGACGGCACGGTTGTGAACAACCCATCCGAAGAACGCAAACCCGGGGTTGTTATGTTTCGTGGAAATGTACCGAACGACATATCCGCCATAACCAAGGCGGCAACGAATCTTATCACGGAAATTGATTACCTTGAATGGATTGACGGACACCGATGGAATATTATGACAAACGATGGGATTGTTATCATGTTACCCGAATCGGACCCGGTTGCGGCAATCGCATCAATTGGTGTGTTAAACCAGAATCACAATATTTTATCAAAAAACCTTAAAACAATAGATATGCGTGACGATGCGCGAATCTTGGTTAAATAAAAATGAATATGTTGGATTCGTCTTTTCTGTGTCTGGACCTTGGCGCGTGCGGCGTTCGTGGCATGGCATATCGCATTCGCAATGCAGAAATTGACCGTTCGGCATATTATTCTGTGGACGATTTTGATACAGTGTTCGCATTAAAATCTGTGATTGATGAATTGGAACGACAAATTGGCACGCATTTCGAATCGGCATACATAACCGGAAATTTTGGACCGTCTTTTTTCAAAATGACGGCAAAAAGCACCGTATGGGCAAATGACCATAAAATCACTGCATCGGACATAAAATCGCAAATCGCTGAAATTGATGCACCGGACGGTTTTTACCCAATGCACATAATTCCATTGCGATACGACACGCCCAAAATTCGCAATATGCTGTCCCCCGTTGGACACAGTGACCGACAATTGGTGTCCGCGTTTTCTGCGCTGTTTTTCGATGGCGAATATATGAAAAAGATTTCTGAAATACTGCGCCATGCGCACATTCGTGCAACCGCATTTTATGCACCGCAATTTTTGGGCAATTCGGTTATGCGCGCAAGAAAGCAAACAATTATGTTCATCGATTTTGGTGCCGAAAATACAACCGCTTCAATTTGGACCGACCGCGGGCCGGTATGGTATAACGGCCGTGCGATTGCCGGCAACGATTTAACCGCAGAAATATCAACGCGATTAAATACACCTTTTTCGGATGCCGAACGCATAAAACGCAATGTCGCAGATTTATACCCTGGTGAATTTGCACGGTTCAGTCCGGCGGATTCTGCATACGCATTCTCATGTGCCGATGTAAATGAAATTGTTATTCCATTTTATAAAAATTTAATCAAATCTATCCACGACGATTGTGCCGAATACATTGAAAAATATAATCCATCTGAAATTGTTATCTGTGGCGGTGGCGCACGTATAAACGGAATCGAAGATTTAATCGCGACACATTTTCCCGATATACAAATTATAAAAAAAGATACCGATTGGGCGGTTCGTACATTGGGTGAATATATATGGGCGGGCGAATTACCACGCCGTCGCGCATACATTGCACGAATGCAACGCGTCCAAAATCGCTTTACACGGATTGCACGCATATTCCATCGCAAAACCAAAACCCAAAAACGCAATGTTCCAATTTTACCAAGCACATTATGCTTTGACATGACGCGCCCCGAAACATATACGATGTTCCGCGCCGCAGATATATCGGTCATACATGTGGACATAATGGACGGATTGTATGTAAATCGGATTGCGGGTGGTTTGGATGAATTGCGCACGATTCGTGCATCTTGGGCGGGTCATTTGCATGTTCATCTTATGACCGATGCACCGGCCGAATGGGCGCGTGGTGCAATTGATGCGGGTGCCGACACGGTAATATTATCAACGAATACGGCGGGTCTGCGGGACGCGATAAAGATTGTTCGCGCGTCAAATCGTCGCGTTGGCATCGCATTAAATCCTGAATCATCGGTATCATTATTAAAATCTGTCCTGCGCGATTTAGACGAAGTTATGATTATGGCGGTCACACCCGGCGCGGCGGGTCAAGAATTTAACCAAGAAGTAATTCATAAAATAAGCGTGTTAAACGCAACGCGTAAAAAATATGGATTAAAATTCACAATATCTGTTGATGGCGGAATAAACGATAAAACGGCGCAACTTTGTTGGGCGGCGGGTGCGGACGCATTGGTATCCGGTTCATACCTTGCCAATTCGGCCGATTTTCCACTTGCGGTGCAAAGTCTATTAAAGAAATCTTAATTTATCACTATCTTACGACCATTTTCAAATTCTGATATATCGATGTGCAGTGCATTTGATGGCAACATATCTTTTGCGATATCGGGCCATTCAATCAAAGTTATGTCATTTTGAATCGCATAATCAAGGCCGATTTCCACCAATTCCGCCGCATCAGAAATCCGGTATAAATCGAAATGTGATATTTTCATACCCAGTGCATTATATGTTTGGACCAATGTAAATGTTGGACTTGGCACGACGGTATCCGCGCCACACAGGGTTTGAATTATTGTTCGGGCGATTTCACTTTTTCCGACGCCCAAATCACCATGCAGTGCGATTGTTACGGGCGCGCGCAGTGTACGCGCAAATTCCCGTGCAAAGTTCCGTGTTTCTTCTATATTTTTTGTTATGATTGTTTTCATATCAATTACTCCAACACCAAAAGGTCGTCTTCCATTTTCCGAATCGCATCGCGATATTCCGCCGCACTTTCGAAATCCAGATTTTCCGCCGCGCGACGCATTTTTTGGTTCAACGATTTTATTTCACGCCGCAATGTATCGGCATCTGTCAAACCATCTTTGGTATACAAGAATTTGCGTTTTTTATCAACGCGTTCTTCTTCATCGGTCACTTCATCAAATATCTTTTTGCTTACGGTTTGTGGCGTAATTCCATGTTCCGCATTATACGCCATTTGTTTTTCGCGACGACGTGCCGTCTCGGAAAGTGCAGTATTCATAGAATCGGTTATCACATCGGCATACAAAATAACCCGTCCATTTGCGTTTCGTGCCGCCCGCCCTATTGTTTGAATAAGTGACCGCGCCGAACGCAAGAATCCTTCTTTATCGGCATCCATAATTGCGACCAATTCACATTCGGGAACATCCAAACCTTCGCGCAACAAATTTATTCCAACCAATACATCAAATTTTCCCATTCGCAAATCGCGCAACAATTCAATGCGTTCAAGTGTTTCAATATCACTGTGCAGATACCGCGCACGCACGCCATTTTCGACCAAATAATCGGTCAATTGTTCCGCCATTTTTTTGGTCAATGTTGTCACCAACGCGCGCCCATGAATCGATTTTATTTCACCCAATAAATCATCAACCTGGTTCTTGATTGGTCGCACGACACATTCCGGGTCCAACAATCCCGTTGGGCGAATTACCTGTTCTGCCACTATACCACCGGCCTGGGTCATTTCCCATTCGGCGGGCGTTGCCGACACAAAAATTGTTTGCGGGCGCATCGCATCCCATTCATCAAAAGTCAACGGCCGATTATCAACACACGAAGGAAGCCGAAAACCATATTGTGCCAATGTTTCTTTGCGCGCCCGGTCCCCGCGGGACATTGCGCCAATTTGTGGCACGGTCACATGACTTTCATCAACAAACAAAATTGCATCTTTTGGCAAATATTCGAACAGTGTTGGTGGTGGCTCGCCCGGGGCGCGGCCCGACAAATATCGTGAATAGTTTTCAATTCCGCGACATGTCCCGGTTGATTCCATCATTTCGATATCCATATTCACGCGTTCACGAAGGCGCTGTTCTTCGACATACTTCATATTTTCGTGAAAGTATGCCAACCGTTCATTCAAATCGCGCCGTATTTGTCCAATTGCCCCCATAATCGACGGCATCGGCGTCGCATAGTGTGTATTTGGATACACCGCCACCCGGTCCAATTTTGCAAGTTTTGCACCCGTCAATGTATCAAATTCCCAAATCTCTTCTATTTCGTCCCCCCAGAAAGAAATCTTCCAACCACGGTCCTGACTGTGCGACGGGAATATATCCAATGTATCGCCACGCACACGAAAATCACCACGGGTTGGCGCGACATCGTTTCGTTTATATTGAATATTTACCAATTCGCGCATAATATCTTGGACACCAATCATATCACCAACGCGCAACACCAATTTCATTTCCGAATATTGTTCCGGCGTCCCAAGCCCATATATCGACGACACCGAAGACACAACAATAACATCGCGTTCTTCCAACATTGCGCGCGTTGCGCTGTGCCGCATACGGTCCAATTGTTCATTTATAGACGCATCTTTATCAATATATGTATCGGTTGTCGGAACGTATGCTTCGGGTTGGTAATAATCATAATACGAAACGAAATATTCCACATGATTGTGTGGAAAAAAAGACTTCATTTCCGTATACAGTTGCGCCGCCAAAATCTTGTTCGGTGCCATAATCAAGGCCGGCCGCCCCAATTCCGCGATAACATTCGCCATTGTGAATGTTTTCCCCGACCCCGTCACCCCCAATAACACTTGGGACCGGCGGCCATCTATAATTCCGCGGGTTAAATCGGCAATGGCGGTCGGTTGATCGCCCATTGGTTTGTAATTACTTTCAAGATTAAAAATTTTTTTATTCACATTTGCCAGTATAATCTATTATAATACAAAAACAAGGGGGGAACAAAATAATATGATTATAAAACCGCGTCGCACACATCGGACACTTTGGATTATCATTATGACCGTGGGTGTTATTATCATCGGGCTGTTGCTTGCGCCAAATTTTATAACATTGAATAAATTGCGTCCCCACTTTGAATCCGTGGTGTTCACCCAAACCGGCGTTCTTACCAAGATTCACGGCGATGTAAATTTTGGTATTTTGGGTTCGCCACATTTAATCGCCCACGGTGTAGAAACCGAACACGGATTTACAAAAATGTTGGCCATAAAAGTGCCTTTTTCGGGTCTGTTTGATTTGGAAAACACCGAAATAACCGATATTATAACCGCATACGAACCACACATAAATGTGGATTCTCTATCCTTGTTGCATGTGAAATATCAATTATATGTAAAAAATGCAATCATGACCTTTATGGGTAAAGATTATAGAATAATTCGTGGTCTGTTTAGTCATGGCACATTTGATGGCCAGGTTCGAACCAGTGAACATAAATACGATATCGCGTTCCAGGGTAACGATTTTACCGTCAAAAACAAAAACCTTAAATTAAACATTACCGGCGAATATTTTCCATCCGGCGGTGCGGCGGGTGTTTTAGAAATAAACACAAACAAAATAAACGATTGGTTTGGGTTTTCTGAACCACGCATAACGCACAATGTAAATCTAACCACAGATTTTTATTGGGATGGTGGATACGGATTCAAATTTACAAACATTGTCGCAAACAGTGTCCGGGGATTTGTTACACTTGAATCAAACGGTTGGCACACAATAAACCTTTCTTCGGACAATATATCGTTTGATTTTTCGTTTTTATCGCATCCAAACCAAATTATGCAAGACACAACATTAAAAATTGATTTCTATGGCGATTTAACATTCAATAATCACAGATTTGAACATGTAATGATAGACGCGGTATCAACAAAAGACTATATCCAAATTACCAAGGCCATCGCTGATAACATGATATTCACCGGTGGCACAATTGACCACGACGGCATACACGAAGTCATGTTCAAAACGACAATTGACAATAAAAATGCCGAATGTTTGTTTAGCATGAGCGGTTCAAATTGGGAATGTCAAGAATTTACATACGGCGATATATCCGGAAATTTGAAAATGCACAAAAAAACACTTGATGCAACAATTTCATCGAATCGCAATTTGGACCTGGCTGAACTTGAATCATACATTTCCCGCCTTGGGGCGCGGCGCGCGACCATCAGATTTAAATTTGCGAACATGGGCGGTGTATTTAAAAAGACCGCAAACGATTCATCTATTACATACGATTATGTATACGGTGAAAAATTGTCTTGGATAAAACCGCACAGCAAACTATTACCCAAATTTATGCTTGATTCTGTTGGGAACATGATATGGTCTGGGGAAACATTTTCATTTATTCCAAATTCAAACGATTGGTCTTTGACATTGCGGGATAATTTCTTTTACATAACCGGCAAAAACATCAAGAAATGGTTTCCGAACATTGACCTGCGCGCAATAAACGAAATGGAATATATAATAACCGGTTTTTACAACGACCGTGGCGATATATCCGATTTAACAATAAAAATTGCGGGTCAAACCTTTACCGGCACCGCGAATACACATTCCATCACATTAAAGACAGATGTATTTTACCTTGATGAATTTATCACCCCCGAATTTTTTGAACGATACGAAGAAATGGAATTTTTGGCAAATTCGCCAATATTTATACCATTTGATTTTTCACGCAGCATTTATCTTACGGCGGGCACATTGATATATGGTGAAAACGCATACCGGAATTTTGTATATTCACTTAAATCCGGTACCCAGACATTTTCAATTGCGGACAATGACCGCGGAAATTTATTGGCAACAATTATCAAAGAACAATCCAAATACGAAATATTTGTCCAATTAAATAAATTTGTTATAAATGGCAAATTGTTATCTGGCGATTGGCCACTAAATGTATCCGACACAACAATGACGGCGGAAATAAAATTAAAGACCCACGGTCATATCGCACACGACATACGATATAATATGATTGGCGAACTTGATTTCACATTTGATGGCGGGTATATCACCGGCCTTGGCCTAGATAGATTTTACGCAAATGTCCAAGATTTAACGCGCGCCAATCTAGAAGACAATATTATAACCGCACTTGAATCCGGCACAACCCGATTAAAGAATATGCGTGTTATCGGAAAATATGAAAACAACAATTTTACGACAACATCACCGATTGAAATTAGCATGCATCACACAAACGCAACTGGCACTATGGATATTACAAACAATATGATGAATGCAAAATTTGACATAACCATGCGTGCGGTTTCGCCTGACCCGGTGACGGTATCATTGCACGTATTGCCAAATGGCCAACGGAAATATTCATTATCGGAATTGCTTCGATATTTTGACCCGGCATTTATGCGCGAATTTATAAAAACACATGATAAATTTTAGTGTTAGTGGCGAGTGTTAGTGGTTAGTAGAATCTGGCATAATTTCATAATTACGAAATAATTCCAGACACCACTAGCCACTAACCACTTACACTAACCACTCTACCCTAATTCTTCTTTCTTACCTGAATATGCACATCGCGCAGTTGCTGTTCGGTAACTTCGTTTGGTGACCCCATAAGCAAATCTTGTCCGCGTTGGTTCGCCGGGAACGCGACAATTTCACGCAAACTGTCACCATTACCCAAAATTTCTGAAATAAGTCTTTCGATACCAAACGCGCACCCGCCGTGTGGTGGCGCACCATATTGGAACGATGTATACAGGCCCGAAAAGTTCTTTTCGACCGCCTCTATTGGATAACCGGCGATTTCGAAACATTTTTTCATAACATCCGGGTTATAGTTGCGCAATCCCCCACTGCAAATTTCCATACCATTCAACACCATATCAAATTGTGCCGCCTTAATCGTGAACGGGTCACGCGTGGACAATTCTTCCAATGTTGCCATCGGGTATGAAAATGGGTTATGTGTAAAGGCCGGTGCGCCACCGCGTTCTTCATCGGGTTCAAAGAACGGGAAATTATCAACCCAACAAAACGCAAAATCGTTTTCATTGATTAAACCCAAATCTGCCCCCAATTTGTTGCGCAGCCTGCCCGCCGCCTTGGCCGCCGATTCTTGTGCGTCGCACACAAAGAACAACGAAGAATTATCACCGGCCACATTGCGCAGTTTCGCAATTCTTGCCTCGTCCAATTTCTTGGCAACCGGACCTTTGGCTTCTTCGCCAAACACGATATAGGCAAGTCCCCCAAGCCCCAATTCTTTCACGGCATATTCGCCAAGTTTATCAAACCACGAACGTGGTTTGTCCGCGCTGTTCGGGGCCGGAATTGCACGCACAACGGCGCCATTTTCAATTGCGTTCGCAAAGATTCCAAAATCCGAACCACGGAAAATTTCCGTCACATCAGAAATCAAAATCGGGTTACGCAAATCTGGCTTATCGGACCCATATTTTAACATCGCGTCATCAAAAGAAATATGTGGAATTTCCGGATATACATTTGCCGTCGGCAAAAAAGTCCGCACAAATTCCGGCATTACCGCCTCGCCTACGGCCTGAATATCCGGCAAATCAACAAAAGACATTTCTAAATCTAATTGATAGAATTCTAACAAACGGTCTGCACGCAAATCTTCATCACGAAAACACGGTGCAATTTGGAAATACCGGTCGAAACCCGACACCTGTAATAATTGTTTGAACATCTGGGGGGCCTGGGGCAACGCATAGAATTTACCATGATGCAAACGCGATGGAACCAAGAAACTGCGCGCACCTTCGGGTGAATCGGCGGTAAGCAACGGCGTCTGAAATTCCGAAAATCCCAAATCCCACATTTTATCGCGCAACCATTTTATCATTTTGTTGCGCATCAAAATATTGTGATGCAATTTTTCACGGCGCAAATCCAAGAACCGATATTTGTACCGTAATTCTTCACTGGTATCTTCATCGCCGAAAACCTGGAAAGGCAAAACCTCGGCTGATGTCAAAACATTCCAAGATTCAACCTGGATTTCAATTTCCCCGGTTGGGATTTTATCATTTACCTGGGACGCGTCACGCGCGACAACCTTGCCGACAACCTGTAATACAGATTCCGGGCGCACGCGTTCTAAATCCTCGTTTCCGCCATCAATAACAATCTGTGTAATTCCATAATTATCGCGCAGGTCGATAAACAGCAACGACCCATGGTCGCGTTTACGATGGACCCAGCCCGAAAGTGTCACGGTTTCACCAACATTTTTGGCCGACAGTTCACCACATGTATGTGTTCTGTATTTTGATTTCAGTGATAACATTTTTTCGCCTTTTACTTTTTGGGCGACAAAACCAGGAAATTTTGGCACCCATGTTATTTTAATGCTCTTTCGGGGCGCATATTGGCTATGCGCGGTGCCACCCGAATTTATCACTTTTTTAATGTTTTGCCGATTACTCCGTGGTTGTTGGGCACATCATCATAACCGCCAAAACTTTCCGGTATTCTAGACCAAGATTTTATTATTTTCAAGCACTATAATTTTTTATTTCGCCCCATATTCTGATTTCAATTTAGAAAACAAAACTGTATCACGATATACACCATTTATGAAGCCTCAAAGACGCGAAGGGTGGTGCCCGCAGGGCGCCAGAAATGTTCCAGATGATGCGTATTGTGCAATTCTTGTGACGGGAGTGTATTAGACATACACGACCCGAACAAAAATCAACAAACGCAAATCAGATGGGATATTTCTGGTGCCCTAAGCAAGAATCGGACTTGCGACTCGTCCTTACCAAGGACGTGTTTTACCACTAGACTATTAGGGCAATTCGTAAAATCACGGGCGAATTATACGAACATATGGAAAAAAATCAAGTAAAAAACCGCCCTGACCTGTTTTAGGACTTACTTTTAACGATAATTGACATAAATTTATTGAATATATAGTATATTACGATTAAAATCCTATTGTATTTACCAAGGAATCACCATGAACAAAAAATTCATCAAAATTTTTATCTCTTTATTTATAATCGTATTTTTTGCATGGTTGGTTAAATGGATATACGGCCAATTTGGACGAATAAATTTTGATGAAATCGCTATAGTATTAAATTCTGGCATTGGTGGTACAGATTCCCAAATTTTATGGGCCTTTGTTCGCAAGGTTCTTTTGCGTTCCCTGTTTTATGCGGGATTGGGCGCGTTTATTTGTCATTGGTTCAAATACAGACGCAATGTTTTATTACTTGTATTTGGGTGCTATACGGCGTTTATGATTATCCAGATTGCCATACGCAATGTCCAATTTGGCAGTTTTTTTAACTTTACCAAATCAAACTTTTATGAAACGGAATATGTCGACCCCCAAAGTGTGAATATACAATGGCCACAAAAAAGAAATGTTTTAATCATCGCACTTGAAAGCATCGAAAAAGTATATGGCGACCAAGAAAAATTTGGCGAAGTCTTGACCCCATACATAACCGAATTGGAGCAAAAAAATATATCATTTGAAAATTATCACTCTATACCCGGCCTGTCGCACACCATTGCGGCAATTACCGGGTTCGTGTCCGGATTACCATTATTCTATACCAGTTATCGCAACACCGATAAAATGACAGGTGCATACGGCATTGGCAAAATATTAAATCGCGCCGGGTATCAAACATGGTCTATTTTCCCGGCAAGTGGCAATTTTTCCAAAAAAGAATCCTTTATGTATCACATGGGTTTTGACCATGTAATTGACGGCGAAAAAATATACGCCCAATTAAAAAACCCACCAAAACAAAAACCATTTCATGGTGTCGATGATGGGGTTTTATTTGAATGGTCCAAACCCGTATTATCAGATATAATTAAATCCAAACAACCGTATTTTATATTCATGGAAACAATCAACACCCATTTGGAAGGGTTCTTTACAGATTACTGTCGTAATATGGGTTTCAAACAAGAAACCACGCAAGACATCACAAAATGCGATGATAAAATTATCTATGATTTTGTAAAATGGTTTCGCGCGGCGGACCCGACCGCGGTTATAATCCTGTTGAATGACCACAAACAACATTCTGGGCCGTTGATGAAAAAATTAAATACCATATCAAACAGACCATTGGCCAATGTATTTATAAACACCCCTATTTTCCAAGGCGCAGATTTACATCGACCCGTATCCGCAATGGATTTTTTCCCAACGATGTTGTCGGCCGCCGGTGCCAAGATTGATGGATGCAAAATGGCCCTTGGGGTGTCATTGGATACCGCTTGCCAAGGAACAAAAACTTTACGCGAACGATTTTCCGACCAAGAATTACAATCCATGATGGAACAAAAAAACGACCTGTATTATCAACTTGCCACGGGAAAGGATAAAAAATGAAATCGAACGAAACGGGGCTGCGCAGAATATTTCATGCATTTATGCATTCAATCGATGGCATAATTGCCACATATAAATCAGAATCTGCATTTCGCCAAGATATATTTTTATGTGTTTTGGCCACTGTGTTATTGTGTTTTCTTGATGTATCGGGGTTGTCGCGCATAATAATGTTGTTTTCTTTGGTGTTCATAATTATTGCGGAAATGATTAACACCGCAATCGAAACCATAATAGACAGAATCGGTCCGGAAATACACCCCTTGTCAAAAAAGGCCAAAGATATAGGCAGTGCAATTGTTATGATAACCATAATTTGCGTATGCGCACTTTGGATTGGCATTATATTTCTAGAATAGTTTTTTTAAATTTTTTAATTTTTCTTTGTGTTCCGCCGACACGCGCCGTGATTCAATCGATTTTTGAATCGCACGCGCACGCGTCCAACCGTCCAGTTTTGAAAAATATGGTTCAATTTTATCGAATTGCTTTGCGCATGCGGTTGCAAAATACCATGCCCGCATCATATTTACATAGTATTCATCTGAATTTATATTTAAAACCATATCGGCATATTTTGTATCAAAATCATTGTCTAAAAAATATCGCATAAGGCATAATACCGCAAAACGCACCGTATAGGCATGTTTTGATTTAATCCATCTTTTGATATACGGCAATAATTTTTCGGCGTTTTTCACAAACACCTTTGGCGATGTTTGGTCACATGTTGCCCAGTTATCAATATACGGCAAAAAATTATCAACCGCCCGCACCGCCGCATCAAAATCGCGGTATTCCGATATAACAAAGGCGTGCAATTGATTTTCTTCAAAAAATTTATGTGGCAAATTTTGAATAAAATCTTTGTCTGTTTCTGATTTTATCATATTTTTCGCCATTGCGCGCAACCGCGGTGTCCGCACACCAATGACACAATTTTTATCAACCGTTGTAATCAAAGACGAATTAAAATCCCTGTATACGGCGTCCGCCGCCGCATACAGAGAATTTCTAATTTCATTTTCATCATACATTATTTCATATTTTCCCGCATAAAAGATTCTATTTTATCAAACGGTATTTTTTCCATATTGTCATACAGGTCAACATGCGACGCATTCGGCACAATCAGTAATTCTTTATTATCGCCTTTTAATTTTTTGAACGCGTCTTCACTAAAATACCGGCTGTGCGCGTTTTCACCGTGAACAAGCAATACCGCGCTGCGAATTTCATCGGCATATTGCAACAACGGCATATTCATAAACGACAAAGCACTGGTTTTATTCCATCCGCCATTAGAATTCAACGAACGTTTATGATATCCGCGCGGGGTTTTATAATACGCATAGTAATCTTTGACAAAGTTTGGTGCATCGTCTGGCAATGGGTCAACCACCCCGCCCGCCAATTCATACCGACCGTTTTTATAATCTTGTGTTCTTTGCGCATTCAGTGCCGATTTTGTGGCAAACCGTGCATCGGCATTATCATCGGCGTCAAAGTATCCATTTGCGGTCACACGCGTCATATCATACATAGTTGACGCAACGGTCGCCCGAATGCGTGTATCCATTGCGGCGGCATTTATTGCCATACCACCCCAACCACAGATTCCGATAATTCCGATTTTGTCGGCATCAACATCCACCCGATTTGCCAAATAATCCACCGCGGCGGAAAAATCTTCGGTGTTTATATCGGGCGACGCCACATATCGCACGGCGCCCCCGCTTTCCCCGGTAAAGGACGGGTCAAACGCCAACGCGATAAAACCGCGACGCGCCATCTCGGTGGCATACAGGCCACTTGATTGTTCTTTGACCGCGCCGAACGGCCCCGCCACCGCGATTGCCGGCAATTTTGCATCCGGTTTATTTTTTGGCATATATAAATCGCCGGTTAAATCTATGCCATAGCGATTTTTGAAATGCACTTTCTGGACGGTGACATTTTCATCACGCGGGAAAACTTTATCCCATGAATTGGATTGACGCCAAATCACCACCCCCACCAAAACACACGCACATATTATCAAAACCAACCACTTCATAATTTTACTCCTTGTCTAAATCAACCAATTTATATTTACGCGAACCAACGCCGATTTTTTCTGCGGCCTCTAACGTGTGCAGGCCGTTTTTTTCGGCGATTCTTTGCATAAGGCTTTCATTACCATCGGCCTTGGATACCATATCTATACCGGCCTGGTCAATGGCAACCGGGTCACGCGAAACCAAGATACCAATATCATGAATATCTGGTTCGGCGGGGTCACCATCGCAATCACAATCGATACTTATGCGATTCAATACATTTATATAAACCATATTGTCCCGGCCGACATAATTTGTCACGGCCTTGGCGGCGTCCGCCATAGATTCCAAGAACGCGTTTTGTTCGCCACCCCACATAGATTCTTTGGATTTTCCACCACTGTGAATCCATTTTTTACCCATGGAACTTGCAAATCCGATTGATATATTTTTAATTGCGCCACCGAATCCCGCCATCGCATGCCCCTTGAAATGGGACAGCACCACATACGACGGATAATTTGCAAAATGTGTCCCCACATAGTTTTCATTCAAAACATTTCCGCCATCAACCGGCAATGTCATCGAACCTTCTTCGTCCATAATATCAACCGGCGCGACATCTAAAAAACCGCGTTCGCGTATTGCGGCCCAGTGCGATTCACTGTCCGACCGATTTCCGCCGTATGCGGTATTACATTCGACGATTGTTCCATCAATTTCGCCAATTAAATCTTTGATAAGTTCCGGGCGCAGATAATTACTTTTTGATGATTCGCCGGTACTCATTTTAACACCAACCTTGCCTTTTGGCGTCCAATCCAAGGCTTTATATGCGCGTTGCAACCCCGCCGGCGAAATATCACGCGTAAAATAAACAATCGGTTCACTTTCCGCAACCACATTGTGAACAATCGCACCACCCGCCCCGACAACCGCGCCGATTGCGGCGGCGGCAATTATTTTTTTCTTGTCCATATTATTTTCCCCCTTTTTTATTCCAGGTTTTCTTTTATCCATTTTTCAACCGCGTCACGCGAATCGGCGGCATTTGAACCATATATTGCCAATCCCGGTTTAACATTTGCCCCGCGCGCCGCGCGTTTAACATCACGCACGCATTCACCAAGGCCGGAACCTTCATGTGTTGTAAACGGCATAATTGTCCGACCCGCCAAATCGAAACGTTCCAAAAATGTAAAGACCGCCATTGGGTATGTTCCCCACCAAACCGGTCCACCAACAAATATGACATCATATTCGGTCAAATCGCCTTTTGGCCAAGACTTTAACCGCGGGCGCACATCTTGTTTCATTTCATCTTTGGCGACATTTGTACATTCATCGTATTTTGTCGGATAGGATTTTTCTGTTTTAATTTCAAACAAATCCGCCCCGACAATATCGCGAACATATTCTGCGACAACGGCGGTATTACCCCGAACCAGGTTTGCAATTCCGCCCCCGACCCAGTTTTCCCCAGTATGTGAAAAATAAACAACCAACGCTTTCATTTTTTCCCCTTTTGTTCGTTCCATTATATTAAATCAATTCTGATATTTTTGCTTCAAGTTTTTTCATGTCGTCGGTTGGTTCAAAACGCGCGACCACATCACCATTTCTGTTTACCAAGAATTTTGTAAAATTCCATTTTATATCCGGATTTTTATCCCAATCTTTATCAGATTTTTTCAACATTTCCGCCAACACCGCACCCAATTTATGGTCACCAAAACCGGCGAAACCGCGCCTTGATTTCAAAAAAGTATAAACCGGCAATTCATGTTCCCCATTCACATCAGACTTTTTCATTTGCGGAAATTTTGTATCGTAATTCAATTGGCAAAATTCGTGGATTTCATCGTCTGTACCTGGGGCCTGGTGTCCGAATTGGTCACACGGAATATCAATTATTTCCAACCCAGAATCGTGATATTTTTCATAAATTTGTTCTAATTGTTCATATTGTGGTGTGAACCCGCAACCCGTCGCAGTATTTACAATCAACAACACCCGCCCGCGATAATCCGAAAGTTTTAATTCACCACCATTTGGCATCGGAATATTATAATCATAAATTGTCATTTTATTTACTTTCTCTGTTTAGCCACGATTTTACCGTATCATTTAAATCGTTTGTTGTATCACCGCCACGCACAGTCAATCCATCAACCACATTTGCATCTGGTTCCAACCGCGCAATTTCCGAATGTGAATCACCGGCACCCGAACCTTCGTGCGTATTAAACGGCGCAACCGTTTTTCCCGATAAATCATATTTATCAAAAAAAGTATAAACCGCCATCGGCATAGACCCCCACCAAATCGGATACCCAACAAACACAGTATCATATTCATCCATATTTATATTCATATCTTGAATTTCCGGGCGCGCGTTTTCATTTTTTTCGCGTTGTGCCAAATCGGTAAATTCTTGATTATGATAGTCATCCACCGGATACGCGTTTACCGGATTTATTTTCACAATATCGCCACCCGCCACATCATGAATCGCATTTGCCACGCGTTCGGTATTTCCAGACACAGAAAAATATACTGTTAAATTTTTCGCGTCCGCCACACCCCCAAGGCAAACTGCACCCACAACCGCACAAGTTAAAAATAAATGTTTCATTTTTCTCTCCTTGCTTGTATACAAAAAACTGAACACAGTATAACATTTCGTTGACCCACGGCCAATAAAAAATTATAGATTTTTTTAATTCATCATACTAACATAGTGGTGAATTCATAAGAATATTTTTAAATTAAAAGGGTTATGAATGACAAAAACAATAATAGCAATTGGTGGTGGTTCATACGGTCAAATAAAAACCTATCCGGATGGTCGGCGTGTTCAAAAAACCAAAGATTCGATAGAAATAGACAAAAAAATGATAAAACTTACCGGCAAAGAACATCCAAAAATTGTGTTTATTGGTGCCGCGCACGGTGATGACGAAAGCCGATTTTTGGTAATCCAGAAATATTTTAGCGAAGATTTTGGTTGCGAAGTTGAAAACTTGCATTTGGTTGACGATTCAAAAAGACCCGATGCCGATAAAATCAAAAAAATTATTTTTGGTGCCGATATTGTTTATGTTGGTGGTGGAAATGTCACACAACTTATGAACACACTGAAAAAAACCGGTGTCGATAACCTGCTAATTCAGGCATACAATCGCGGGATTATAATGGCGGGAAACAGTGCCGGCGGTTGCGTGTGGTTTGAATATTATGGCAACGATGAAGACGAAGATTTTGATGGCACAATCGATACCCTAAAAACCAAAAAGGCATTGGGGTTATTGCGTGGATATTTTGAACCGCACTGGAACACCAAATCCCAAGATGGCATTGACAAAGAATCTGTATCCAAAAATGCCGTGCAACGCATGTTGGCCCGGGAATCAAAGTTTGGTTACGGTGTTGACGAAGGCGCGGCAATTATGGTTCAAACGGATGATAACAATGTGCAAACACTGTCAGAAATCATATCAAAACCCGGTGCAAAAATATATAAACTATTGCCACAAAACCAACAACATATAATCCCTAGCAAAGTCAGGGAATAACATTTATCCACTCGCGACTATACGGCTCGGGATTGCTTCGCCACCTTGCAAAATCCACCTTCGCCAAGGGCTACGGTGGACCGGCGTTATTCCGCCTTTTTGCCGCGGTTCGGACCCCTGTGCCGGGGTCCAAATCCCATATACCAAAATAAAAAACGACCACAAGGGTCGTTTGTTATTTTGGTAGCGGCGAAGGGATTCGGACCCCTGACCAAAGGATTATGATTCCTCTGCTCTACCACTGAGCTACGCCGCCATACGAAAACTGAACCGATTATAACAGACAATTTTCTAAATGCAAGAATTTATCGCATATAAAATATCCTTTGATTTCATTCTGATTTTTAATGATTATTTTTCATAATATAATAATTTGAATATTTGCCAAAAATGGTGTATAATATATCCCCGATGAGGAATGTCTTTTTCATTTTATCGACAACATTTTTAATTGCGTCCAATGCTTTGGCGGCGGACGGTCGAAACACATTCACGGGTCACTATAAAAACCAAATCGCCCTTCATGTTGGCCAGGGTATAAACAGTGGTTTTATCATTCCCCCACCGGACCAGTTTGTTCCATTTAACCTGTTAAACATTCAATATTCACAACCGACAACCTTTTTTGGTCTGCCGGCGCGGCAATCTATAAATGTGAACCAGACCATTGGTTATGGGAACAAATACGGTTGGCATTGGCGGGACTATACAATACCGATGGTTATGTTATCGGGCGATGTGCGATTATCAGAATATAAAAATATATATGTTGCATCGGGTGCGGGAATCGGCCTCCAGGCGCAACAGAACGAACGATTGGGTGCGAAATTATTGTTCCAATTCAAGATTATTGCGGGATGGCACATAAACGATAAATGGGGACTGGAAGTATTTATGCATCATTTTTCAAACGCAAACACCGCAGATGAAAATTATTCGTATGCGTTTTACGGCCTGGGCGTGACATATAATTTTTAAAAATGCCCTTTGCCACACAGTTGTAAAAATGATATAATCATAACATCAAAAGGGAATGTTGTTGAAAAAATTTTTTGTTGGTGTTTTTGTATCATTTTCATTTATATCACAGGCATTATGTGTGATACGAAGTGACTATAAATCCGAATGGAACGTATCTGGTCTGTATTCCAGCCAAATAAACAGCAATGTTATTTTTTTCACGACTGGTGGTTATATAAATGGCGTTGTTGCAATCAACATTTATAAAAACGGTGGATATTTTTGCCCAATACGCATATCACATGACACAAATTCTTATTCTTTTGGAAACGACAATTTTGTATATTACGCACGCGATACATCCGATTGCAAAACAATATGCAAACCGGGCTATCAGGGCACAGATTGCAACACCCCCACAACAACCAACACCACGTGTGACGACACAGATTATACATCATTTTTTCAAAGCAACATTAAAACACTCACTGGATTCAATCGAACAATCACATACAGTATAAATATTTTTGGTTCTGGGTCAACATACGGTACATCGATTCAAAACGGTCAAACATATTATACCGACACCCTTGGTATCATAGATTTTGTTGAAAATGGTGTTGTCGTTGCCCCGATTCGGTTTTCTGTATCAAACCTTGGTGCAAGCGCACGCGCATCGTCAAATCCAATAATTCTGTGCGCCACCGGATACATTGTCAATGACAACAAATGTGTAAAATCAGGAAATTGTTCAACCCAATCACAAAATACCACAAACTATAATGCGTGTGACGGGTATGATATGAATAAGTATGATGCGACAATTCACGTACTTAAAACCAAGAAACAAGGGATAAATTGCACCAATACAGGATTTATCAACATATGTCATGGGTCCGAAACATGCACATATTTTGAATGTCGCGATGGGCTTGGTGTCGACCCAGATGATTCAACAAAATGTATATCATGCGGGTCTGATATTCGGTCTGGCATAACATCGGGCGGCACATGTGTGACATGCGAAAAAGGCGAATATTACAATAAAAACGCATCCGATTTTTGCAGCCCAGCCATGGAAATAAACAAATCACGAATGGAACGATATTCGGGCGTTGATTGTTGGATGAAAACCGATAAATCAGATTATAAAAATTGTGTGATTTAGTGTTAGTGGTTAGTGTAAGTGGATAGTGGTTAGTAGATTCTGGAATAATTTTGTAATTGTGAAATAATTCCAGAAACCACTAACCACTAACACTATCCACTAACACTTCCCACTATCTACCATTCTATTGGTTTTCCGCCGTGGGCGATTATGTATTCATTAGCGCGACTAAAATGATGATTACCAAAAAAACCGCGGTGTGCCGACAGTGGTGACGGGTGTACGCTTTTCAAAATCAAATTACGCGACGCGTCCACAAATTCCGCCTTGCGCTGGGCATAACTGCCCCAGAGCATATAAACCACACCATCGCGCCGGGTTGCCAACGCCCGAATTACCGCGTCGGTAAATTGTTCCCAACCGCGCCCCGCGTGCGATGCCGCCAAATGCGCCGCAACCGTAAGCGTAGAATTTAATAATAAAACGCCCTGACGTGCCCAATTGGTTAAATCACCATGCGTTTGCGATGCGCGCCCCAAATCATTTTCAATTTCTTTATAAATATTTACCAACGACGGCGGTGGCGTGATTCCGTCAGGCACCGAAAAGCACAGGCCCATCGCCTGGCCTGGTTCATGGTACGGGTCTTGACCGATAATCACAACACGCACAGAATCAAACGGACACAGGTTAAACGCATTAAAGATATTTTTTGCCGCCGGGTAAATTTTTTTGCCCGCCAAATATTGGCCGCGCACAAAATCGGTCAATTTAATAAAATAATCTTTATCAAATTCATCCGCCAAAACAGATTTCCAAGATTCTTCTATTTTCACATCCATATCGTTCACTCCGTTCAATTAGTGGTAAGTGGGTAGTGTTAGTGGATAGTGGTTAGTAGAATCTGGCATAATTTCATAATTACAAAATAATTCCAGATACCACTAACCACTTGCACTAACCACTAACACTATCCACTTTTATCAAACCAATTTGTAATGCTTTCCATAACACAACATCAATATAGCCCCGCGGAAGCCCGGTCGCCGCAACCATATGCGCGAACATATCATCACACGCCCGTTTTACATCCGGCGTCAATTTACCATTTTCGTCTATACGGCGGATTCCGGCGTATTGCGCGCCCAAACGCCGAATCCAAACATCATATTTAACGATATTTACACCCAAATTTCGCGCCAAATGATTCGCGGTTATTTTTCCAATATGTGGCAATGTTGCAAGGTACGCAACCCGGTCATCATCGTTTTCACATTTATAGAACCCATCGCACAACGCGCACCGTTCGTTCCATATTTTACAAATTGCAGATACTTTATTTTTATTATGAAACATTTGAAAAATCGCATCAAAATCCGCACCATTTTTATAAATGTAATCCATAATATTTTTATGAATCCGCTTTGCGGTTTTTTGTGAAAACCCACCCGCCAAGATTACATAGGCGCACATTTCTGCGAACGCGTCTGGTGCAAGTCTGCGCGGATGTGCCAACATTTCACGAATTTCATCAAAAGATTGGGCGTCACTGTCCGCGCCCAAATCTTTTATTTTGCGTTCTAAATCAAAAAACCATTTTGCATCAAACATTACACATCCAAATTCGCATCCAATGCATTTTCAACGATAAAGTCGCGACGCGGTTCCACAACATCGCCCATCAACATTGAAACCACCGCGTCCGCCTGGCTTGCGTCATTGACGGTCACCTGGAACAGAGAACGATGATTCGGGTCCATTGTTGTTTCCCACAATTGTTCGGCGTTCATTTCACCCAAACCTTTATAGCGTTGAATCTTTAATCCATTTTTCGCATATTCAAACGCAGTATTCAGCAAATTAAACGCACCCCAAATCTTTTGCGATTTTGATTTCACGGTAAGTACCGTTGGCGCACTGAACGTGTCCATCAATTCTTCACGCCCCGGCATACGACGCCATGCGTTGACTTCTGGCGAATTTATTCTGTCGCGCGACAAAACATATTGTTCGGTCACACTGCGCAGTGTGCGCGTAATTGTTATGCCCGCATCGTTCGCAGAAACATTCCAACCGCGTTCAAATTCCAATTCTTGCGCGTCCAGCATTTTTGCCGCCGCCGCACAGTTTTCTGGCGATTCACTGTCGAACACGCGATTCAACGCCAAACTTTCGATAAACCGCAACGGCATCACATGATTCAACGGTTGCAATACATTTCGCATATCCAACACTAAATCCAGCAATCGTTTCATATCTGCACCGGAAATCTGGGCACCCGACGCGATTTGCACAACACCATCGGTTGCCAATTGGTCCATTAAATAATCGTCCATATCGCGTTGGTTTTGAATATAGATTTGTTGTTTTCCACGCGTCACACCGTAAAGTGGCGGTTTCGCAACATATATATACCCGCGTTCAATCGCCGCCGGCATGTGCCGGTAGAAAAATGTCATCAACAATGTTTGAATGTGCTGTCCGTCGACATCGGCATCGGTCATAATAATAATTTTATGATAACGCATTTTTTCAACATCGAAATCGTCTTTGCCAATACCCGCGCCCATTGTTGTAATCAACGCGCCAATCGTATCAGACGACAACATTTTATCAAAGCGCACGCGTTCGACATTCAAAATTTTACCACGCAGTGGCAAAATAGCCTGGGTTTTGCGGTCACGGCCTTGTTTTGCGGTACCGCCTGCGGAATCCCCTTCGACGATGAACAATTCACATTTTGCCGGGTCGCGTTCGCTGCACCCCGCCAATTTTCCGGGCAATCCCCCCAATTCCGGCCCGGTTTTCTTGCGCGACAATTCGCGCGCCTTGCGGGCGGCTTCGCGCGCGGTGGCGGCCTCTAATATCTTGTCAACAATCAATTTTGCCGTCGCCGGATTTTCTTCCAAATATTGATACAATAATTCCGAAATAGTATTTTCAACAATCGGGCGAACTTCACTGGACACCAATTTATCTTTGGTCTGGGACCCGAATTTTGGGTCTGGGATTTTCACACTAACGATACTTGTTAAACCTTCGCGGAAATCTTCCCCCGAAAGGTTGATATCTTTTTTAGTGTTGTGTTCGGCAATATATTTATTTATTGCGCGCGTCAACCCCGCACGAAATCCCGCAAGGTGTGTTCCGCCGTCACGGTTTGGGATATTGTTTGTAAAACAAAGCGATGTTTCCGTATATGCCGTTGTCCATTGCAGGACGATTTCAATATACGAATCATCAATTTTCTTTATCATCTGAATCGGGTCACGATTCAGCAATTCCTTGGATTTATCCAAATATGTTGCGAACCCGGAAAGTCCGTCCGCCGAATGAAATTCGCGCTCTTTCTTTTCGCCCCCACGCAGGTCTTCCAATATAATACGCACATTCGCATTCAGGTAAGATTGTTCACGCAACCAATTTTCCAATGTATCAAAATTAAATTCGGTTGATGCAAATGTATCGGGCGACGGCAAGAATGTCACTTCGGTTCCATGTTCGCGTCCGGTTGTATTTTCGGTAATTTTCAAATCCATTGTCGGCACGCCGTCGGCGAATTTCATTTCTGCCTGTTTATCACCGCGCCAAACCTTGACTTCTAACCATGTGGACAACGCGTTCACAACCGACACACCAACCCCGTGCAGACCACCAGAAACCTTGTACGCGCCATTTCCTTCGTTATCAAATTTACCACCGGCGTGCAATTCGCACATAATCAATTCCAACGCACTGCGCCCGGTTTCATGATTTATATCGAACGGCATACCGCGGCCATTATCACGAATTGTGGCACTGCCGTCTGGGTTTAACGAAACATAGACCGTGTCGGCATATCCCGCCATGGCTTCGTCGATAGAATTATTTACAACCTCGTATATCATGTGGTGCAGCCCAGATCCACCTTCGCCAACATCCCCGATATACATTCCGGGGCGCTTTTTTACCGCCTCAAGTCCCTTTAAAACCTTGATAGAATCACCCGTATATTCATTATTTACCGACATTTAAAAATCCTTTCTTTTTTTGTATCAAAAACATAGCAAATTATGATATAATTGTCAAAGAAAAAGGCAAAAAATAAAGGAAAAAATTATGGCAGAAGCATACACCAAAGAAGACCTGTTGACGGCAACCCAGTTTGCAAAAAAACACGGATTAAACAAAGAAGATCTTGAAAATGTTAAATTGGCAATCGAAAAATTGCGCGGCGTAATGATGGACCCACCAAAAGATTCACGCCGCCACACCAAGGTTCCAGTTATCGTCACGACCGGTAAAAAAAATGGTAACCCAAAAGTAAACTTTGGTGCCGACGAAATTGTTCTTGCCAAAGTTGAATCATTAAAAAGCCAAGGGAAATAAAAATGAAATTCAAATTGCTGTATTTTGGTGAAATTTTAATCAACCCCAAAAAGCGGGCCCAGCATATATCAGACATCCGTATGCAATTTCACCCACAATTAAAGAAACTGGTTGAACATCAACCGTGGAATAACCTTACCCAGTATATGGCACCGAATGCGAACAAAAGTCCGATTACCACACGCCATATCGGCGGTATAGATTGGAATCCGATTATTACACCAAAACTTAAATTGATTGCAGAATTGGACATCCAAATGTTGCACCCAGAAATTATTGGTGTTCCGCGTTCCGACATTGACAATCGCATCAAGACATTATTTGACGGCCTGCGTTGTCCACAAAACGAACATGAAATCGGTCAAAATGTTCCACGCGACATCGGGCCAATTTATACTCTGTTGGACGACGACCATTTAATAACAAAAATTTCCGTGAATACAAGTCACTTGTTATCAAATCACATATTTGACCAAGAATTGGCGACGGCAAGTCCGGATTGTGTATTTATGATGATAGATGTAAATGTCCGTGTCGCCGAAGGCACATTGGAAAACCTGCCGTTTATGGTATAGAGTGGTTAGTGCAAGTGGTTAGTGGATAGTGGTGTCTGGAATTATTTCGTAATTAAAAAATTATTCCAGAATCTACTAACCACTAACACTCACCACTAACTCAAAAACGCCGTTATCTGGTCTTGCATCTGGAATGTGCCAAGGACAATCCACGCAATCACCGCGGATATAAGTAATATTCCAACAGTATTCAATGTTTCGGCAAGTGCCTCTATTTTCTTGACGGAATTTTCCAAATAGTCATTTGAAATCTGCCCCAGGTTCGTATCGAAATCATTCATATCGGCATAGATTGTTAAATCGCCTATCAATTCTTGGTTTGGAAAATCCATACCTGTATTTTGCAACGCGTCACCCAAATTATCACCATTCGCGATATAATGCAATGTTTCTTCTAATATCCGTCGCAAATACCGATTTGAATTATCGGCCAACATACGCATCGCATCCGGTATCGCAACACCCGACGCAACCATGGCGGACAACGACATCATCCAACCAACCGACATACGAATTTTATATATATTCCATGGTGGCAATTTATCAATAACCGCGCGCACCCGCCCCGCCAGGCGCGGCAAAGACCACCACACAAAAACACCAAAAATCACAAGTGCAACCATAAATGGTTTCCAATAATTTCCCGCCAAATTTGACAACCATATCAATGATGATGCCCCACCCGACCAAACCATATTTTCACCGGCAACGGCGGAAAGCGGTGGCACCAAATAAAGTCCAACCATAATTATAATTGCGAACACCAATACCAACAACAATGTCGGATATGCAATTGCACTGAATACCGCGCCCCCTATTCTTTTATTTGCGACGATTATTCGTCCAACATTTTCCAACGCTACAATCAAACTGGACATATTTCCACTTGTCAACAGTAATGTTTCTTCGGCGGGGACCCAACCGCGTGTGGCTTCGGAAAAACTCATCCCGCGTTCAAGGTTTTTTTCCCATTCGCGCAGGCAAATTGCAAATGGTTCATTTGGTTTTGCACCACCGTGCGATTCAATCATCTGTAATCGATTTAGTGCATTTACCAATGTAAAATCATTTTTCAACAAAGACACCAATTTACGCCAAATCGCAATACGTTTGTCGTTGCTAAACCTGCAAACCATTTTGGCATAAAAAATTTCCAAACGTGTCATATCAATACACCCCCGGCCGGTCCAAAAGTCCAACCCAACGTTCCAATTCATCAACACCGATTATACCGCGCAACATCAATTCACACGCAGATTCTTTTAATGTGCGCCCATCCATTTCTTCCAACCAGTATTTAACGGCGGCATCGGTATTTCCCGCCAACGCCAGATTTAAAAATTCACTGTTAGTTATAATAATTTCACCGGCCTTGATACGACCAAATGTTCCGGTTTCATTACAGTGTTCACACCCATGTCCACGAACATAAACCTGATTTAATCCCAATTCCCCAAACGCGTCCATCACACGCGCATATTCCGGGTATTCCGGGTGCGCCGACAATTTTTCCCGGCAATGTGGACAAAGCCTTTTAAACAAACGCATAGACACCAAACCACGCATCATTGTTTCTTCTTTTAACTTGAATGCTTCGACCCCCATATCCAACAATCGCACCAGTGCCGCCATCGCAGAATTTGCGTGCAATGTCGTCCAAACATTATGCCCCGACAACGCACCTTTGACGGTCAATTGGGCGGCGGCCAATGTTCGAATTTCCCCAACCATAAGTGTGTCGGGGTCACTGCGCAATGCGGCGGCCAATGCCTCGGTATATTCATTTTCGCGTTGTTCTTCGTTTGTGGTATTTATAACTGGAATCTGGTGTGCACCAAATATTTTTTGTTCGACCGGGTCTTCCACCGTAATAAGGTTTATTTCATAATTATGTTCTTTTAACATCAACACCATATTACGAACCAATGTTGTTGATTTACCCGAACTTGTTGGACCGGCGACCACAACCAATCCCGTTGGAAACGAACGCAACCGGCGCAGCAATATTTGTTCATATTTTCCAAATTCTTGTTCGGTTGTAATACTTTCCGACGGGTTATCATAAAGCAATCGCATAACCACATATCGCGACCCGAACGCAATTGGATTAAATTGCATACGAATACTCAACACACCCTGGGGCAAGTATAAATCTTTGGTTCCACGCAGTGGCGTTCGCCCATCTTTCTGGGCCGATTGGTATTCGTTTTGCGCATAGTTTGCATTTGAGATATCGGCGGACGCGAACGCGGCACGAACAAAAGATTCACCCCAACCCGAATTAAATTCCAATACTGGTTGCATACTGCCGTCTATACGGAAATATATTGTTGTTTGATCTGCAACTTCGATATGAATATCCGACACTTTTTGTGCGGCGGCACGCGCGACAATATCGACAAAATCTTTCTGCATTTGGTTGTTGTAATCAAGACGCGACCGATTTCCATCACCCAAATTATTTTCATAGTATTTATATATCGCCGACACCAAACCCAAATCTGAATAAAACGGAATCCGCATAGGCCGATTTTTTTTACGCAGCAAATCCATAAACGCCAACACGCGTCCATCATATCGATGTGTGCGCGAAACAATCAAACATCCACCCGAAAAATACGCCAACAGGCCTTGCGTTTCTTTTGGTAATTCAAATTCACCACCGACCGCTGTCAACAAATGATTGTTTTCCGAAAACAAATATTCAACAATTTCTTTGTTATCGGCATGTTCCAATCCCGCCGGCACAGACGGTTGTTTAGAATACACCACTTCGTCCAAGATTTTTTTACTTGCACTTTTCATTTTTTGCGCCACAACTAACTTTTATTTCCAACATTCAATGTTTGCACATTACCGTCTTTGATGAAAACAACGCCATCATCCAAAGATATAGATTTAACATTCCAACCATCTAAATCTTTACCAACACTTAAACGTTTATTTTGTCCGTTTGATAAATCTTGCACGGTTGCCTGTAATTGTGCGCCGGCACCAAACACATTTAACAATTTATAATTTTTTTCTATATCAACATCTTTTGGTTGTTCGGCAACAAAAGATTGTTGTTTCTGTGCCGGTTTTTGCGCGTCATCAAATTGTTTATTTGCCATGGCTTCTTTTTCCATCTCGATACGTTTTGCCTCGGCCTCTAACCGTGCGCGTTCGGTTTCAAATTCTTGCTGTTGCTGTTCTGCGCGCCCCGACAGAGTATCTATTTCCATATGCAGTTTAATTTTTTCTGCGGCCAATCGGTCAAGGTCCAAATTCAATTGCGCGCGTTCTTTTTCCAATTGCATAAGGACTTTTTCCTGCTCCAAATCTGTAATCTGTTGAAACAGTGAACCTTCGACATTATAGTCTTCGATTGCATCTGCGGAAAATTCTTCATTTGCGGCGATACTGTTATCTGCATTTACTTCTTCGATAATATCAACCGTATTTTCGAACACAGTATCATCGGCATGGCACACCGCAACGACACCAAACATAACACACAAAGACATAAAAAATGTTTTAATTTTATTTTGCATAGATTATCACCTCATAGTTCCATGTTCTTCTGGCCACGTTCCAGGCCGCCTTGGTCATATATACGCCGCCAAAGTCTTCAAATATCAACATAAATTGTTCCGGCACCAGTTTTGATTCCGCCGCCACTTCGACAACATATAATTCCGCAGATTGTGTTTGATTTGAAACCGCATCAACAACAATCGTCATATTTACATCTGTATTTATTGCCTGGAAACGACTTGTCAATTCGCGAACGATTGTATCGGCATCACGCGTATCTTGCGATGGCACCGCAACGCGTTCCGGCAATTTTGCCCGCACCAGTATTTCATTATCATTTATTTCTTGGACGAACACGCCCGGCATAGTTGTTGCCGCAACATTATAAAAATCGTCCAGTGTTCCAAACGCACGCCGGAATGTTGCAAACACATGTGTTTCGCCACATTCTGCAACGGTTTGATTCCACCCGGTAACCGGTTGCATTAAAAATCCAATTCCGCGATAACACAAAGACGCGCGTTCCATTTTATCTGGCAATAATTCATACGGCATAACCAATGGTTCAATCGGCGCCGGTTGTCGCATATTAAATTCTTTATCTAATTCTTTATTTTTTTCTTCTATTTGACGATGATATTCCGCGGCCAATTCTGGGTTTTGTTTTGCCACCTGGGGCTTTGGGGCAAAAATTTCGTTTATTGGTTCGCGAAAAATATAAAGGAATAAAAATCCAAACAATGCCAACAATATCAAAGACATGACACCGGCACCAAAACGACTTATCGGGCGCAGAACCCCATGTGTATTCCCCGACAACAATTCGGTCAAATCGCGTTCAACCGCACGTGGCATACCCCACGCGGCGGGTGCAAACACGGCATTCCAATCCGGTATTTCGGCAAATTCAGAATATTTCGCGCGCGCATCCGATTCATTATCAAAAATCAAATCGTCCAAAATAACACCATTTCGAACAACAACGATTACAAATTTGCCGCCAATTTCAAACGCGCACAGCATAGAAGTATATCCAGGCAACGCATCAACAATTTCAACCGCGATTGACGGCATACCCGACCGGTGTCCATTCACACGCGCACCCAAACCAACCATACCATGATAAGAAATATATCGATTCAAACGGTGGTCAATTCCACGCGCCAATTTATACGCATACGCGCGCGGTGTAAACCCCGCAACCAACGGTTGCCAAAGCAAACCCGCCGCATATTTTTTCCGTTTAATTTGTATGTATTGTCCCGACAAATTCTCTCTTCCGTTCTGCCTGTGTCCAGATTATAACACAAATCGCCCATTCAATTCCAGTGTAAAAAACCGTTATTTTCATAACGGTTTAATTTTTTTTATTTTATACCTGTTTTTTTATTGAAAGCATCGTCCATCATCGACACCATTAAACACACCGCGACATGGTTTTATATCATATTCCGGCATCGGTTTATCCGAACGCGCGGTCCGCACAGTCCGAACATTTGGACAATCATACACATTTGCCGCCAAAACAAATGCGCGCTCCGGCCCGAATATCACCCATTCATTTGGACGGGTGCGTTCACTAACAATCCAATACGCATTTCCGGGCCGGGCTTGGTCTGCGATACGATTTTCAAGGTACCGGCGCGCATCATCTTGGTCATATACTGAAACCTCGGATTCTAATTTATACAAAAATGTGCAACCGATTGGTTCACCATCCAATTGTTTAATATATTCACTGCCGTTTTCATTCTGGATATACCCGCCACAACCCCAAAGTGTGACCGCCGACAAAATCATAACCAAATATTTTTTCATATTCCTTTCCTTTGTTTGTTTATTTACGCGTCTATTATATCATAATTATCAGGATTACTAAACAGTTTTTTAATAACCATATTATTCATGGCATGACTTCCCTTATAAGACTCTAATTTTCCGACAACAAATCCCCCAGATGTGAACATATCACCAATTGCGTCTATGATTTTATGTCGCACAAATTCATCGGGCCAAAAAGTTTTATTCAATGTTCCATCGCCCGCGTCATTTAATGCGATAACATTTTTTTCGTTTGCCCCCCGCGCCATATTGTGTTTCTTAAGGTATTCCCATTCAGAATATTTTCCAAATGTCCGCGCGCGCGCAATATTTTTAACAAATTCGTTCACCGATTTTTTTGTGCCATTATATTTATAAGAAAAACTTTGATACCCAATAATTTTTTCGCGATACACCAATGTTGCATTTATTTCCAAAGAATCATCATCTGATGGTGCCAATTTTACAAACCCATCAACCCGCCGGCCGGACAACAAATTCATAAACCAAATCTTTACCCGCGTCATAAACGGCAAAGTCCGCAAAACTTCGCGTGCCCCGACATATACGGGCCGCCGCACAATAATGCGTTTAAGTTTTTCGCCATGTGCCCCGGCGTTTGCAATCGCGTTAAAAAATTCAATCGCACTGCCGTCCAAGATTGGTGTTTCCGGGCCGTCTATTTCAACAACGGCGCTGTCCACGCCATTCATAAACATTGCCGCCATAAAGTGTTCAATTGTTTTAACATGTGCCGCATTTATATCACCAACGGTTGTATTCCGCATTGTTGTATCACCAACATTATCAAACCGCGCCGGAATTAAACCAGACCCCAAATCGGTCCGCCGAAAAAATATACCCGGGTTTTTAGACGGCCGCACAACCATATGCACCGGCGCACCCGAATGAATTCCCACCCCAGAAAATTTAACTGTCTTTTTTAATGTCGACATTTAATTTCTCCTTTAACCAATCAAAGAATTTTTCTTCTATAACCGTTTCCAATTTTACAAATTTAATATTATCGCGCACATTTTCCGGCAACCGAACCCAGTCTTTTTCGGTGGTCAACAACTTTGCGTTTTTTTTCGTTGCCAATTTGAATAAACTTTCTATATCTTTATCGGTGTATTGGTAATGGTCACCAAACGCGCGCCGTGCAACAACATTAGGCACCGCACGAAAGAATTTTTTCGGATACCCAATCCCGGCAAACGCAACAACGCGATTGTATCGTCCGGCCGGCATAATATTCTTATTTGTTGCATAAAAGACCGGCACATTTTCTGGCAACTTCATTTTTCGTTTTTTATCTTTTTTAATAACAATTATCGCGTCCGCCCGGGCAATGTGTTTTGCCGGTTCGCGCAATGGGCCCGCCGGCAACAAGAAACCATTTCCAAACCCCAAAGATTCATCCATTACAACAATTGAAATATCTTTCTTGATTGATGGATTTTGCAAACCATCATCCATTAAAATCGGCCCATTATCACTTTGCCGATTTAACAGCATTATATTGCTTTTCCGGTGTCCCACATGCACGGCGATACCGTCGTTCATCATCATTGTGGCCTCGTCCCCTATGTTTCCGGTCTTGGCACTGCGCCGATAACCGCGCATAACGACGGGCAAATCAAACCGATTTGCAATTTCGCGCACAATTGGCGTTTTGCCAACACCGCCCGCCAACATTCCACCGATACAGATAATTTTCCGACGCGACCGATACGCGAACATTTTACGCCAACCATAAACCATACGCGAAAAAATATAGTAAACACCGGCAATCGGCAACAAGATAAATGCCAACGGCGTTTTATGTAAAAACCACCACGGTGTTTTCATATCTATCTGTACCTTTTGGTCAATTTTGGTTCGTTTCCTTCGCGCTTTGCCTTTTTAAATTCTGCGGTCTTAAGGTCTTGTTCAACGACAAAGTGATTAAATTCCGCATCCAAATCGCGCAGTTGTCCGACCATAATATCTTCTAATTTTGCGCGTTTTGATTCGAAATCTTCATCCGATATTTTTGAATCTATATACATTGGTTCCCCGACGACGCACTTTATTTTGGTAAAGGGATAAACCAACATATATCGGTCCCACCGATTTTGCAACCACACATGTCGCGCGGAAAAGCACACCGGAATAATCGGCGCGCCGGTCATTTTTGCGAAATACAGCGCACCTTCTTGGACACGCAGTGACGGTCCCCCCGGCCCATCGGGTGAAATGCACAACGAATGATCCCCCCGACGCAGAACGCGCACACCTTCGCGCAACACCGACAGGCCACCGTTATGCGAACTGCCGTAAATGGCGCGCAGGCCGAACAAGTGTTGTAATTTTGCCATCATTTTACCATCTTTGTGACGCGACGCAATGGCATATGATTTCATTCCACCCAAACACACAATCGGCGACAGCATCAAACTGCGCCCGTGCCAGAACACAAAAATCGCGGGCTTATTATGAAATTTCTTGAATGTTTGGTAATTTATAATCTTCTTGCGACATGTAAAGTATATAAACCAAATGATTGCGGCCATAATGCCGGCAATTATCCATTGAAACCCCGAAAAACCCAAAATCGGTTCCCAAAATTTTTTCCACAATTTTCTAAACATAGTGATTAAATTCTAACAACAAAATTCGCATATTTCAAGTATGTAATGGGATTATTGTCCAACGGGCATATAGTTGTTTTTAATCGGTTCTGTTGGCGCCAAAGAAATATTAAAATCTGTTTTTCTGTATGCCACCCTTACATAAGAATCCCTATCAAGAATCTTATTAAATGTTTGCAAACTGGTCTTTGATGATGCAACCAACCACGCATCTATAAAATTTTTATCTAAATCATAACGCAAAATTCTAAATATGCGACCTGTAGATGAAGCTGTATCTTGAAATGTAATTGTATAATCACCGGCCTTTAAAAATATATAATCTGTCACATTATAATTTACATTATCACTTATCGCATTTGCCACAGACAAAATACGACCTTCTTGTTGATTATTTGTTGTAAATTTTTCCCCAGAAAAAACACCATTTGATGCATTTGTATCAACACTAAATAAAGTACAATTATCATCCACGCATTCAAATTCACTGTCTATTGCGTTTTGAACCGCGGCATTCATACTCGCCGCATCAACAAGGTTATTTTGTTGCGTCGCATACGCGCCATTTGCATCATAAATCCCCCGGGTTCCATATTCGCCCGCGGTGCCGGTGTTTGTTAAAACCCGCGCCGCGCCGTCATTTGCCGGAATAATATCTTGTTTTTCGCCTAATTTTGAATCGACATAGGATTTACTGGTTGGAACATTTTCACCGGCGGCAAACGCGCCCCCGACAAACAAAACAAAAAATAAAAAAGCCATAAACTTTTTCATGCGCCCGGCCCTATTATATTACGGTTGTGGTAAATATGTTCCCGACAATTGATTTATACTCCATAAAATACATTCACTTGCCGAACCGCCAACGGGTTCCGCACATGTCACATGCGCGTTAAGGCCATTTTGAATCGCGCTGTTTGCATGGTTTGCCTCTATCAACGAACCGGTTTGCGAACTGTACGCGGTGGTTGTTTTATAGACCCCTTTGGACCCAACCGTCCCGGCCGTCCCGGTATTTGTAATCACCGTATCCGCGGTTCCACCACCAATCAAATTCTGTTTTTTTGCAAGTTCCGCATCAACATAAGACTTTGATGTAACGGTATTATCGCCCACCGCAAACGCACACATCGGCATAAACATCAAAGCAAATGCTATAAATTTGTATTTCATTATTTGTTTGTCCCTTCTAACTATGTCCCTTCGTTGTGATATTTTACCAAAAATCGACTATTAAAACAAGGGTAAAATAAATAAAAAATATAAATTATAAAAAATGGCTTTATACGGCGGAAATATTGGGGTTTCAGTATAAAAATTTGTATAAATCAAATAAAAAATATAAAAAAATTTAATAAAAAAAACATGTAAAAAAACGCAAAAAAATTGATTTTTATTTGACATATGAAATTTATAATCTATAATACGCCCGTCATCGCGGGGTAGAGCAGTCCGGTAGCTCGTCAGGCTCATAACCTGAAGGTCGGTGGTTCAAATCCATCCCCCGCAACCAGTTTAAATAAAAAATACACCAACATGGTGTATTTTTTGTTTAAATCTTGTTGTGGTCTGTGGTTTGTGACCCGCAACGCAGTTGCCGGTTCAAAATTTGTATATGAGAACAAGCAACGCGAAGTTCGAATAACTACAAATTTGCGCGCAGACACCAACAGGTGTCGAGCGAAAACAAGTAGATTTGATAAGTGAAACGCAATCAAATCGTCACGGTTTCCCCGCAGTATCGGCACGGTATCACGCCATACAAGGGAAATCCATCCTTAAAAACAATATTTTCTTGAACCACCGAATAAAGGTGGTTCAGTGCAAGGATTAGGCGATTGGAAAGCGCCGGTTTGCGCGTTGCGCAAAAATCCGCAGCCAATGAAGCAAAGCGAAATAAATCCATCCCCCACCCCGCCGAAACAAAAAAATCAAATATATTTATATATAAATATATTTTACGCTTGCGTTGATTTTTTCTATTTTGCTAGACTTTTTCATATATGAATGCTAGGTATCACAGAATATAAAATATTTAACATAAAAAAATTATATTTTTTACTGTTATTTCAATATGTTATTTTTTATTTCTGGTTCATATAAAAATTATATAAATTGGGGGTCTATGCAGGTATTAAAACGGATAATTTTTGCCGTTGTTTTTGCCGTCGGAATTTTATTCCGCCTGCCCGCTGTGGCCGAAGATGAAAATAATTTCGAAGCAAAATTCACATTTACCGTAAATGTCACAAGTACACGAAACAACACAACATTATTCAAATTAGCGTCAACTGGAACCTTTTATATTGACTATGGTGATGGGTCAACCGGAACAATAAACTCAACATCAACAAATCAACAAACAATTTCACATCGTTATACTTCAACAGGGAGAAAAACCGTAAAACTTGGTGGACTTGCCACCGGATACAATACTGGAACAGCAGAAACGAACGCATCTATAAGTTTTGCTGATATGACAACTATATATAGTATTTCCGGGTCATTGGGCCGAATATTTCCAACACTTGCCAATGGTTCACAACCACTTTTTCGTGCGACATTTGCCGCAAATTCTAATCTTGGGGGAGAAATTCCGGCGGAATTATTTGATGGTATAACTGGACAACCACGTGCAGAAATGTTCAGGTCTTTATTTTATGAATGCAGTAAATTAACTGGTTCCATCCCAGAAGATTTATTTTCTGGCCTTGAAGGAACACCTATCACAGATATGTTTTATTCAACATTTAATGGTTGCAGTGGACTTACAGGTTCTATACCAGGTGGACTTTTTGCAGGAATTAAAGGAAATCCAGCAACAGCAATGTTTAGATATACATTTTCCGGATGTTCAGGTCTAACTGGATTTATCCCCCCAGAATTATTTGCTGGTATAAACACAACACCAACCGCATCAAATATGATGTCCGATATTTTTTCTAATACAACAAACATGCTAACATCATGCCCAACAAATTACAAAAAATATACAACCGGGTTCGAAAGTTATTTTAACAATCGTGTTTCCTGTGAACCGGATGTATCGTGCTCTACGGGTTATGCGGCATACAATGCACAATGTTATCGACTTTGCTCGTTTGGTAAAAAGTTTATGGTTTCAACGGGGCTTAGTTATGATGTATTTGGTGAACCGGAACCATCGGGAAATCCATCTATGCACATAAAACTTGGCAACACAGAATGCTATGTGTTTTCGAAACCCGGGGCATCAAGTGGGTTTAATTTTAAACATACCGACGGGCGAACATATCACCTTGTTGGTGCAGATTAAAATAAAAATCTTATTTAATATAACAACCGTTTTATAAAAAAATTTATTTATATTCCATACGCGTCGCCCGGATTGCCAAAGGGTTTTACAAATTTTTTATTTGCCTCTAATACACTGGATATATCAAGATATTTTTCTAAATCTTGTTTTGAAAATTTGCGTCTGTCTTTTGCGGCATCAAGTAATTGTTTATATGCATTGTATTCTTTTTTGGTTTCAAAATGTTTATCAAGTACCCCAACACATACAATTACCACCGAACCATCCGCGTCATATCCAACGGTCCAAACAACGCGTTTTCTGTCATTATTAAAATTACCGTCTATTGGTTGAACAAGGGTACATCCGGCCTCTTTTTTCACAGATGATAACATTACAACTTTATCGTTTTTTAATATCTGGACTGAACCTTGATAATTTATATCAACCGTCGGGTCAAGATTGATTTTATCTATATTTTCAAATACAGAAATCGCGGCGGCTTCGTTTGAAAAAGTACAAATTTTCTTATAATCTGAATAAGATATATATTTTTTTATCTTTATTGGTTTTGGCTTTTCCGCCACAACAATTTGTTGTTGTGCGCCACTGGTTGTTTTTGTATCTGAATTTTTCTTAATCTCTTTGACGCGTTGCGAATCTTCTATGACACTTATTAAATCTTGATAAACCGTATCCAATACAGAAACATTTATACATGTGACAATATCATTTCCACGCATACGATAATATTTTGTAATACCATTCAATCGCAGGTCTGATAACACAGCCTTGATATATCGTTTTATTTCATCATCGGTAAGTTCATATTTATTAAAATCAATATTATTACGAACCATAGATACCAGTGTATTTATATCAATATCTATATCTGTTTTTTGTGGATATTTATTTACATCCTTGGGTTGTGGAATATTTACACCGGATTCTTTTTGTTTTTTATCATCAAGCCCCATATCAATATCATATAAAACATCCCACAAATTCACGCGCCCGGCGGTATCAAAAACACTAACATCCTGATATTGCAAAACAAACCGGCGCGCCGCATCCAGTTTTTTTGGGTCTTTTAATAAACTTTTTTTATCAACAAGATTTTTTTCAACATATAAAATTTTTAATTGTTTTGGTAATTTTCCGATTAAAACATCAAGACCCATGATACTAAAAGAACAATCCATTTTACTCATTGCCCGTGGCAATTTTGTATCTTGGTCTATATAATCTTTGCCACAATGACTGCAATCAAAAACACCACCCGCAACCATACTTGGAAAAACCTTGACATGTTTCGAGCAATAAAAATTTCCACGCACAAAAATATTTTCCAAAGACGGAATTTTATCGCCAACATTGGGCCGATATTTACGCAAATCAACATCTTCGATTATAAGTAATGGCGTTTTATCGGTTATTATATCGTATGGCAAATCCAATATATCATATTCGCCAATCGGCAACCATTCACCATCATCTTTTGTCACAGGAATATACGAACAACAAAATACTTTTTTGCGTGCCATTTTACATTCTCTTTTATTTTGTTGTATATATTATATCACAAATTAGTGACGAGTGTTAGTGGTTAGTGTTAGTGGTTAGTAGATTCTGGAATAATTTTGCAATTCTGAATTTATTCCAGAGGCCACCAATCACTAACCACTATCCACTAACACTAACCACTAATTATTAAACAAGAAATGGCAAATGTCGCCTTCCTGCATAACATAATCGCGTCCAACAAGGCGCATTTTACCCGCCTCTTTTACCGCAACTTCGCCACCATATTTTATATAATCATCTGGGGAAATAACTTCTGCACGAATAAAACCACGTTCAAAATCTGTATGAATTTTACCGGCCGCCTGGGGTGCGGTCATACCGCGCAAAATTGTCCAGGCGTGCGCCTCTTTCGGGCCAACAGTATAAAATGTTTGCAGTCCCAATGTTTCATACCCGGTCTTGATAACCTGCTCTAACCCCGATTGTTTCAACCCTAAATCATCCAAGAACATTTTGCGTTCCGCCGGGTCAATAATTTGCGCAATTTCCATCTCTATTTTTCCGGATATAATTAAAACCGGACTTTTACCAGCAAATTTATCAACAACCATTTGTGAAAATTTGTTTCCGTTGGCGGCCGCGGCCTCGTCCACATTACATACATATATAACCGGTTTTGCGGTCAATAAATTAAACGGTTTTGTATCAACACCCGAATCCCGTGCCGGCACCGATTTTTCAAGGTTTTCTTTGATTACATTTGCATCGGCCAATAATTTTATAGCAACTTTGTCCAAACCATGTGCTTTTTTTTCAAGGTTTTTAATCTGTTTTGCTAAACTTTCCAAATCCGCCAACATAAGTTCTGTTTCGATTGTTTCGATATCACTAATTGGGTCTATACGGCCGTCAACATGGACAATATCATCGTTTTCAAAACACCTTACCACATGAATAATTGCGTCGGTTTCCAAAATATTACCCAAAAATTTATTACCCAAACCTTCACCGGTCGATGCCCCGCGCACAAGTCCCGCAATATCAACAATTTCCAATTGTGTCGGTATAATCTTGGCCGAATTGTCAACCGCCGCCAATTTATGCAGTGTTTCATCCGGTACAACCACACGCCCGGTATTCGGTTCAATGGTACAAAACGGATAATTTTGCGCATCCGCCGCGGCACTTTGCGTCAAGGCATTAAACAGTGTCGATTTTCCTACATTTGGCAAACCAACAATTCCACAATTGAAACCCATAATAAAATCCTTTATAATATATGTAATATGTCATACATGTGGAACGAATTCAATATAAAAACTTTTCCCGCGGAAACAATTGTCTACCGCGATGGGGTATATTGCCCAGAATTATCAACATTGGACAATATGGAAATAATATCACGCCGTTTTGATTTACCGGTACATATTATATATGTCGGAAAATTACGTGGCGAAAATACATTAAATATAAATTTATCATCGCATAACCAACCGGTATTTTTGACAATAAATTCAGAAAATAATTTCCCGGCTTTTTTGAACATTTTTATCAAAAACACCGGGAAAAATTCTGAAATTCGTGGTCATATTATGTTAAAAAATTCGTCTGATTTGGATGTAAAAATTTTGGCCGAACACGGTGCCGACGACACAGGTATTTTATTACAAACAAAAATCATTGGTACCAAGGCCAGTTTTTCAAAAATACACGCCTTGGCAAAAATCGGTCAAAATGTAAAAAATGCAAAGTCTGATATTCGCATCGGCGCACTTGCCACCGACAAAAGTGCAAAATTTCGCCTTACACCGGTCCAGGGTATAAAATCTGTTCCTGAATACGCCGAACATGGTGCATATATATTTCAACCAAAACCAACGGTGGAATTATATTTGCGTGAATCTGGTCTGTCCGGGGCCGAGGTTCATGAAATTATGCAAGAATCATTTAAAAACGATTTTAACCTGTTTTAACATGGAAAAAACAGTATAAAAAATACGGCATCCAGTAATGAATACCGTAAAGAATTGGCACAACCGCCCAGGGTTATTTTCTTTTAAAACCCTGTTTAGCCTTGAACTTTGGGTTATCTGGGTCAATCAGGACAATTTGTTTACCACGACGAACCTGTTTAATATTCCCGCGTTTTTTCCATGCCTTTAAAGAACTCAAAAATTTCATATCAAAATCCTTTTTGCCATGGCATTATAAACACTTTTTAACAAAAATCAAATAATATATTATATTTATTTTGTTGTTGTTGGGGCTGTTGAAATTGTTGAAAATTGGTTTTTAACAAAGTTTTTAACAATTTTTTCCATATTTTATGCGTTTTTGGCGGTTTCTGTTGAAAAAGTGGGTATGTTGAAAACCGGTTGAAAAAAATCCAAGTTTTCAACAATTTCAACAATTTTAAGTTTTTGTTTTTTATGCTTGTTGAAAATTGTTGAAATTGTTATAATAAAAATATGTAAAGGGGGGACATACCGGTAAAATGAGACAACAAGTCTTGAAAGCTTTGGCGAATCCGTCGCATTTGTTCTATGTGCCATATACTTTGGCGATTCTGAATTTTATGGTTCAGTTTGGTATTTTTACTACCCTTTATATTATCGGTATATTTGTTTTGGGGACCGACAAAGTAAATACTTACCTTAACCCATTATATTTTTTGGGTTCGGTAATTGTTGTTCATTTGTTTTTGGCGTCTTTTTCAAAGCGCGATGCGCAATTGGGGCAAATTTTGGTTGCGAAAATAAAACTGTTTAAAGAAAAAATTCCAAAAAGGATACCGGCATGATACAAGATTTTTTTAGATTTTTTGCCGGTGGTGGACTTTCAGAAACCATGACTTTGACGGTTATGGTTGTTGCGGTTATATTGGTATTTATTATTTTAATGATGTTTATACCGACAATTATCAAGAATATTTTCCCAAAATTTGGTTATAAACATTATTCTGAATATATACCATTCAAAACGGTCTATACGGACGATTCATTGGAATTAAACGATGGATGCCTTGTCCGTGTGTATTCGGTGTCGGGGGTGCAAACGGGTATGCAGACCGAAGAAAATCGTGCAAAATTCTTGGAATTGCGTGCGCAATTGTTTAACCAGATTCATGACCCAAATGTTATTATGCGGTTTTTTACTGTGCGCGATGCGGCGGGTGAAAACACAGATTATGAATTTGACCAACCGGTTTTACAACGTATATATGATAAATGGCGGTCCCAGGGTTTGCGCATATTCCTTAATAATTATTATATAGTGTTGTCTGTTCGTGGAACCGGTGCGCGTGATAAATTAAACCAGTATGGAAATTATATTGAATCTATACTTGCGGCATACAAACCGCGTATGTTGAAAAATAATTCCCGTGATAATATGGCGCGTTTCTTTGGGCGAATATTTTCACCGATAACAAAGCCTGCGCCGGCCACATGTGATGAAAAGATAACCGAACTTACCACTGTTGATGATGTTGAATTTATGCGCAACGGACTTGTTAAATATATAAGTGGTAATCGTGAATATTACGCGGCGTTATTATCTTTCCGCGCGGCACCGGATTATTTGGACGAAGATTTTTATGATTCTGTGAATACAATTCAAACAGAAATGATTTGTATGAATGGTTTCAAGATAATGGACGCCGCCGCGGTCGAAGCAACAATTCGCCAACGGCGCAATACCGCCGAAAAAGAAAACGGTTCAACCGAAGAGCAAATCGCAAGTGCGGAATCGGTTATGGATGAAAATGTATCCGGAAATCAAACAATGGTGAATTATTATCCGTTGTTTATAATATTTGCGAAAACGACCGAAGAATTAAAAGAATATGTTGATGAATTTAAAAAAATATCCGCATCGTTCGGTGTTTCGCCAATCCAAGAAAACTTTGCGTCCAAGGTATCACTTTTTTCAATTATTCCGGGTTTTGATACATTCCCGCGCACATTTAAAATGTTATCGCGTGCGGCGGCAATATCGATTCCTATGTCAAGTGTTCCGCGCGGTATTACAAATTCTGATTGGGGTCCGGGGCCATTGGTTGTATTCCCCACGGCCCAGGGAACCCCGTATCAATTTCAATTTCATGTGTCCGATAAACCGGCGGCGGTGGGTCATACATTGACAATCGGTCCGACGGGTGGTGGTAAAACAACATTATTTTCGTTTTTAATCGCACAATCTTTGCGTCATAAAAAATTAAAGGCGTTTTTCTTTGACCGCAACAAAGGTGCTGAAATATTCACACTTGCGACCGGTGGAAAATATATAACCATGAACGGCAAAGAAAAAAATAACGATACGTTTTTAACACACTTGAACCCATTAAAAATGCCGGATACGGCGGCAAACCGGGCATTTTTGCGGCGTTGGTTTGCAATGATATCGGAACAAAACGATGCAATGTCTGCCGACGAAATTGCGCGTGCGGTATCGGTGAATTTTGATTATCTGTCTGATAAAGACCGTATGTTGAAAAATTTGTATGAAAGTTGTTTTTCTTCCAGTGGGAAAATGCGCCCTGCACTTAAAAAGTGGATTGACCCATTACAATATGGCGATATATTTAATGAAGAAACCGATACATTGGATTTACAATCACGCCTTACCACATTTGATTTTACCGATATATTGGCTGATGCGGTCCTTGCGCCGGCGGTCATTTCATATATTTTACATCGAATAAATAATACGACGGTGTCGGGTGGAAATCCGTCATTGATTATGATTGACGAAACCGCGCCAATGTTGGAAAACAAAATGTTCCGTGATAATTTTATAACCGGCCTGCAAGAAGGAAGAAAAAATCGCCAGGCATATATGGTTGCGTTTCAACGCGCGAATGTTCTTGATAAACTTGGCATCGGTGATGTTGTCCGTGGCCAGGCGCAAACAATTATGTTTTTCCGTAACCCGGCGGCGGACGCGTCGGATTATGAACATTGGAATTTGAATCCATTGGAAATGGCATTTATCCAGGGCAAGGCCTATCCGAACCTTAAACGCGCGGTGTTATTGTCGCGACCTGTAAATAATGAATCGGTAATTTTGAATACTGAACTTGGTGGACTTGGGAATTTATTGCGTTTATTTGAATCAGGCCGTTCATCGGTATTATTGGCCGAAGAATTATATAACCAATTTGGTTCGGCGTTTGTTGCGGAATACCTTAGAAAGCAAGGTGCAGGTGATTTTTAACATGTTAAAAAAAATAATCTGTTTTTTATTTATTCCATTTTGCGCATATGCAAATAATTGCGTTGAATATAAAAAAATACCGGAAATAAATATATTAAAACCGGTGTATAAAACATCGGTTGCGTCATCAAACGAACCAATGGATAAATTTCATGCAAATGTTGTCGCAACATTGGTCGAAGATTATGATATTGCCGTTGATATATTTTCATCCGACGGCGGATTTTGTGTTGTATTAAAATCTGTGGACGCATTGATTGGTTATAATGATTTTTCGATAAAGATAGATGGTTCGCATCAACCAAATTCATGTGAATATAATGCGATATTAAATCACGAAAAAAAACACATAGATGCATATTTATCGGTCATAGACGATTTAGAAACCGATATAAAGAATTCTGTATTTAATTCTGCAAATTCTGTAATGCCAATATTTGTATCTTCGCGCGATGAAATAGAATTTGCGATTGGCGATATAAATCAAAAAATGTCTGAACATTCTGAAAGTATTTTAATGAAGCAAAAAATAAATGCGGCAATGGAAATTCGTAACAAACGCATCGACCAAAACGAAGACAACCACGAATTAAAATTGTGTTTATAGTGGTTAGTGGCTAGTGTAAGTGGTTAGTAGAATCTGGAATAATTTTGCAATTCTGAATTTATTCCAGAGGCCACCAATCACTAACCACTATCCACTAACCACTAACACTATAACCACTTACACTAACAAATCGAACTTCTCTCTCATGCGGTTTATTTCATCGTCTATACGGCGGATTTCTTGGCTTACATCACTTTCGCCCGAAAGTCCGCGCACCATTAAATCATGTTTTTGTTTTTCTAAACTTTCCATATATTTTTGTATCTTTAAAGTGATTATATATTTTTCCGCAGATTTTAAATCCATATCAAAATCAACTTTGACATCTGAATCTAAATCAAGATTAAATTTTGATATAAAATCACCGTATCGTTCGGCAACCGATGGAAATTTATTTACAATATAAACAAGTGTGTTTTTAATAATGTTATCTATTTCCGGGACATCAATATTTACCGTATCCGAATTTTTTTTCCATTTATGCCATTCATTAAATTTACGATTATTATATTCGCGTTCATATTCTGCGCGCAACATTTTATCGGTTATTTTATCGGTATTTGTTTTGATAAATTTTTCCGCCTGGACCCGACCGGCCGGTGTATTTATTAAATAGTTTTTATTTGTAATATTCCATAAAAAATCAACCAATGGCGTCGCCGAATCTATAATTTTTTTCATCTCGCCCGGGCCACCATTTTTCAATACTTCATCTGGGTCTTTGCCGCCCGTCACAAACGCAAAACGCACATCAGAATTATCACGCAAGAATGGTAAAATAATACCACATGCACGCGCGGCGGCCTTTTGCCCCGCCCCATCACCATCAAAACAGAAAATAATATTTCTGTTTGCCTTGCACAGAATTGCAATGTGGTCTTCGGTCAATGCGGTGCCAAGTGGCGCAACCGTTTCACCAAAACCATGACATTGCATTTGAATTGCGTCAATTTGACCTTCGACAATAATTGCGCGGTTTGCACGATGAATAGATTCGCGTGCAAAATTAAACCCGAACAGAGTTTGCCGTTTATGAAACATTTCTGTATCGGTTGTATTTATATATTTTGGTTCGGACCCATCCAATGAACGCCCGGAAAATGCAACAATTTGACCGTGTGCATTAAAAATAGGAAACATCAATTTATCACGAAAGAAATCATACAACCCGTAATCACCGCGCCGGACAAGTCCCGTCGCAATAACTTTTTCTTGTTTAATATTCGCAAATTTATTTGAAATAATATTATTTTTTGGTGCATACCCGATGCCATATTTTTTTATCATTTCATCACTAAAACCGCGGCGACGCACGTATTCCAACGCATGCGCACCATCGGGTGAAAATAATTTTTCGGCGTAAATCTTGGCCGCGGCCGCCGTTATGGTTATATACGATTCTTCGGATTCAATTTGTTGTTTTGTTTTTGGTTTATATGTCGGCAATTTTAATCCCGCCATATCGGCCAATTCGGCAATTGCGGTTTTAAAATCAACATGTTCAGATTCCATTGTAAAAGAAATAATGTCGCCATGTTTTCCGCACCCGAAACAGTGATAAAAACCTTTATCTTCACTGACCGAAAAAGACGGTGTTTTTTCATTATGAAACGGACAACATCCCCAATAATTTTGACCGCGTTTAACCAATGGCACACGCCGCGACACAACATCAACCACAGATAACCTTTGGCGTAATTGGTCTGTAAAATTATTGTCGTATTTTGCCATTATTTTTTCGAAAATCTTTTATTTGGTTTTTTATTATTTATCAAATCTATTGCGGTGTCTAAATCGGGTTGTTCTTTGACACTGACATTTACCTTGTTGCTTGAAATATACGCGCCATATCGACCGGTTGGATAGAAATAAATCATTTTATCGGTTGCCGGATTTTTTCCAATTTCAATCGGTTCGACTTTCTTTTTTTCGCCGGCCAACAATTCGCGCGCGATATCCAGTGTAATTGTATCGGCATTATATTTTTTCGCAGACACATTTTTTACCCCATCGGTCACATACGGGCCGAATTTTCCAACGCGGAAAATAATACCATCACCCAATTCTTTGGTGTCATTTTTATTTTGTTCGCCTGTCGTGGTTTCCGCCGTATACAGCCGTTTTGTATAATCACATGTTGGGTAATTTTCGCAACCAATAAACGGTCCAAATTTTGAAAGTTTTATTCCCAATGCGCCACCACATTTTGGACATTTATTTTCACCCGCCGGGAACAAATGTTTATTCATAAATTTATTTATATTATCGATAATATCGGCTGTTTTAATATCACGCGCACCGGCAATCATATTTTTTGTATCACCCCAAAATTCATTCAGCGCGTTCAATTTTGCCGTCTTGCCATTTGAAACATCATCCAATGTATCTTCGGTTTTTGCGGTAAAGTTCACATCGACCAAATCTGTAAAATATTTAGACAAATATGCGGCAATCACCCATCCACCGGGCGTTGGATGAAAACGGCGTTGTTTATCCTGTTCAACATATTGCCGGTCAACAATCGTAGACATAATTGTTGCGTATGTTGACGGACGCCCTATTCCCAATTCTTCCAATTTTTTAACCAATGATGCCTCGGTATATCGTGCGGGCGGCTGGGTAAAATGTTGTTCTGGTTTTATTTCAGATATTTCAATTTTATCACCAACATTCATTGCCGGTAATTTTTTATCAGATTCTTCTTCGTCGTCGTCACGGTCTTCGATATAAACCTTCATAAACCCGTCAAATGTGCGTGTTCGTCCGACGGTATGAAATGTTGCGATTTTATCATCGGTTAAAATATCCGCCGCCACCGAATCAAATTCTGCATTCGTCATTTGACATGCAATTGTTCGTTTCCATATCAAATCATAAAGTTTCTTTTCATCCCCCGCAAGGTTGTTTTCCGCGGAATCAAAGTGTGTTGGACGAATTGCTTCGTGTGCTTCCTGGGCATTTTTTGATTTTGTGACATACACATTTGGCGACGCGGGCAAGAATTTATCGCCATAGTTTTTTGCAATAAATCCGCGAATTTCGTTTACCGCATCCATGGACAGGTTTGTTGCATCGGTTCGCATATATGTGATAAACCCGTTTTCGTATAATTTCTGGGCAACGGACATAGTGCGTTTTGATGAAAAATATAATTTGCGTGCGGCTTCTTGTTGTAATGTACTTGTCGTGAATGGTGCATACGGTTTGTTTGAAACCTTTTTCCGTTCTATACGGGAAACCGCGGCGCATACAGGCGTTTTTAACTTTGATAAAACATTATCGACATCGGCACGGTTTTTCAATGTCATCTTGTCGATTTTTTCGCCATCAAACGATATTAAATTTGCATCAAAATATTTTTTATTTGCATCGCATTTTGCCGTCACAGACCAATATTCAACCGCCGTAAAATCTTCGATTTCGCGTTCACGGTCAACCACCAATTTAACCGCAACCGATTGCACGCGTCCCGCCGATTTCCCAAGGTTCCGCCGCCAAAGCAGTGGCGATATTTCAAATCCAATAAGGTAATCCAACGCGCGCCGTACCAAATATGCATCGACCAAATCAGAATCTATTTCACGCGGGTGCGCAATTGCGTCCATAACCGCGCGCTTTGTAATTTCATGGAACGCGACACGATAAACCGGTGTTTTACCAAGTAATTTTTTTGAATTTAATATATCAAGAATATGCCATGCAATGGCTTCACCTTCGCGGTCCGGATCGGACGCAAGGTATACTGCATCGGCCCGTTTAACATTATCAGTAATCAATTTTATTTGTTTTTCTTTACCGGGCATAATTTGCCAACGCATTGCAAAATCATGTTCGGTATCAACACTGCCATTTTCTGGAACTAAATCCCGCACATGTCCGACCGATGCGATAACATGCCACCCGGCACCAAGGTATTTTTCAATTGTCTTGGCCTTTGACGGAGATTCTACGATAAGTAAATTCATTTCTAACTTCCTTTGGCAGATAATTGTTGGTCTTTATGTATGTGCGCATTTTCACAAAGTCCAAATCCGAACATCAGTGATAAAAGACTGCTGCCGCCAAAGGACATAAGTGGTAATGGAACACCCACGGTTGGGACAAGACCCAAAACCATAGATATATTTATAAAATAATAAATGAAAAAGTTCAACATAAAACCAAAACACACCAATTGTCCAAACCTGTTTCGGCATGTTTTTGCGGCCCAGAACAACACCGCAACAATGAATGTATACAGTGCCAATAATAAAAATGCACCAAAAAATCCGAATTCTTCGCCAAGCATAGTGAATATAAAATCGGTCTGTTTTTCGGGCAAGAACGATTGTTGCGATTGTGACCCATTCATATATCCTTTGCCAAAGACGCCACCACTGCCGAATGCGATTTTTGCCTGGTTTATCTGGTACCCGGCACCGCGCGCATCATGGTCTGGGTCCAAAAAAGTAATAATTCTTTCGCGTTGATATTGGTGCATTCCACCATACCACACCACAGGCGCAGCCATAACCGCAAGTATCGCACCAATAATAAACCACTTTTTATTTGCACCAACAATATAGAACATTCCAATTGTAATCATCGCAATAGATAATGCCGTACCAAGGTCTGGCTGTAATACAATAAGTCCGAATGGCACCAACATCATCATTGCCGGCACAATATAGTTTTTGAATTTATTTAAATCCACCGAATTCATCCATGCGAAATATCGCGCCAATGCCAAAACCAACGCCATTTTGAACATTTCTGATGGTTGAATGTGTATAAACCCAAGGTTTAACCATCGTTGTGCGCCCATGCCGGTATGTCCAACAAATGTCACCAAAATAATTAAAATCAGCGCGATAACATAAATCACATTTGCCGATTTAATCCAAAGTTTTATATTTGTAAACGCGGCAACAAAAAATACACCAAACCCAACAATAATCTTTAACAACTGTGACAATGCAAATGGGTTCCATGACCCACCACCCGCAGAATAAAGCATTACTTCTGATATAATCAAAACCAAACACATTGGCACAAACAATCCCCACGAAAAACGCGACAGTCTTTCGGAAAAACTCATCATATTTGCATTAGAAACACGTGTTTGTTTGCTCATAGTTTTTTATTCTTTTTCTAACAGTTTTTTCATTGTTGCGGCGGCGGTTCTTGCGGCACTGCCACTGCCGCCGGAATGTTCGGTAATGACGCATACGGCGTATTTTGGGGCATTTGTCGGCGCGTATCCAACAAACAACCCGTGATTACGCATATTCCATTTTAATTGTTCGTTTGTCAAAACGCCACTTATTCGTTCGGCGCGTGAAATACTGCGCACCTGGGAAGTGCCGGTTTTTCCGCCCATTTTCGCACCATTTACATTTATTGCACTGCCGAATGCGGTCCCACCCTTTTTAAGGACTTCTTCCAATCCATCCAACACATGGCGAATATTTTTTTCCTGTAATCCCATAGATGGAAATTCTGGTTTTTTTTCATCGTAAATCAACCGCGGCACAACGCGTCGGTTTGACGCAACACGCGCCATCATAACCGCCAATTGCATACAGTTGACCAGTATAAATCCCTGGCCTATGCCGGAAATAACCGTGTCACCATGCACCCATTTTGAACCGACATTTTTTTCTTTCCATTTTCTGTCTGGGATAATCCCGGGCATTTGTTTAGAAATAATATCTTCGATAAATTTTTCGGTCATCCCAAGTCTTATTGCCATGCGTTTAATTGCATCGATTCCAATGCGTAACGCCAATTGATAGAAATAAATATCGCACGAATGTTTCAATGCCCCGACAAGGTTTACTTTACCATGCCCCTTGTGTTCCCAGCAATGATATCGCCGGTCACCATAATCCCAATGTCCCGGGCAATATACGGTTTCTTTTAATGTGACGGCGCCGGCCTCTAATGCGGCCAAGGCAACAATAATTTTGAATGTTGAACCCGGCGGATACAACCCTTCAAAGACTTTATTCATAAACGGTTTTGCAAAATTCTGGCGCAGGTCTTCTATATATTCTTCTGCATCATCACCCGAAAAATTATTTGGGTCAAAACTGGGCGTGGATGCCATTGCCAAAATATCGCCTGTTTCTATATCCAGTGCGACACCACATCCGGCCTTGTACAGGGTAAGTGAATCATACAAAACGCGCTGGGCAGAATCATTTATGGTTGTTCTAATATCATTTCCGGTAATTGGTTGGCGAAATTGTGTTTTATCTTCGCCGGTAATGCGTCCAACGGCGTTTGTTATCATAACGGTTTGCCCCGGAATCCCGGCCAGTGTTTTATTAAATGTCTTTTCAATTCCGGTTATACCGTTGGTAAAGAAAGGCGCGTTCGCAACCGGTTTTTCCGGTGCGCCAACATAACCAAAAAATTGTGCGCCCGCCGGCCCCAGTTCATATACGCGACCATATCCACCCTGGACATGCAACCCAGGCAGATTTTTTGCCTGGATTTTTGCCAATGTATTCCAATCGGTATTTTCACTAACCAATACTGGTTGAAATTTTTGTTGTTTTTTTATGTGTCGCCAAATTCTGTCGACGCGTTTTTTCGCAATGTTTAAATCATTTGCGACAATATTTACCAAATTTTCCAAATCATCGGTTTCTTCGGGAATAATATATATGCGATATATAGGCGCATCATGTGATATTGCCGCCCCACCCCGCGCCAGTATTTTACCGCGTTCAGGCATATCAACCTGGATACGAAATGAATTATTTTCGCTTTTCTTTTTATAATCATGATATCCGAATAATTGCATTTGCAACATTCGCATAATAAGGCCGGATGTAAGAATCGCCCCCATTGTTAAAAACAGTGCGCTTCGGCGGTCAAATTGTTTTGATATTTCTGTATCAATCATTTTGCACCACCTGGACAGTTGTTATTACCGGAATATACATTATTGTTAAAACGGCGAACATAATCGCGCCCGATAAAAAATTCATAAGACTTAAATTCGTGGCGGTCATCAAAAATATGACCGCGCCGACAAATCCCATAAATGCGTATACACCGGATTTATTCGTATGCGTTAAATCTATGAATGTTTGAATATTCATCACCGCATAGAACGCGCAATAACATGTTGTCCACATTAAAACGGTATTAAACTTGTAATCTATTAAAAAACAAATCAGTATCGCAAACGGCGTAAAATACGATACCGGCCGTATAAAAGAACAATAAAATATCGGTATAATTGCCAAAATTCCCGCCGGATTTATCCATGGCACAGAAATCCGCCATAACGCGATTGTTATGATAAATGGAAAAAGCAATCTTAAATATTTTACAACCAGTTCTTTCATTTATAATTATCTTGGTCTGAATTAAATTTTAACACCATAACGCGTGACAGTTCGCGTGGTGTCAACACATCAACATCTGAATCATCTTTCATTGTTCCGACGAAAATATCGGGCGGCAAAACGCCACTTATACCACTGGTTACCAATTTAACACCGCGCGCGGTTTGAAATTTATGGTCACTAAGGAACCCAATGCTTGGTGTATTTGAACCGTTTCCGGCCAAAAATCCATAAACTTCGGACCCGGCAATACGAACCGCGATATTTGTATTCGAATCAATCAATGACCGAACGCGCGCAAAATGTGCGGCCGTATCTATGACAATTCCCGCCAATGTGTTATCAAAAGACACAACGACCATACCCGGCGCAACGCCATCACGCGACCCACGATTTATCATAAATGTTCCATGGTGCAACGCGGAATTATCGAAAATAACATCTGCGACAACCGCGGCATACGGGGTATTTTTAACTATATCTAATTCGCGTTCCAATTTTTGGTTTTCCAACAACGCAATATCGCAATTATTTTTGTCGGCCAACGCCATATCAAGGCGGGCGCGCAATTCTTCGTTTTCTTGTTCCAAATTTGAAATATCATGCACGCGTTTAACAATATTTCCACCCGCCCGCACCGGCCAGGTTATTAAATCGCCAATTCCGTCCACCACCGGCATAGCAATATGTGCCACGGCATTTATAACACGATAGTCCGGTTTTGCAACAACGATATATACAAAAATAAAAGGCAAAATGGCCGCGACAATGGCGGATTTTATAATTGTATGCAATCTGGAAGATACTTTTTTCGGATTCATTTGTGATTTACTTTAAACATAAAAAAATCATTATTCAATAAAAACTTGATTTTTCTTTTATTTGTGTCAGAATATTGGCGTTAAACATCCGAAATGGCAAAGGCATTGCCATAAGGATACAGTAAAAACAAGAGGTTAAAAATGCCAAAATTAAAAACAAAGTCATACTTGAAAAAGCGTGCAAGAATGACTGCGACCGGGAAAATCAACGTTCGCAGAAACGCCCACAAGAAACTGTTGCGTAAAAAATCCGCGCGTGCAAATAACGCCGGTTCGAAACCGCAATATCTGAATGAAAACATGGTGGCCCAGGCTAAAATCTTGGCACCGTATGGTTTGAAATAAAGGGGGCGCAAAATGGCAAGGGTAAAACGTGGAACAACGGTTCGTCAAAAACACAATAAAATTCTGGAACGCGCCAAGGGTTATCTTGGCCGCCACAGCAGCACATATCGTGCCGCGCGCGAAAAATCTGAAAAGGCGGGTCAGTATGCATATCGCGACCGTCGCGCCAAAAAACGTGATTTTCGGTCTTTGTGGATTGTTCGTATCAATGCGGCGGTGCGCCCATCTGGTATCACATACAGCCAATTCATGAATGGCCTGCGCAAGGCGGGTGTTGAATTAGACCGCAAGGTTTTGGCGGAAATGGCCTATGTCGGCGATAAAAACTTCGCCACATTGGTTGAAACGGCAAAACGATTTATCAAGGGTGAAAAATAACCCTTGGCGGCAAATTGTTTTTTGTTTATGATTATGGGGCCGCGAATGCGACCCCATATCTATTAAAGAAGGTAAAGTTATGTTAAATGAAAAAATAATACAGACACAATCATTGACCGAATTACAGGAATTATATACATCGGTGTTCGGTAAAAACGGCACAATGACGGCGCGATTGAAACAGATGAAGGAACTTGATAACGATGCCCGTGCAGAATTAAATCGCGAAAACGCGGAACTGCGTGAATTGTTCAAAAATCGCCAGGCCGAATTAGAAAATGCGGCGTTGAACGCGGCCTTGGCGGGTGAAAAATTGGATGTATCATTAAACGCCGAACCGGAAAACCGCGGAACAATTCATCCGTTGACGCAAAGCCTGGACGAAATATCAAAAATATTGGAATCATTCGGGTACACGCGTCATACCGGGCCGGAAATCGAAGACGATTGGCATAATTTTACCGCATTGAATACCCCAGCATATCATCCGGCGCGTGATATGCAGGATACATTCTTTTTGCCAAATGGCAATGTTATGCGCACCCAGACATCGGCGGTGCAAATTCGTGCGATGGAATCCGACGGTGTACCGATTAAGATGTTCGCCATTGGTTCGACATATCGTAAAGAAATGGATGCGACACATGGTCCTATGTTCGGGCAAATAGAAGGTTTGTATATAGATAAAAATGTGACATTGGCCGATTTGATTGGCGATATACGCGCGTTTTTTAAACGATTCTTTGAATTGGATAATGTTGAATTGCGTATCCGTCCATCGTACTTTCCGTTCACAGACCCGTCTATCGAGGTTGATATGAAATGGAACGGCGACAGATGGTTGGAAATGATGGGTGCGGGTATGGTTCATCCAAATGTTCTGCGTAATTGTGGTATTGACCCAGATAAATACCAGGGTTTTGCATTTGGGTTTGGTTGGGACAGACTTGCAATGTTAAAATATAACCTGCCGGATTTGCGTGATTTATATGGCAATGATGTTCGGTGGTTAAAATCGTGTGGCTTTTAATACAGGGGTGTTGATATGAAATGGACATTTGATTGGTTGCGTGATTATTTGAAAACAGATTTATCCGCGGAACAAATTGCGGATACGCTTACGCGGACGGGGCTAGAGGTTGAAGAACTGACCGTGCCGGTGCCACCGATTGCGGCGCGGATTGTGGAATGTCGTCCCCATGAAAACAGTGACCATCTGCACGTGTTAATGGTTGATGATGGGACAGGAACATTGCGCCAGGTTGTATGTGGCGCCCCAAACGCGCGCGTGGGTTTAATATCTGCGTTGGCCACCCCCGGTTGTGTTATCGAAGGACACAAAATCGAAAGCGGAAAACTGCGTGGTGTTGTATCCAATGGTATGATGTGCAGTGGCCGCGAACTTGGCATAAATGATGACCACAGTGGTATTATAGAATTACCCGAAAACACAAAAATTGGAACGCCGGTTGTTGATTGTCCCACCGTATTTGATGCGGGTATTACGCCAAACCGTCCGGATTATTTGGCGGTGCGCGGTGTGGCGCGCGACCTGGCCGCGGCCGGTGCGGGCGAATATATTGTGGCGACGGATGAAAAATTTGTGGTGCGTGGGGCTGCGCGCGGCGTCAATATAAAAACCGACAAATGTCGTGCATATAAATTGGCGGAAATTCACGATATAAAAATAGGCCCCAGTAATTCAAAAATCGCAAATCGGTTGCGTGCAATTGGTATAAACCCCAAGAACGCACCAATTGACGCAACAAATTATATTTGCTTTGATATGGCACAACCGATGCATTGCTTTGATGCTGATGAAATCCATGGCGATATAACTGTGCGTACGGCAAACGATGGCGAAGAATTTACGGATTTATTTGGAAATAAACACGAATTAAAAAATACCGATATTGTTATTGCGGACGATGGTGGAATCCTTGCGCTGGCGGGTGTGATTGGTGGTGCGCGCGGTATGACCGGTGATAAAACAAAAAACATTATTTTGGAAAGCGCATATTTTGACCCGGTGTGTGTTCGTAAAACATCTAAACGCCTGTCGATATCAACCGATGCGTCATACCGATATGAACGCGGTATAGACCCAACAATAACGGGTCCGGCGTTGATGTGCGCGGTAAAAATTATAACCGATGCATGTGGTGGAAAAATCGTTGGATTTTCGGCCGCGGGAACAGATAAACCAATAAACCCAGTAATTAAATATTCGCCGAATGCGTTTGTTAAACGGACGGGCCTTGAAATGTCTGATGATGATATGCGTGATATCTTGACGCGTTTGGGGTACACCGGAAAATTCACCGGTAAAATATGGGAAATAACGGCGCCGTCCGCGCGTGTCGATGTTGTGATACCTGAAACAGTTGTGGCAGATTTGATTCGCATATATGGATATGACAGAATTGCCCAAAACGATGCGCATACAACGGGTGATGCGCGTCACAGTGATGATTTTGATTTGATAGTAAAGAAATCTTTGGCGGCACGCGGATTAAACGAATGTCGTTCGTACGGATTTGGTAATTCGCGTACAGAAGAAATATTATCAGATAAACCGATTATTCGCGTGGCAAATCCAATTATATCTGATTTTGATACGGCGCGAAATTCATTGCTTGGTATATTGCTGAATGCGGTTGCAAATAATGAAAAACGCGGGTACCCAGATTTGAATCTGTTCGAGGTGGGAACCGTGTTTGATGGCGATATGCCGAATGAACAACATACCGAAATTTGTATTGTTCGCACCGGCGTGACGGCCCCGAAACATTGGCAAAAACGCAATCGTCCGGTGGACATATATGATGTCAAGGCGGACATAGTATCACTATTAAATGGTCGAAACTTTACAATCGATACGGAAAACCCGCCACTTTGGGCGCATCCGTACCGTTATGGTCGAATAATGCAGGGTAAAAAGGTTTTGGCGGAATTCGGCGAATTGCATCCATCGGTTGCGAAAAAATTAAAGATAAAAACAAATGTATGCATTGGAATTGTTGAAAACATAGAAAACCTGCCGCACAGGGTTTTACCGCGTGGTCCGATTGTGATGAGTGAATTTCAACCAATAACACGCGACTTTGCCTTTATTGTTCCAAATGATTATCCGGCAGAGAATCTTGTTGCGGCGGCGCGCTATGCCACAAACCCGATATCAAGCGCGGTTGTATTTGATTCGTTTGAAATGCCGGACGGTAAAAAATCCGTCGCATTCACAATTACATTTACACCGCGTGAAAAAATGTCGGAACAAGACCTTGGAAAATTACATGCCGATATAATCGCGGCGGTGGAGAAAAAGTGTCCCGCACATGTGCGTGATAAATAATACCGGCATTTTTGAACGGTTTTATCATTTCGGCCGGCATTGCCGGCCTTTTTGATACTTTTTTACGAAAAGACCGGAAAACAGACATTTATTTTGCCTGAATTGTTTTTTTTGGTTGAATTTGAAATATAAAATGAAAAAATAAACTGAAATTAAAGAAAGGGTTTAAATATGTCAGACATTATCAAAGTTAAAAAAATCGCCGGCACAGATGTTGAACCAACTATTCTGGCATCACACGCGGCACGCACATGTTATGCGGCGGATGTTCCGGAATTGGGTGAAACAATTGATGTTGAAAACCGCCTGTTTAAGACCGGTCATCACACCACATTGGAACATAATTATTACACATTCAATATTGACGGTATCCCGGTGTCCAGTGTTGTTTTTGGTTTGCACCTAACCGCGCCATTTTACAATACAGACCAACGTTCAGGTCGTTTTTCAAAAATGTACGATAACCCCGATATGGCCGCAATCAAGAATACATTAAAAACATATCACCCGGAAGTATCTGATTATAATATAAATGCGGCATGCGATTTTATTGAACACGGTTTGGATGTTTATGCAAAAAACAAAAATCGTGTGACCGAACTTGCGCGTGATGCAATTCACCGTGAACGGCCGTACGCATCTGAAAAATATGTTGAACAAAATGCCCCAAAATTTGCCCAGGAACAATTGCGTATGTTTGTGTCAATGATTGCGCCAACGGCGTTGGATTACACGATTGACCTTGCCACGCTGTTTACATTATACCGGACGGCATGGACAACGGAAATGCGTGACGCGGTGAATCAAATGGCCGAATTGGCAATGCGGGATGACCCAAAAATTAAATATATGTTTGATTCGGCCAAACAGGCACCTGTACATAACTATGTATCGAAATTTTTTGCATCTGCTGAAAATTATCGTGGAATAAAAACACGTCCAGAATTTACATTACTGGACTATAAATATGATGATAAAATGTTTGTAGAAAACAAATCGCCTGATATGGCGGATACCTTGCAGTTTCATCCGCGATATATGAATAATTCTTTGATGTATGTGGACAGTAAAATCCACATCGATGCCGGTGCAACAATGGGTCAAGACCAACGCCACCGCAGTATACAGCGTTCAGAACCGCAATTTACCGGTTATTTTTACCTGCCCCCGTTATTGAACGCGGCGGGATTAGAGAAAGACGCTGATAAATTTATGAATATGTATTACTCGTTAATGGCGGATACATTTTCACGCGGTATGATATTGGCGGTTGCGCCGTACGGTGCGATGGTTGAATACAATAAACACGCAAACCTGAACGCACTTATGCACGAACAAGGTAAACGCACATGTTGGTGTGCGCAAGAGGCGATATATCATATTTCTTGCGACCTGCGTCGTGATTTGGCGCAATGCATTGGCGAAAATGCGAAACTTATGAAATATCTGACACCGCCCTGTTTGTCTATGGGTAAATGTCCCGAAGGCCCGCGTTGCTGTGGCCGTGATATTATCAATGACAAAATCAACGGATATTTCAAACAAAGACAGATATAGTGCCAAATTCCGCCACAGATTTTCATACAACGCGTCGCGCATTTATAATAATGCCGGGCACGGGGCTTACCGTTGCACCAAACGGGTTTCCCGGCGGACATATGGAAATGCTAATAAATTTGCATTATCCGCGTATAAGGTATGCAATGGATAATTTTCCGCGTGGATACTTTATGAACGGGGAATTATGCATATATACCGGTCACAATATGACACCGGGTGCGGTATGGGAAATAAGGGCGGAACAAATGGCCACGGTTATAAAAACCGTGCCTGATTTTCGTCGTGTGTTTGATGTCACCGATGAAACGCCGGTATACCTGGGGGTGCGTGTTGGTAAAATTGGTGATGTGTGGGAAAAAATTCGCAAAACGAACATCAAAACACTTGAAAAAGGAAATATTGTTATGTAAAGTATGTGTCACAATGCCGGTGTAGCTCAGTTGGTAGAGCATCTCATTCGTAATGAGGAGGTCGTAAGTTCGAGTCTTATCACCGGCACCATGTATTTAGTTAATAAAAAACCGCCATTTGGCGGTTTTTTATTTTTGTTTTTGCATAATTGTTTTTGCTAAATAATCGGACAGTTCTGGTGAAATTGTGGCAATAGGTCTGTTTTTGCCGTGGACATCAGTTATGTTGATGTACCCTTTTCCGCGTATTCCGCCACACCAAATCGTTCCATCGGATGCAAAGTTTATTGTATAATCGCCAACACGGCAAAACTGTGGCATACGACGTTGGTGTTCTGTTTCTTCAAAAAACACCACAGATATCCAATCGGCAGTTTTTATTTTTTCAACAACATCACCAAGTTTTTTCGCTTCAATTTCCGAAGTTGGATAATAACCCCTTTTTGTGATATATCGTGCAAATGCCCGGCAAGACAGTCGGTCATTATTGTGTTTTTTTACATGTTCAATAAAGTGTTTTTTATATGTTTTGAATACGGGAACCCATTTATTCAGATTATCTAAATCTGTCATATCGTCACGAAGTTTGTGTCCCGCCACAAAAATACCCGTTGCAGCCGCAATGGCATAATCACCAAACCACGCGGCATAACCAAGTCTTGTATTTAATATTTTTTTCATTTTTATATTCCTTTATTCTTCTTTACTATTCCATAAAAACCGCATCAGTCAATAATTTTATAATATGGTAATAAAATACTGGAAATTTGAAAATTTATATATTAAAGTGTTCGACATGAACAAAAAAACTATCATTATTATAAGATAAACCGGCGACGCGCTTTGGCGTTGGCTGGGGCGCGAATGCGCCCGTTTTTTATAATAAAAACACGGAGTAAAAAATATGGCATACCCAAAAACAGAACCCAAGGCAGATTTTGTATCGTTGGAACACGGTATAATGGAATTCTGGCGCGGTGACGACACATTTCATAAATCTTTGAACAAAACAAAATTGGGACACCCGTTTTCGTTTTATGATGGACCGCCCTTTGCAAACGGTTTGCCACATTGGGGACACCTTGGGGTATCTGCGGTCAAAGATATGGTATCCCGCTATCAAACAATGAAGGGGCGTTATGTGGAACGCGCCCTTGGGTGGGATTGTCACGGCCTTCCGGCAGAGGCATCGGTTGAAAAGAAACAAAAACGCATCGCCAAAGATATTGTTGCAACCGATGGTATGGCGGCGTTCTGTGATATGTGTCGGGCGGATGTTATGACATATTCCAATGAATGGTTAAAGTTTATTGAACGCGTTGGTCGTTGGGTTGATGGTGGCGATGAATATGGTTACCGCACAATGGATAAAAACTTTATGGAATCTGTGATTTGGGCAATCAAAGAAATGCACAATCGCGGGTTGTTGTATAAAGATTTCAAGGTCAATCCATACGATTGGAAATTGGGTACCGTCCTTTCTAATTCCGAGGCTTCATCCGAATACCAAGATATTGTTGATGACACCGTGACGGTTTGGTTTGAACTTTCGAACGGCGACCGCGCGATTGCATGGACAACAACGCCGTGGACGCTGCCGGCGAATTCTGCATTGGCGGTAAATCCAAATATGAAATATGTTCGTATGCGTCACGATGATGGCCATGTATATGTTTTGGCGGAATCACGCGTATCCGCATACGAAAAAATATTTGCGAATTCTGAAAACCTTGGCACGGTAATGGGTGCCGACTTGGTTGGAATGTGCTATACGCCGATTTTCCCGTATTACGCCGATTTGGCAAAGGGTGGTCATGGGCTGTATACGGTGATTTCCGCGGACTATGTGTCGGATGGTGACGGTACGGGTATCGTTCATATTGCGCCCGCGTACGGTGAAGACGACTATATCGCGGCCAAGGCAATCGACCCGATGTTCCCGGTAATATTGAATGTCGATGATTATGGTAATTTTGATTCAACCGTTGCCGATTGGGCGGGTGAAAATATATTTGTTGCGAATCCAAAGATAATCGATTGGTTGCGTGCCAATGGCCGCCTTGTTAAAAAAGACCAGCACAAACACAGTTATCCGTTCGGCCCGCGCAGTAAAGAAAAACTGATATATCGTGCGACGGACGCGTGGTATATCGATGTTCCAAAAATCCGCGAACGCCTTGTTGAAATAACCAAGAATGAAACGACATGGACATCGGCGGGCAACCGATTCTTGTCCTGGATTGAAAACGCGCGCCCATGGGGTATATCGCGTAATCGTTTCTGGGGCGTGCCATTACCTATTTGGGAACGGAACGGCGAATATAAAATCTTTGGTTCAATTGCCGAAATGGAAGAATTCTTTGGCACCAAGGTTGACGATTTGCATCGCCCGACATTGGACGCGTTGACGCGTGACGGTTGGAAACGCATACCCGATGTTTTGGATTGTTGGTTTGAATCGGGGTCTATGCCGTTTGCGTCCCTGCACTATCCGTTTGAAAACAAAGATTTGTTCGAAAAAACTTTCCCGGCGGATTATATTATCGAAGGTCAAGACCAAACACGTGGATGGTTTTATTCACTGATGGTTGTGGCGGCGATATTATTTGATAAACCGGCATTTCGTGTTGTGTCTGCGAACGGAATGATTGTTGATGAAAATAAACGCAAGTTTTCAAAATCTTTGGGCAATTTCGAAAATCCGGAACAACAACTTGATGCATACGGTGCGGATGCGGTTCGTCTGTTTATTTTGGGCAGTAATTTCTTAAAGGCCGAACCGGTACCCGTTGACAAAGCGGGCAAAGTATTTAATGAACCGATAAAAACAATCCTTACGCCACTTTGGAACGCATATCATTTCTTTACATTGTATGCGAATGCCGGAAACATCACCGCGCGCGATGTATGGGGTGCGTCCACCCGCAACAGATTGGATGAATATATCTTGGCGGAAACAAATATGTTGGTAAAAACGGTTGATGCCGCACTGGCGGAATACAAACCTGATGTGGCCGTCAAAGAATTTGTTCGATTCTTGGATGTATTGAACAATTGGTATGTGCGCCGTTCGCGTGCGCGTTTCTGGGACGAAGACACCGATGCGTTTAATACACTTTATACCGTATTGGTTATGGTGTGCCGCGTCCTTGCGCCGTTTGCGCCATTTGTATCGGAATACATTTATAAAAACCTGACTGGGGCGGAATCTGTGCATTTGACAGATTGGCCGACCGCGGTTGACACGGATGAAAAAATCGTCGCCGATATGCGCCGTGTCCAAGAAATAGTGTCCACGGGAAAACAATTGCGCGAACAATATAAATTGCGTAATCGTTTGCCGCTGTCTAAATTGACGGTGGCGGGTGGTGTGCCAATGGACGCATACACGAATATCATCCGTGATGAATTAAATGTGAAATCGGTTGAATGGATGGACAGCGCATCCAAGGTCGCCGACGGTTTCATATACCTGGTCACACCAAAGATTGGTGCGCGCCTTGGGGCCGCGTTGCGTGAAATCATCCCAATGGTAAAACGTGGTGATTATGAATTGGATGGCGATAAATTGTTGGTTGGCGAATACACATTAAATTCCGATGAATTTGAAAAACGCCTTACCATACGTGATGGCGTGACCGGCATGGCATTGCCAGATAACACCGCGGTCATCATTTTGGATACAGAATTAAATTCCGAATTGATTGCCGAAGGTTTGGCAAATGACGCATTGCGCTTTATCCAAGACACGCGTAAGGCATTGGGTCTGGATGTATCGGACCGAATCAAATTGACCTATACGGCGGATTTGGCGCTATCGGGCGCGATTGAACAACATCGCAAACGCATAATGGCGGATGCCCTTGTTCGTGAAATGTCGGCGGGTCCGGTTGAATCGGATGGTAATTTTACCGACATCGAAGGGTATAATTTTGGTATATCAATCGAACGGGTGAAACAGTAAATGATAACACCACGGCAATTTTTTGAAATCGTGCCAAATAACCTTAATATGGATATTCGGTCGGAACTTTATTCCACAAACGATTTCACATTTGCCGTGGCGGTAATTTTATCGGCCCAAGCCACCGACAAGAAAGTCAACGAGGTGACCCCCGCCCTGTTCCGTGTGGCCGGAACGCCGCAAAAAATGCTGGAATTGGGTCTTGACGGGTTAAAACAACACATACGCGTAATATCTTTCTTTAATAACAAGGCCAAGAATATAATCGCCCTGGCCGGTGAACTTTCGAAATATGAAAGTTCCGACAAATGGGCATTTCCGGCAAAATATCATAATCGCGCCGAACTTATGAAATTGCCGGGCGTTGGGCAAAAGACCGCAAATGTTATAACAAATGTTTTATGGGGGGCGCCGAATATCGGGGTTGATACGCATGTATTCCGCCTGGCCCATCGGTATGGTTGGGTTGACGCGTCGGCGAATACGCCCGAAAAAGTCGAAGCCGAATTATTAAAAAAAATTCCAAAAAAATATCACGACATAGTAAATCACGTAATGGTCTTGTTTGGGCGATACACATGTACGGCGCTGCGCCCAAAATGTGCGAATTGCCCATTGCGGGAATTGTGTGAATACAATAACCACTAAACACTTGCAATTGAAAAATTCTTTGTTATAATTCGCGTTGCCTTGGGTGTAATGGTGCCTAAGAGTTTGGGTGGTTAGTTCGGTTGGGAAGCCGCGTACGTTGACATCGTAAAGGTCGTTGGTTCCCGGTCCGAGAACACTTGAAGAACATGGGTGGTTAGCTCAGTTGGTTAGAGCGTTACGTTGACATCGTAAAGGTCGTTGGTTCGAGTCCAATACCACCCACCACACTTCGCATTTGTGATGCTTCGTGTGGCGGACGAAGTTCCAGAGAATAAAAAAATGAAACGAATGCAAATATAATCTTTATAAAATATTAAACGGGATTCCATGGGACGCCCCGTTTGCGTCCCATTTTCATAAAAAAATCAAAGGGGCGCATAAATGAGTGAAAAATATCTTATAACTTCGGCATTACCGTATGTGAATAACCAACTGCATATCGGGCATTTGATTGGTTGCCTGTTGCCAAGTGATGTTTATGCGCGTTTCTGTCGTGCGCGTGGTCGCGATGTCCTGTATATTGGTGGTTCGGATGAACATGGAACGACATCTGAAATTGGGGCCGCCCGCGAAAATATGCCCGTTGAAGAATATGTTGAAAAATATCGTGCGAAACACCTTGATGCGGTGCGCGATTTTAAATTGTCTTTTGATTTATATGGTCGCACGCACACCGCCCAGCATGAAAAACTTATACATGAATTGTTTAATCGCCTTGATTCGTTGGGCATGATAGAAGAAAAATCATCTATGCAACCCTATTCCGTTGCCGAAGAAAAATTCTTGGCCGACCGTTATGTTGTTGGCACATGTCCACATTGTGGTTATGAACGGGCCTATGGCAACGAATGTGAAAAATGTGGTGCGTCCCTTGACCCGGCGGATTTGATAAACCCGCACAGTGCGATTGACCCATCTTCCCCGGTTGAAATGCGCGAAACAAAACACCTGTATTTTAAATTGAGTAAAATGCAAGACAAATTGCGCGCGTGGATAAATTCGCGCGTTGGTTGGCCAAAAACCGCGATTAAAATCGCAAATAAATGGTTGGACGAAGGCCTGCGTGATAACCCGATTACGCGCGATTTGAAATGGGGTATTCCGGTAAATAAACCTGGATATGAAAATAAAGTATTTTATGTATGGTTTGATGCGCCGTGGGGCTATGTTTCTATTTCGCAAATTGCGACCCCGGATTGGGCGTCATGGTGGAAGAATCCGGATTGTCATTACACAGAATTTATGGCAAAGGACAATGTGTCTTTTCATTCTGTATTTTTCCCGGCCCAAGAATTGGCAATGGATGATAATTGGAAAACCGTTGATGTATTAAAGGGGCAAAATTTCTTGAACTTTAATGGTGCAAAAATTTCAAAATCAACCGGCAACGGAATATTCTTGGACGAAGCATTAAATATTGCACCATCGGATTGTTGGCGGTATGCCCTGCTCGCTTCGGCACCGGAAACGGACGATACAGATTTTACAATGACGCGATTTGCCGAAATTGTGAACAAAGATTTGAATGGATTGCTTGGCAACTTTGTGTCGCGCGTGTGTAAACTGTCGAACAAAAACTTTGGGGACACTGTACCGGCCGGCCGCGCGATGGATGAAGATTTGGCGCACCGCATAAATGAAAAATTGGCGGAATTGACCGGTTGCCTGGACGCGTGCGAATTCCGGAAATCGATTGTTGCGCTGCGTGATATTTATGGAATTGCAAATGAATATATGACCGCACGCGAACCGTGGACATTGGTTAAAAACGGCGATACGGCGGGCGCGGCGGCGGTGTTGAACGAATGTTTCCAATTGATAGATTTGTTCGCGCGCGTGTCTGCACCGATTATTCCGGATGCGGCGGAAAAAATTCAAAACATATTTGCCGGTGCGCACGATTTATCTTGGCCGACAATGTACGAACACAGAATCGAATCAGGCGAAAAATTCACCGTGCCGGAAAATCTGTTTACACGTATTGAATTGGAATCAACCAAGGAGTAGCAAGATGAAACCAGATGTATTTGCAAGATTTAAGGCATCCGTACAAAATCCGATTTTAAGCCTGGAATATTATATTTCGGGTGTCGATGATTTACAAAAGATTATTGCCGAACGAAAGCCAAATGATGTTCAATATCGTGTCACTGTTCGCTGCGAAAATTGTGTTGTTGATATGGATAAAACATTTGAAAAAATTCCTTTGCGTGACCAACATAAATATATCGATGGTCATCCAATTATTGCGACCGAGACAGATGAAACATTTGAATTTATTATGCCGAAAATATTATATCCAAACGATATTAAAAAATATCTGTTAGAACATTACGGTTCAATATTAAATTTCAAACCTGATGAAAGCACGGTGAATACGCCAATGACATTTTCTGTACATAACGCAGGTAGTATCGGTTTGCGCAGTTTCGCCACTGGCGCGCCATCAATTATCAAATGGAAAACGGTATCGTACCGTCCGTTGTCAGACAAAGATACGGTGACGGATGAACATCTAAATCAAATTTGGCCGGAAAAAACGGGAAGTTTGCCGGTCGGTTTGTTGGAATTGTTTAACCGTGGCACAGAAAAAGTACATTAAACGAGAGAGATGTAGGTTTATAAACAAAGGATAAACCATGTCGCAAAATGTAAAATATACCGAATACACCATTATATCAAACACAAATATTCCTAATAAAAAACGTGTTGCGGTGTTTAAAGATATCGAAAAAGATATTATGTTGGATTATATACAATCTGAACTTTATTTGTGTTATACAAGATGTTTAGGTCCAGTAATTATAACGCGTGAAACAACGACTAAAAATCTTCACGACGGATTCAAAAAACAAACCGGGACCCGGTTGCGCAGGATAGTGGTTTGGGATGAATATAATCGTGGTCTGTCTGGTTGGTTAAATTATCCCTGTAAATCTAATGGTCGATAAATAAAAATGACAAAGAATCGAATCAGGCGAAAAATTCACCGTGCCAGAAAATCTGTTCACACGTATTGAATTAGAAACAACCAAGGAGTAAATAAAAATGAATTATAGAATAGGCACTTCGTTTAGTGGTTTTTCTTTGACCGCATATGACATAACCGGTCATAGATATATAAACGAATTTTGTTGGAATGGCAACGGAGAGGCACCATACAGATACATACGGGAAATAAATAACCCATGTCAAGTTATTGCATCATATAAATTAGAGTTTTATGACAGGTTTGTTCCGCATGTGTACCCCGTTATTCACAGTGTAAAACGGGAAATAACATTTTATGTTGTTCCGAATGATTTGACAATCGCAAAAGAAACCATCACACAAATACAGAAAAATTTGAAAAGGGAACAAAAACCGTATAAAGATATTTTGGTGCTAAATAGACAAGGATATCAAGTTTTTCCAAAATATGCTGGTGTATTACCTAACAAACTTTATGAATTTTTTAACAATATATACGGTAAAGAACAATAATGTTAGATAAAATAAAACTTGTTTTAGTATCTTGTTGTGCGCCGTGCAGCGCGGGCGCGATAAAACAACTGGCATGCGGGGAAATTCCCGGTGTTGATGATTTTATTGTTTTGTTTTTTAATCCGAATATTTATCCCGCCGATGAATATATGCGCCGCATGCAAGAACAAGTAAAATATTGTGAAAAATTGGGTGTGAAATATAAAATCGGCGAATATGACCACGACGCGTGGCGTGCGGCGGTACGCGGGCTAGAGGCCGAGCCAGAACGCGGTGCGCGGTGCAGTGTTTGCTTTGCGTATCGGTTTGAATATGCAAAAAAATTTGCGCGTGAAAACGGGTATAACGCGGTGGCATCTGTCTTGGGCGTGTCGCGCCACAAAGACCAGGCTCAGGTTGACGCGGCCGGTGAATCTGCGCCCGGCGATACAGAATATTTGCCCATAAAATGGGACGAGAATTTACGCGTACAAATCAACCGTGAAAGTGATTTTTATCGCCAAAATTATTGCGGTTGCGAATTCAGTATCAGAGTGGTTAGTGATTAGTGTAAGTGGTTAGTAGACCCTGGAATAATTTTTTAATTACGAACTAATTCCAGAGGCCACTAACCACTAACACTAACACTAACCACTAACGCTTGCATACACGATTTTCCTTGCTATAATCATAAAAAAGGAGTGGCGATTATGTCATCGATACTTGTATTCCCCGGCCAGGGTTCCCAAAGCGTTGGTATGGGGCGCGATTTGTATGAAAATAATGCGGCCGCACGCGCGGTCTTTGACGAAGTGGACGATGCGTTGAACCAGAAATTGTCCGACATTATCTTTAACGGTCCAATGGAAGATTTAACATTGACGACAAATGTGCAACCGGCGATTATGGCGACATCTATTGCGATGTTGCGTGCATCCGGTGCGCCGTTGACGGAATATGTTGCGGGCCATTCGTTGGGCGAATATACGGCACTGTGTGCGGCGGGTGCAATATCGTTGGCGGACACGGCGCGCCTTTTGCGCCTGCGCGGTGACGCAATGCAACGCGCGGTGCCAATTGGTGCGGGCCTGACCGCGGTTATATTGGGACTGGATATCGACACGGTTCGTGAAATATGTGCAAAAAACGATTGCGATGTTGCAAACGATAATTCCCCGGGCCAGGTTGTAATTTCTGGGGCACGCGAGATTGTTGAAAAAACATTAGAAGACGCAAAATCTGCGGGTGCGCGGCGCGCGATGCCACTTGCGCTGTCGGTGCCGGTTCATTGCCGTATCCAGGCCCCCGCGGCGATTGAGATGCGCGAAGCGTTATCAAAAATAGAAATCAAAAAGCCGGCGGCAAAACTTGTATCAAACAAAACCTGTGCGCCGATAGATGACCCGGATGAAATCCGTGACGCATTGGTTTATCAAATAACCCATGGTGTGCGTTGGCGCGAAAGTGTTTTGGCTATGCACGATATGGGGATTACGGAAACAATCGAGGTTGGCCCAGGTGCGGTTTTAACCGGTCTTACTAAACGTATCTGTGCCGACATGGAAGGAAAAAAATTAGAGGTATAAAAATGGCTACTGAAAATACTGTTATTAAATTTGATTGGGGGACAGATATAAAGATCGCCATTCAATCTGTTATAGAATTGGCAAAATCGACACAAAAGAATTATGAAATGGTTTATAATAACTGGTTCAAAATGACTGTGACGCCAACAACAACGGTAGAATATGGTGTGAATTTATTCTTTTCAAAGTCTATGTCGCAAGCAAATTTGGGAATGCGTCCAATGAAAGCAAACCAAAGTATATATCGTAACAAAATGTTGGGGTGGAACAAATAAAATATGGGGGCAAAAATGTTCGATTTGAAAGATAAAGTTGTTTTAATTACCGGGGCAACCGGTGGAATTGGTGGTGCAATCGCACACAAGATGCAGGAAGCCGGTGCAACGGTTGTTGTGTCGGGCCGCAATATTGCGAAAATGAACGCGGAATTTGACGATTCTTATATTAAAATTCCGGCGGATTTATCGGCTGAAGGCGCGGCGGTTGAATTGGTTATGGATGCAATCGAAAAATGTGGCCGATTGGATGTTTTAATAAACAATGCGGGCATCACGGCGGACACATTGCTTATGCGTATGACGGACGAACAATTTGATAATGTTATAAATACGAACCTGCGGTCTTGTTTTAAAATGTGCCGTGCCGCCATTATGCCAATGATGAAACAGCGTTTCGGTCGCATTATAAACATGGCGTCGATTATTGGTGTTATTGGCGGCCCAGGCCAGGCAAACTATGCGGCAAGCAAAGGCGGAATGATTGCGATGACAAAATCCATCGCGGCCGAGGTTGCATCCCGTGGCATTACCGCGAACGCAATCGCGCCGGGATTTATCAAAACCCCAATGACCGATGTGTTAAGTGAAGATTTGAAAAAGTCGTATCTGTCGCAAATCCCGGCGGGCCGTTTTGGCGAACCCACCGACATTGCGAACGCGTGCGTGTTCTTGGCAAGTGACGAGGCATCATATATCAACGGTCAAACATTACATGTCAACGGTGGATTGGGACGTTTTTAATGAAAAACTTTGATGTCATTGTTATTGGTGGTGGACATGCCGGGGTCGAGGCCGCCGCGGCCGCGGCACGCCGTGGTGCAAAAACACTGCTTCTAACAATGCGTGAATCTGATTTGGGCGCAATGTCGTGCAACCCGTCCATTGGTGGGCCGGGCAAATCACAAATGGTTGCGGAAATGGATGCCTTTGGCGGTGTAATGCCCCGCGCGGCGGATTGTGCGGGCATACATTTTCGAACATTGAATGCGTCGCACGGGCCGGCAACGCGCGCATTGCGGGCGCAAATTGACCGTGAACTTTACCATAATGCCACGGTAAAAATTTTGCATGAATATGAAAATTTAACAATTCTGTTTGAAACGGTTGAATCGATTGATTTAGAAAATAAAGTTATAAATGGCGTCTATACGGCGAAATCCCTGGTGTTCACAACGGGGACATTTTTGCGCGGCCTGGTCACGATGGGTGGGGAAAAAACGCCATCGGGCCGAATAATGGACAATGGTGAATACCAATTGCCGGATACGACAATTTCCGCCGTATTGCGCGATTTTGGTTTTGATATTATGCGCCTTAAAACCGGAACGCCGGCGCGCATATATCGTGATTCGATTGATTTTTCGGTATGTGAAGAACAATTACCCGACAATCCACACGATTGGTTCTCGGACGGTTGCGATACCGACAATAATGTTGCGGTTTGCTTTATCACACACACAACGGAACAGACGCATAAAATTATTCGTGAAAATATATCGGGTGCGCCAATGTATAACGGCGATATTGTCGGAACCGGGCCGCGGTATTGCCCGTCATTGGAAGATAAAGTTATGCGTTTTCCCGAACATACTTCGCACCATGTTTTTTTGGAACCCGAAGGTTTACACAGTGATTTAATTTACCCCAACGGCATTTCAACCAGTTTTGGTATTGATATCCAAGATAAATGGATTCGAACCATTCCGGGCCTTGAAAACGCGCGTATTGCGCGATATGGGTATGCAATTGAATACGATGCGATTGACGCGCGTGCGTTAAATTCTTGCCTGATGGCGCGAAACCGCCCTGGCCTGTTTTTTGCCGGACAAATAAATGGCACATCCGGTTATGAAGAAGCCGCCACCCAAGGTTTAGTTGCGGGGGCAAATGCCGCCGCGTTCGCGTTGAATTTGCCGACATTAAATATTGACCGAACAAATTCCATGATTGGTGTTATGATAGACGATATTACCAAAATGGGTGTTGATGAACCATATCGTATGTTCACATCGCGTTCAGAATACCGATTAAACCTGCGTGCGGATAACGCGATTGCGCGCCTTGGGCAAACGGCGGTTGATTTGGGGTTATTGTCCGCGCCGGCGTTTTTGAAAAAAATGCGGGAAAAATCCGGGGAAATTGAAAAAAATGATAAATTTTATGCGGGATATATTTCGCGAAACAACCGGGAAATAGAATCATATAATCGCGATAAAACAATAAAAATTCCCGCAAATTTTGATTATGATGCTTTATCGGGCCTTACCAACGAATTGCGTGAAAAAATGAAACGCGTTCGCCCGGCCACAATCGCAGATTTACAAAAAATACCGGGAATGACCCCGGCGGGCATAATGGTTGTCCTGCGCGCGGTCGGCGGATAATAAAAACGGTTGCAATTGCAACCGTTTTTACACTAACCACTAACCACTAATACATCGTTTGCAATATATGTTTGTTTTTATCAAGGCTTGATAACATTTTACCACTGCCACGGGCGACACAGGCAAGTGGATTATCAACCAAAAACGCCGGCAATCCCGTCGCCGCACGAATCGCGGCATCCAACCCCCGCAACAACGAACCGCCACCGGTCATTGCGATACCAAGGTCCGCAATATCGGCGGACAATTCCGGCGGTGTCAATTCCAATGCGTGACGCACCGTGTCAACAATCTTGGTCACCGTTTGCGATAATGCCGATGCGATTTGTGATTCTGTTATAACGGTTTCGCGTGGTGTACCCGACATTAAATCGCGCCCTTTGATTTTCATGGTCAATTCGTTGGCTTTATCTTTGGGCGAAATGGCGGTTCCGATTTTCTTTTTAATTTCTTCGGCGGTGTTTTCCCCAATCAACAGGTTTTTATTTTTCCGCACAAATTCGATAATATCTAAATCCATTTGGTCACCGGCAACACGAACGGCATTAGAATACACAATTCCGCCCAATGACATAACCGCAACCTCGGTCGTGCCGCCACCAATATCCAACACCATAGACCCCAACGGTTTTTCAACCGGAAGTCCCGCACCAATTGCGGCGGCGGTTGATTCTTCGACAATATATACTTTGCGCGCACCGGCGGCATCGGCGGCCTCTTGAATGGCGCGGCGTTCAACCTGGGTTGCGCATGATGGCACGCAAATAATAATAAGTGGCGCGGTAAGTGGGCTTCTGTGATGCACCTTGCGAATAAAGTATTTAATCATTTCTTCGGCAACCTCAAAGTCTGCGATAACACCATCGCGCAGGGGTCGGACGGCGGTAATCGAACCCGGGGTTCGGCCGAACATTTGTTTAGCCTCGGTCCCGACGGCGAGTATTTCTTTGCGCCCCAAAAGGCGGTTTTCCGCCACCGCCACAACCGACGGTTCATTTAATACAATTCCGCGGCCTTTGACATAAATAAGTGTGTTTGCCGTGCCCAAATCTATTGCCATATCTGCCGAGAAGAATTTCATCAACCAATTATACATGTGTCGCCCCTTTCGAATTATTTTTTACCACTATAAACGCCCGTTCGTGAAAAATCAAGGGGTGACGAATAAAAACATTTGACTTTATTTTTTATATGGTATTATTACCCGCATGCGAGATACAATAAAAAATCATAATGACTTTCACATGGCCGAAGACGACCCGTCGGCACGCGCCAAAATGTTCGTTGTTCGGGCAAAACGCGCAAAAATACCGGGGGACCCACGCGTCGGTTTTATGGCGACCAAGCACACATTCAAATTGGCGGTTCATCGTAATCGTGCAAAACGCCTTTTGCGGGAATGGGTCCGCTTTCACGAAGGATTGTTGGTTCCTGAATTTGACTATGTTTTCTATGCGCGTTCGCCGATTTTGAATACCGACCGCAAGACCGGGCGCGTCGCCATGCACAAGGCTTTACAACACATACTGAAAAAATATGCACCAAAAACGGCAACAAATATGGCCAAAATTTTCAAAAATTCCGTCGACCATCGGAATTTTAATGATTGATTTCTATCGGCGGTTTATATCGCCCGCCATTGGCGGACGCGCCACTTGCCGATTTACCCCGACATGCAGTGAATACACCAAAACGGCGATTATGCGATATGGACTGTGTCGTGGAACGATTATGGGAATCCGCAGAATTTTGCGTTGTCGGCCCGGTGGTGGGTTTGGTTTTGACCCTGTGCCTTGACAAGTTGTCGTTTTATGCTAGAATCCAATAGACATAGAAAAGTAATTTTTACAAAAGGATTAAGAAATGTCATTTCGTTCAACCGTAGAATCCATGTCAAAAATTATGGATGATATGGGGATTACAGAACTGGATTTGGAACGTCAGTTCTTGTTTGGGGTTTATCGTAAACATATACATTTATCAAAGCAAACGGGTGCAACCGTTGCGATGCCTGCGTTGCCGACATCCGATGTTGCAAAACAGACAACCAGTGAACCCGCCAAAGAATCTGTGTCGGGTTACGCATTAAAATCGCCAATGGTTGGGGTGGCATACCTGTCGCCGGAACCGGGCGCAAAACCGTTTACCAAGGTCGGCGCACATATCAAGGCCGGCGATACAGTCATCTTGGTCGAGGCCATGAAGACATTTAACCCAATTAAATCAGACAAAGATGGTGTGGTCAAAGAAATCTTGGTCACCGATGGCGCGGCCGTTGAATTTGACCAACCGTTGATAATTATTGAATAAGAAACATCATGCCAAAAATTAAAAAAGTTTTAATTGCAAATCGTGGGGAAATTGCCCTGCGAATAATTCGCGCATGTCGCGATATGGGAATTCGCACGGTTGCGGTTTATTCAACTGTTGACCGCGATGCAATGCATGTTCAATTGGCGGACGAATCGGTTTGTATTGGCCCGGGGCCGTCGCGCGATTCTTATCTGAATGAATCGGCGATATTGACGGCGGCATTATTGACCAATGCGGACGCGATTCATCCGGGATATGGTTTTTTATCTGAACGCGCGGACTTTGTACAAAAGGTTGAACAACATGGTTTAATCTGGATTGGGCCCGATGCGGCGATGATAAATAAAATGGGCGACAAAGTGAACGCCAAGAAAACCGCGATTGAATGTGGCCTGCCGGTGGTGCCGGGTTCGGACGGCGCGGTTGATACAATCGAAGACGCATTAAAATGGGGCGAAAAAATCGGATACCCGGTTATGTTAAAGGCCGCCGCCGGTGGCGGTGGACGTGGTATGCGCCCGGTGATGTCGGCCGACCAAATGGCCGAAGCGTTCGAAATTACCAAGAACGAAGCGCGCAGTGGTTTTGGCGACGATACATTATATATGGAAAAACTGTTGCTGCATCCGCGCCATATTGAATTCCAGGTTTTGGGTGATAAACACGGCAATGTTGTAATCTTTGGCGAACGCGATTGTTCATTGCAAAGAAAAAATCAAAAGGTTATGGAAGAATGTCCCGCCGCGGCATTGACCCAGAAACAGCGCGATGACATGATTGAAATATGCAAGGCGGCCGCCAAAAAAATGGGATATACCAACGCCGGAACTTTTGAATTTATGTATGAAAATGGAAAGTTTTATTTCCTTGAAATGAATACCCGACTTCAGGTTGAACACCCGGTGACCGAAATGGTATATGGTGTTGATTTGGTGCGCGAACAAATTCGTGTTGCCGCCGGTGAAAAATTGGGCTATACCCAGGCGAATGTTATCCCGCACGGTCACGCAATTGAATTTCGCATAAATGCCGAAGACCCGCAAGACTTTGTTCCAAACCCGGGCAAAATCACATTGTATGCGCCGTCGGGCGGCCTTGGGGTGCGTGTAGACAGTGCGGTTTACACCGGATACACAATTCCACCGACCTATGATTCGATGATTGCGAAATTGATTGTGCATGCGCAATCGCGGTCTGCGTGTATTATGCGTGCCGAACGCGCATTGGACGAATTTGTTATTGAAGGTGTTAAAACCACAATTCCATTGCAAAAAAAATTATTAAACAATCGTGATGTCCGAACATTAAACTTTGATAATCATTGGTTGGAAGAATATCTGAAAAAAGAAAACAAAAAGAAATAAAAATGCCGGCAAATGCCGGTTTTTTATTGCATTTGTATATAATATTTATTATGATTTTTCACGAATGGGGGCCAACGAGAGAGGTTATAAAAGGAATTTATAAAATGGAAGTTAGAGTCCCAAAATTATATATATATGAACATTATGGTTATATTGGTGGAACCTTTGGAAATTATTTTCTTTACGATATGGCAAAAGCCGACAAACCATTAAACGAGTTCTTGGACGAGAAAGGACATAGAGTGTGTTTCAAAGATGTTTGTTTTGGACCATATATCAATTTTAGAGAAATAAGAGATTTAAAAAAACGATCAGTTGATGATTTTCTGGTGACATGTGACACGCAAAAAAACGAGGTTACAATTTATGATAGGAATGTATTTGATAATAACCCAAGAAAAATTAATTGGTTTGACAGTGGTGAAAGACAACAACCAATCTTTTTTGAACCCCGGTTTACTTTATACGCGGCACCAAAAATTGTAAAAAAAGAACCAGAATTCAATGACCAATCTGTTGTTGAAACAATGGCTTTCAAAATTATACAAGATATGGGTTTTGATGAGTTTGAATCTGAGACACGAGCCAGATTTTTTAAACCGTTGCCAAAATACAAAGGGAATCCGCCGGTAAGATATCCCGATTCTGCGTTTTTATTAAAGTCGGCCAAGAATTTTTATTCTTGGTACAAGATATACAGTGCCGATATGACATTTGAAGTGGTTCATGTTGGTGAGGATGGAAAAGTACAATGGCGTCAGGATATACCAAATACGGTCAAACTTGCAAAAAAACTTCAAGAAGATAGAGAAAGACGTAATAATTATCTTAAATGGCAATACAGTAAATAATAATACCACCAAAAAGGTGGTATTATTTTTTCATTTTTTTTCTAAATTCGTCCAGTGATACCACGCGGCCGGTGTCGGGAATTGTATCGCCCGTGCCGTCCAATGGCAATTCTATATCGTTGTCGGGTGCGGGTGCGCCACTTGGTCTGTTAAACGATAACATGAAATCGACCGACGGGTCTTTGAATTCCACCAATGCCGAAAATGGCACGCGGATAAAGAACGGGCGTCCATCAAATGTCAATTGAACACCAAATTCTTTGTCCGACACATGCAGGTTATTATACGAATATTGCAACACGATTGTCATAACATCTGGGTATCGTATACGCAGGAAATCCGGCAACACAACACCAATATCGTGCGTGCGAAATGTTATAAAAAAATGTGTCCCGTCGCCAAGCCCATTTATCTGGGCATAAATCAATGCTTCACGAACAACGGATTTAAGTGCCCTATCCAATAATGCCTGGTAATCTATACTTGCCATTTTGCCCTGTCCTTTTGATTTCATTAAACTATATTACTTACATCCCCGTTTATGCAAGCAACAAATGTTGCGTCCGGCACATCGGAAAAAATTGCCGGGTCCAAACCAGTGGCCCAAACCTGGGCATGTGCGTCACCCAATTCGTCAAACAATTTCTTTCGTGCGTCCGAATCAAGGTGCGCCGCCGCTTCGTCCAATAATATTATCGGGCGGTCGCCGGTTTTTGTGCAAATAAGTTTTGCATGCGCCAGTATAAGGTTTAACAGTGTTGTTTTTTGCTGGCCGGTGCTTGTCAAATTCGCCGGCAGATTTAGTTTTTTATTAAATACGCCGAAATCAGATTTATTTACACCCTCTATGACCATTTTGTCGTTTATCAATTCACGGTTAGATTTAAGATATTTGATATATTCGCGCTCTGCGTCCGCGGCATTAGAATCCATTATCATCGATTCAACCATTCCATCAACCGACACCGCGGCATCGTCCAAGAAATAATTTAATTCGCCGGCATATTGAATTCGTGCGGCGGCAATTGCGATGGCGGTCCCAGAAATCTGTTCATCGATTGCGTCCAACCAATTTGAATTTGCGCCGTTTCTTATTGCGCCCGCCCTTTCGGCCAACAATTTTGCATGTCGCGCGGTGCGCCCCGAATGCGCAGAATCAAAACTTGCGGCCATACGGTCAAAAAATGTGCGTCGTTCCGATGCGGTATCTGTAAATATTCGGTCTTCGCGCGGGGTCACCCAAACCATGCGAATCTTTTTACCCAAATCGGCCAGTGTCGCATTATCACCATCGATTTTTGCATGGCGATTTGTATCACCAGAATTGAAATATATGCTTATATCACTGTCATCGCCAAGGGTCGCATACACCGAAAACCCCCCGCCCCCATTAAATCGCGCAATATCGGTCATTTGTGCGCCCCGCATTCCGCGGTCGCCCGATAACATAGATACGGCTTCCAGTATTGCGGTCTTGCCCGCGCCATTTGGACCGGTTATGATAATATTCTTGCGTCCCGCGGTATTGACGCGGCACATTGTGTGATTTCGAAAATCGGTCAAAGTTATGCTTTCAATCATATCAAGTCCAAGATTAGATTTTTTCCAAATTTTTTGCAAGATTAAAAGGCGACAACCGTCGCCTTTGAATTTGGAGGCTTGGGTCGGAATCGAACCGGCATACAAGGATTTGCAGTCCTCTGCATAACCACTCTGCCACCAAGCCATATTTTAGATACGGTGATACTAAACAAAAAAAAATTGTTTTTCAACATAAAAAAATGTATAATTGCAGAAATAAGGGGAAAAAGGACCGGGAATGAAAATCACAAAGTTTTCTATCGTGGTCGCATTGTTGCCAACAATGTCATTTGCCGCCGCAACCGATGATTGCATGTCACGCAAAAATGTCCCAGACGGTGTATTGGATTTGCAAACTGTAATTGAATTGGGTCTGTGTCGTAATCCGGAAACCGCATCGGCGTATTATTCGTTGGAATCAACGCGATTGAATAAAAATACGGGATACGCGGCATATTTGCCATCTGTAAACGCGTCCCTGTCGGCGGGAAAAAACTATCAAGACCGCGATTGGACCGATTGGCAATATGGGGCATCGATTTCTGCATCATATTTGATTTTTGATTTTGGCAAGCGTCTTGCCGATTTGAACCAGATGTCGGCGGTTTGGCGCGCGGCGGGTTTTGAATATGATGAACGTGTGCAAAATTATATATATGGCGTAATTGGTTCGTATTATGCGCTGTTGAATGCGGATGCGGATGTGGAAAGTGCAAAATCTTTACAGACCGTCGCGCAAACCGCGCTTGACACCGCAAACAAGAAATTCAAGGCGGGCGTTGTTGCGCGTGCCGATGTGTTAAAGGCCGAAACCACCAAGGCAAGTCGCGATTTAGACCTTGAACGTGCAAAAAACAATCGTGAAATTGCCAAGGGAACATTGCTTACCAAACTGTCATTTCCGGCGGACCAAGAAATAACTATTGCCGACATGTCGGGCGATTTTGGCACACCGCGCGAAAACCGTGGTATTGACGAATTGATTAAAATTGCGCGTGAACGGCGCCCTGACCTGTTGCGGGCATCGGCGAACAAAGACGCCGCGTGGCATCGCCGCAACAGTGCGTTTTTGAAAAACCTGCCGTCGATATCGGCGTCTGGGTCTTTGTCGTGGGGGGATAATCATTTTTCCGATGTGTTTGACCCAAATTCTGAACGCGTAAACGGAACAATTGGAATCCGTGCGTCTATGCCGATATTTGCCGGGTTCGCAAATATGTACGGCCTGCGCAGTGCGAATGCATCGTATGAGGGTGCAATCGAAAATATGCGCGGTGTGAATGACAGTGCAATGTTAGATGTATTCAGTGCATATCAAAACTATAAAACCGCACAAACGGTTTTGACACAAACGGCCACATTGTTAAAGTCCGCAACGGAATCAGAAAAAGTGACCGCGGGCATGTATCGCGTCGGGCGTGCAACAATGTTGGATTGGCAAACGGCCCAGTCTGAATTGGTGTCTGCGCAAAAACAAAACAACGCGGCAAAATACGATTTGTTTACGAAACGCGCGGCGTTGGCATTGGCAATTGGTGATATAAAATCAGAACTTGAAAAGGATAAATAATGAAAAAATCAACAGAAAAAAAACCGTCATTTATTCGCAGATTTTTTTCATGGATTTGGCGTCACAAATGGTGGTCTTTGACGGCCATTATAATCTTGTTGACGGCGGGTATATGGTGGTTGTTGGCGGCGGGTGCGGACCGCGTTGAATATGTGACGGTGAACATCACGCGTGGCGATATTCGCCAGGTCGTGACCGCAACCGGTGAAATAAATCCCGTCAACACAGTAAGCGTCGGGTCCCAGGTTTCCGGCACCATAGAAGATATTTTTGTCGATTATAATTCCCATGTAGAAAAGGGTCAATTATTGTTAAAAATTGAACCATCGGTTCTTGAAGCCGCCGTTGCCGAAGCCCAGGCGTCACTTGATTCTGCGAAATCGCAATTGACATTGGCCAAGAATGATTATAACCGCAATAAAACATTGTATGATTCCGGGTATATCGCACGCGCCGAAATGGAACAATCCCAGGCGAACTATGAACAGGCACAACAATCAGTGAAACGTATGCAATCGCAATATGACCGTGCGGTAACGAATCTTTCGTATGCAACGATTACTTCGCCGGTCGAAGGCACCGTCATCTCGCGCAAGGTTGACAAAGGTCAAACCGTCGCCGCATCTTTCCAAACGCCTGATTTGTTTGAAATCGCAGAAGACCTGTCTAAAATGCAGATTGAAACCGCCGTATCCGAGGCCGACATCGGTGTAATCAAAGAAGGTCAAACTGTAAGTTTTACGGTTGACGCATACCCGCGTAAAACATTCCGCGGTAATGTCCGCCAGGTTCGGCTTTCACCAACAACGACATCAAATGTTGTCGTATACACCGTGGTTATTGATGTTGATAATTCTGATTTAAGCCTTATGCCCGGTATGACCGCGTTTGTGACAATATTGGTATCCGAAGCGCACGATGTTTGGAAATCCCAGAATTCCGCATTCTTGGTGCGTGATTTTAAAAACATAATTGTTGATGCGCCGGAAAATGTAAAACCGTCGGAACAATTGGCGATTATGCGTGACGACAATATTGTGTTTGTCCCATATACCAAGGGTTTGGTCACTGCAACCGAAACACAAATCGTATCTGATGAAATTCGGGAAGGCGATAAAGTAATTGTCGGTCGTGTCGGTCAATCAACAAGTTCTGCGGCCACACAATCGCGTCGTCGTGGCGGACCGGGCGGATTCTAATGCGGGGCGCACATGAAGAAAACCGAAAACATCATATCACTGAATAAAATTTGTAAAAGTTTTCCCCTTGAGGTTGGCGGTGTTCAACAGGTTTTATTTGACATAACATTTAATATAAAATCTGGCGAATTTGTTGCGATTATGGGGCCGTCCGGGTCGGGAAAATCAACATGTATGAATATCATCGGTGCGCTGGATACCGCGTCGTCCGGTGTATACGAATTGTATGGCCGCAATATTACAAATATGACCGACGATGAATTGGCGGCGGTTCGAAACGAACATATTGGATTTGTATTTCAAAATTTTAACTTATTGCCAAAGCGTTCGGTATTGGACAATGTAATGTTGCCGTTGATGTATCGCGGCATGTCGCCCGATGAACGTGTTGCGCGTGCGCGTGAAATGCTGCGCCGGGTTGGGTTGGAAAAATTTGAAACATACCTGCCGACGCAATTGTCGGGGGGAATGAAGCAACGCGTCGCGATTGCACGCGCGTTGGCGGGTGACCCAAAACTTATTTTGGCAGACGAACCGACGGGCGCGTTGGATTCTAAAATGGGAAATGAAATTTTGAAATTCTTTAAGCAATTGAATAAAGAAATGGGGATAACCATTGTTATGATTACCCATGAATTTGATATTGCGCGGTATGCGGGGCGACTTGTCCACATATACGACGGGCGAATAAATTACGATGGCCCTATTCCGGCAAGTGAATCTGTATTGACCCGAAAAACAAAGGCAACCAAATGACATTTAATGACATATTAAAAGAATCTTTGTTGTCCATTGGCGGAAACAAAGTTCGTTCATTCTTGACGGTTTTGGGTATTATAATCGGCGTTATGGCGGTTGTTATAATGGTTGCCGTTGGTGAAACGGTTCAAAAACAAATTACAGACCAATTTTCGTCACTCGGCACTAATACGGTTATGATACGCGCGGGGGCCGCACAAATCGGTGGTGTGCGCAGTGGTAATCGCCAAACCCTTACCACCGACGATGCCGATGTTATTGCGAAATTGCCCGATGTTGCAGCGACCTCACCGGTCCAGGCCTCCGGTGCCCAGGTTGTATATGGAAACAAAAATTGGTCTACATCCATGATGGGTGTGTATCCCGATTATACAACCGTTCAAAACATAGAAATCGAATACGGTGCGTTTTTTGACCAAAGTGCCGTTCGAAATGCCTCTACTTACGCCGTAATTGGCCCCAAAACGGCATCTGAACTTGGAATGGACAAAGACCCCGTCGGCGAAGTAATTCGCGTCCAGAACGTTCCTTTTGTTATTATTGGGGTCACCAAAGAACGTGGTGATTCCGCCATGGGGTCCCAGGACGATATGGTAATAATTCCGATAACAACACTTAAAAAACGCGTCCAAGGCAGTCGTTTCCCCAACGCGGTCAGTATGATTGCCCTTAAACTCTATCAAGACGCCGATAATTCTGTTGTCATAGACCAGATTTCCGCCCTGTTGCGCGACCGGCATAAATTAAAGGTGGGCGACGATGACGATTTCCAAATTATGGATATGAAGCAAATTATGGAAACAATGACAACGGTCACGGGCTATCTTAAATTATTGTTGATTGCGATTGCGGCGGTGTCGTTGTTGGTGGGTGCGATTGGTATTATGAATATGATGTTGGTGTCGGTTGCGGAACGCACGCGCGAAATCGGTATACGCAAAGCGATTGGTGCACGCGAACGCCACATTATCACGCAATTTTTGTCTGAATCTATTATGATATCTTTCATTGGGTCTATGATTGGGCTTGTGTTGGGGGTTGGCCTGGCCCAGGGCGTCGGCAGGTTCATATTGGGATATAATGTTCCATTCAGTATATGGCCGGTTATTTTGTCTGTATCGGTTGCGGTTATTGTTGGATTGGCGTCCGGTGTTATGCCGGCAATCAAGGCGGCAAAATTAAACCCAATTGACAGTCTAAGGTACGAATAAAAATATAAAAAAAGCCGGCAATCGCCGGCATTTTTTGTATTATTTCAAACGGTCAAGTTTCTTTTTAATTTTTGGCACAATGCAAAGCCCATCATCGGACAATTCAATTGCGCGCATATACGCATCACGCGCGGCGTTTTTATCACCGCGAATTACATACGCATCGCCAAGGTGTTCAAACAAAGACGAACACGTGCTTGCGGCACCTGCAACCTTTTCCAATATTTCCAATGCGGCATCGTTGCCTTCGCGAACACCAACCACAACCGCAACCGTATCCCACGCCAAAACATCAGTTGGGTTGCGTTTAATCAAAGACATGGCGTAATCATATGCGTTTTCAATTTCGCGTCCCTGGGCCGCCCAAATGCGCGCCTGGACGGTCAATATTTCGCCATCAACATCCGTCGATTTTGATGCATCATGAATATCGCGTTGGGCCGCATTCAAATCACCAAACAATAAATTTACCAATGCACGCCGCTTGGCAAGGTACGCCCGCCCTGCCCCGGATATTTTCTTGTTTTTCAATGCGCGGTCTATTATGCGAATTGCCCCCCGCCGGTCGCCGGTCGCGGTATAATGTGCCACCAATTTATTTAACGCCGGCACAAATAACGGTTGAATATTTAAAATATGTTTCATTGTTTTTGGTGAATCATCACTGTGCATTTGTGCGAATAAATAATACGGACTGTTCGAATCTACGGCATCAAAGTATTTCGCATAATTTCCACCCATATTCGCAAAAAATTGTCCAAGATAGTAATTTACCGCGTCATGAAACAAAGGCGCGTCTGGACCGATTATTTGCGCAAATCGCATCATCAAGACCGATAAATCGGAATACAGCATAATCTGGGTATGCGAAACATTCTGAATTAAATCAAACGCCAGTGCATTTTTCGTTCCGGCAAAATTTGACCATTCTGGGAAATCATCGTATGATGACATAAACATTCCACCGGGCGTAGATACAAATTTTTGTTGTAATTCTGTGGCGGCATCATTCATACCATGTGCGCGATAGAACGACATGATATACATATAATCGTTTATATTCATAAATTCTGGACTAACGCCTGCGAACGCGGTTGCGGCGGCATCAAACTTGCCCTGCTCTGCATAAACCTGGCCGCGCAGGAACGCGCGCCAAGACGGGTTAGAATCGATTGTGTCGATATATTTTAATGTTTCGGTTATACGGTCTTTGGCAACGGCCGCCCAAATGCGTAAAGGCGCGTATACGGCGGTTTTCTCTGTATAGCGGCGTTTATACAAATCGTCCCATCGGTCGTGTTGAACCAAATATGCGTCGTATATCAACCGCGATGCAATGTTTTTGTCGTTGGCAATAGACGCCACATCATTGGGAATTTTCCCCGACAAAAATTCCGCCAACACGCGTGTGTTTTTGACGGTGTCGTATTCTATATCTGAAATTGTGGTCACGAAATCGTCCACCGATTCAAAATCGTTGACATAGATTGCGTGTTGGGCCGCCAAGAACGCCCCATATTTTGTCTGGGGGATACCGCTATATTCCGGTGTGGCGCGGTCGGCACGAAACGCATTATATACGCCCCACCCCACCAAAAACGCGATAATAAAAATAATTGTATAAAATAAAGTTTTTTTCTTTGCCATAGTAAAAGTTATGCTACAATAATAATATGAATAGTAAAGAAAAATTTGAACGCTACGCCGAACTTTTACGCGAATGGTCGGTAAAAATGAACCTTGTTGCACCAAGTACGCTTGGTGATATTGAAACGCGCCATTTTGCCGATTCGGCGCAATTGGCGGACATTTTGCCACGCGATGTAGAAATTATTGATTTTGGGTCTGGTGCCGGTTTTCCGGGTGTTGTTTTGGCAATATTGGGTTGGCATGTGACATGTATCGAATCGATTGGCAAAAAGGTGAATTTTTTAAATGCGGTCCGCACGGAATTACAATTGGAAAATTTAACAATTTATCATGGGCGCGTAGAAAACTTCTTGCCGGCTTTTTTGATAAAAAATGCAAAAAATGCCGGGAAATTTGTAATTACTGCACGGGCATTTGCACCATTGGTTAAGATTCTTGATTATGTTCGTGGTATAAATTGCCGGCTTTTTTTGCTAAAAGGACGGGAAATTGAAAACGAAATTGCGGTTGCAAAACAAAAATACAACTTTGATTATGAACTAATTCCATCCAAGACCGGCGATGGTTTTATCATAATTGTGCGATTCGGCCGGTAATTTCATATGAAATAGAAAATAACGCGTTGTTTTTACATGCTTTTTGTGTTTTGGTAATTTATTTCATGTGAAATAGTGTGTAATATATTGTTTTAAGTTGTTTTTTTAATTTTTTAACTTTGTTGCTTGACCTGTGTGCTGCGTTTGAATTATACTGCGCATGAAAAAAGGAAGGCAAAAATATGACGGAAATAATTGCGTTTGCAAATCAAAAGGGCGGGGTGGGTAAAACCACAACCGCGATAAATTTGGGTGCGTCGTTGGCCGCGATTAAAAAGCGTGTATTGCTGATAGACCTTGATTCCCAGGGCAATGCCGGAACGGGGCTTGGGTTTGTGCGTTCGTCGCACACGCAGAGTGTTTATGGTGTTTTAATGGGTACATCGACGGCGGCGGAAAACATACTTTCGACCGCGGTGCCGGGGTTGCATATTTTGCCATCAACCCAGGCATTATCCGGGGCCGAGGTTGAGTTATTGGATATGGAAAACCGGGAATATCGGCTGCGTGATGCTTTGCGACCAATAATGGAACATTATGATTTTATATTGTTGGATTGCCCGCCGGCGTTGGGTTATGTGACATTGAACGCCTTGACCACGGCAAACCATGTTATAATACCGTTACAATGCGAATTTTTTTCACTAGAAGGTGTTTTACATCTTGTGAACAATATACGCGGTGTGCGCCAGAAATGGAATCCAAACCTTGATGTTTTGGGGGTGTTGTTAACTATGTACGACAAACGTGCCGCCATGACGCGCCAGGTAGAAGAGAATGTTCGCGCGACATTTGGCGACCGGGTTTTCAAGACGGTTATTCCGCGCAATGTTCGTGTAGCCGAGGCACCAAGCCACGGTAAACCGGCATTGTTTTATGATTTTAATTCGACCGGGGCCCAGGCATATCTGCGTGTTGCAACGGAATTGGTTCAAAAATTGGCAAAGGGGGAATAGGTTATGGCAAAATTCGGACTTGGACGTGATTTAAATGATTTACAGAATGAAATTGGTGTTGCGCCCGATATATCTATACTGGCGGGCACAGAACGCGTGGTTGTGCGGCAAATTCCATTGGCCCAGATTGATGTGAATCCAGACCAACCGCGTAAAACATTTACAGAATCAGATTTGGCGGACCTTGCGGCGTCAATTCGGGAAAAGGGCGTTTTAACACCGATTTTACTGCGGACGGTTAAAAATCGGCCAAATATGTATGAAATCGTGGCGGGCGAACGCCGGTATCGTGCATCAAAAATGGCGGGCTTGGCGGAAATCCCGGCGATTATCAAGAATTTGGCGGATGATAACGCGATGGAAATCGCACTTATTGAAAATGTTCAGCGCGAAAACCTTAATCCGATAGAAGAGGCCGCGGCCTATGTGAACCTTATGAACAAGTGCAAATATACAATGGACGATGTTTCGCGTTTAATCGGAAAATCGGAAAGTTATATAAGAAATCTTATTCGTTTGAATGCGTTACCGGCATCTGTTAAGAAAATGGTAGAGCGGGGTGAAATATCCGCATCACACGCGCGTGCGATTGCGGTTGCCGACGACCCGGAAAAATTGGCACAAGAAATTGTTGCGGGCGGTTTATCGGTCGCAGATACAGAAAAGAAAGTAAAACGCGCCACGCGCGCCCCGCGTGCGCGTGCATACAACGATAAATCTATGAACGAATCGGAAATAAACGATATGACAAAGCGCATCGGCCATGCGTTGATGTCGCGTGTTAAAATAACCGAACGACGGGGTGGGGCTGGGCAAATTGTAATTTCGTTCACGACGCGCGCGCATTTGACCGAGATTGTTGATAAAATTACCGGCAAAAAATAATAACAAAATTCCCGGCCTTTTTTGCATTTTTTGCCAAAAAAGCCGGGAAAATAACCCAGCAAAAAACATCAAAAAACACCGGCGGTTGCCGGTGTTTTTTACCGCATACCACAATAACATTTCCCGGTGTCCCTGTTGCACGTTCCCGCAGAATCCCCCGTGCACTGCGAATCCATCCAGTCACAATCGCTGTGATTACGGCATTTGCCATAAACATCCTTATCGGTTAAATTCCACAGGATACAGTTTTGGTCTGTATGCGCCGCACCGTCCAACCATTCTGTGCATGTTTTATATGTGACCGTCGTTTCCGGCAGGTCATCAAAATCGGGCATATTGTTTTGAATTTCTCGTATCTGGTTATACATCCGACCAACATCCGGGAAAATACCCGCTGTCACCAGGTCACCTTCATGCCCAGGTGCAATCGTATTATTTTGAAGATCAAAATCCGTTTCTGGATTAAAAATCCCGCGTTCGCCGATTGTGCCGGCGGTATCGGTGTATGTGACGACGGTTTCACCGGGTGTGTTCGCGTTTGTACCAGATGCCGGAATTGTCGCC